>NZ_JBSGVS010000044.1:0-82588 GCF_053608565.1 Streptomyces sp. NPDC055025
CACCCCCCCGCCGCCCCCCGGGGGGCGCCCCCCAATCACCCCCCCCCCCCCCGCCCGCGGGTAGCATCGGCGACCACCGGACCGACCGGTAAAACGCGTGGACGGTACGCGCGGGCGGTACGGATCTCTGGGAGGCGGTGAGCCGGTGACGGGAGCGAGCGAGCGGAAAGGCGCGGCGCCGCTGCGGCGCGACGCCCGGCGCAATCGCGCGCTGCTGACCGAGGCCGCCCGGGACGTCTTCGCCGAGCAGGGTCTGGACGCGTCGCTGGACGAGATCGCCCGCAGGGCGGGGGTCGGCAACGCCACGCTGTACCGTCACTTCCCCGACCGGGGGGCGCTCGTCGAGGCCGTCTTCCACGAGACGCTCGCCGAGACGTCCCGCGCCGGTGCGAAGGCGCGGGAGTGCGAGGACGCCTGGACGGGCCTCACCACGTACTTCGTCTCCGTCTTCGCGGGCCTGGCCGCCGACCGCGGGGCCAACGACCTGATGACCACCGGGATCCCGGGCGTCCCCTCGCTGGAGGCCCTCCACGAGCAGAACCGCGAGACCGTCCGGCTGCTGGTGGAACGCGCCCAGCGGCAGGGCACGATGCGCGACGACATCACCACCGAGGACGTGCTCTTCGTCCTGGCCGCGCTGGGCCGTACCGTACCCGCACTGGCGGCCACCGCCCCCGACGCCTGGCGCCGCTATCTCGGCCTCAGCCTCGACGGCCTGCGCACGGAACCGGCCGGCGGGCTCCCCGCACCGGCCCTGACCCGCGACGAACTCGGCACGGTCCTGAGAGACCTCGGCCCCCACCGCACCCGCTGAGTCGCGTCCCAGGAGAAGGAGAAGGAGGACGACGACGACGCGGGAGCCGTCACCCACCCCCGAGGCGCCCCGACCGCGCCCTTCCCCGCCACAGGCTCAACCACCTCCGCCCCCGCACCCCGTCCCGCCCGCGCGGGCACACGATTCTGCCCCGCGCCCGCGCGCGGTCAGGAGTGGGTCGGCGGTCTGTTCATCGCGCGGAGCATCGCCGGGCCGCCCGTGCGGAGGAAGCGGTGGATCAGGGTCGCGGCGAGGAGGAGGAAGACGATGTTGAGGGCGGTGGTGTAGTTCCAGGAGACGCCCTCGTCCGGGACTCTGGCGTGGGAGTGGTCCGGGACGAGGTCCAGGGCGCCGAAGAGGAACTCGACCGCGTAGCCCGCCGCCGCCATCGCCGTGAAGAAGACCGCGAGGATGAGGGCCGTCATGCGCGGGCCGTAGTACTTCCGGTAGATGTTGAGGATCGGGAGGATCAGGAGGTCGGCGTAGAGGAAGGCGATCACGCCCCCGAAGCTGATGCCCCCCTTCCACAGGACCACGGCCAGCGGCACATTGCCGATGGAGCAGACGAACGAGGCGATCGCCACGAGCGGGCCGATCAGGGGGCCCGTCAGTTTCGCGGCCAGGGGGTGGTCTTCGAGGAAGAAGGCGCTCCAGAAGGAGTCCGGGACCCAGGCGGCGATCGCGCCCGCGATGAGCAGGCCCAGCACCAGGTCGCGCAGGATCGCGGCCCACTCCATGACGAAGACGTGCGCCACCGCGGTACGGCCCTCGGGGGACAGGAGCCGCCGGGCGAACGATCCTTCGCCCGGTACGGACGAGTCCATCTCCGCGTGGCCCTCCATGGAACCGGTCAGGCCCCGCCCGGCCTGGGCCCGCGCCCGCGCGAGAAGCCGTCCGCGCAGGAAGATCCGGAACAGCACCGCCATGATCACGATCATCACCGGCCCGCCCACGAACTCCGCCAGAGTGAACTGCCAGCCCAGCAGCAGGGCCAGGATCACACCCAGTTCGACCACCAGATTGGTGGAGGCGATCTCGAAGGCCATGGCGGCGGTGAAGTTCGCGCCCTGGCGGAAGAGCGAGCGCGCCAGCGCGACGGCGGCGTACGAGCACGACGACGAGGCCACGCCGAGGCCCGTGGCCAGGGTGAGCGTACGGGGACGGTCGTCGCCCAGCAGCCGTACGACGGTCGAGCGGCGCACCACCGCCTGCACCACCGCCGAGAGCGCGAAGCCGAGGATCAGCGCCCAGGTGATCTCCCAGGCCATCGATCCCGCGATGGACAGCGCACGACCGATCGCCGACATGGTCACTTACCTCCCGAAGTGTCCCGCCATCCTCCCCTCGCGCACCCGTCCGGCACGTCAGCGGCACCGGCGCGCCATGGGCCCCTCGGACTCCATGGGTTAGAAAGGCGAGGCGACGCCGACGGCGACCACGACCGCGACAGCGACAGCCACGGGCGCGAACAGGTGGGCTCGGACAGGTGGGCTCGGACGGATGCGAACGGTACGGACAGGAGTCGATGTGACGGGACAGACGGCGGTACCCGACGAGTATCTGACGGGGTACGCGAAGATCCTCGCGGCCGTCGCCTCGACCGGCCGCCGGCTCACCCGGGACGAACTGCTGGCCCGCCGGGAACTGGGGCGGCAGGCCGCCGAAGCCGGATTCGGGCTGCGCGCCCTCGTCGTCGCGCATCTCGCCGAGGCACGCGCCCACTGGCCCGCCACCGCCGCCACCTCGGGCCCCGGCGCGGCCTCGGGCCCCGGCGCCGCCCCGGGCCACAGCGCACGCTCGGCCACCGGCCCAAGTCCGGCCGCCGCGCCGGTCTCCGGGTCCCCCGCCGTGCCGGTCTCCGGGGCGGTCGCCAACTCCCCGACCGGGTCGGTCACCGGGTCGCCCGCCGGGTCGACCACCCGCCCGGACACGGCCGTCGGCCCCGCCCCCGGCCACGCCTCCGCCCCCGGCCACGCCTCCGCCCCCGGCTACGGCTCAGCTCCCGGCTCAGCTCCCCGCTCGGCTCCCGCCCACGGCCCGGTCTCCGCCCGCGGCACCGTCGACAGTGTCCTCGCCGCCGTCGAGCAGGCCGTCGACGCGTTCGCCGAGGGGTACGAACGGGCCCAGCGGCTCGCCATACGGCAGGAGGCCGCCGCGCGCCGGGAGTTCATCGACGACCTGCTGTACGGACGCAGCGATCTGGGGCGCCTGGCGGAACACGCCGAGCGGTTCGGGCTGCGGCTCTCCTACGCGCACGCCGTCGCGGTCGCCGAGGGCGCCGTCCCGTACGACGAGGAGGAACCCGTCCCGCGCGCCGTCGAGGAGGCCCTGATCGGCCGGTTCGGCGACCGCAGCGTGCTGCTCACCACCAAGGCCGGCCGGCTGGTCTGTGTCGCGCCCGGCGACCAGGGGGAGGTCCTGGCCTACTTCGCCAAGCAGGCCTTCGCGGCGACGGACGGCGGCCGGGTCGCCATCGGGCGCCCGCAGCCCGGGGTGGGCGGGGTGGTCCAGTCGTACGAGGAGGCCCTGAACGTCCTCGACCTCGCCGCCCGGCTCGCCCTGGACGCCCCCGTCCTGCACGCCGCCGATCTGCTCGTCTATCCGGTCCTCACCCGCGACCGGCAGGCCATGACCGAACTCGTCCTCGGCACCCTCGGTCCCCTGGAGGCCGCCCGGGGCGGGGCCCAGCCGCTCATCGAGACCCTCGCCGTCTACTTCGACGCGGGATGCGTGGCGGCGGAGGCCGCGCGCCGGCTGTCGCTGAGCGTCCGGGCCCTGACCTACCGACTGGCGCGGATCCACCAGCTCACCGGCGCCGATCCCGCCGATCCCATGCACCGCTACACCCTCCAGACGGCCGTCATCGGGGCGAGACTGCTCGACTGGCCGGCGAAACCATTCTGAGTCCGCAAGCGTGACTACACGTGAGTAAAGGTGAGTGCAGGTGTGTGGTCGCGCGGTCGGCACTCGGCGGCGGGCGGTCGACAGTCGGCACTCGGCATTAAGAACGCGTTAAGACTGCCGGAACCCGGCAATGCGCACTGATGTCCATGGATGGGAACATGGCGCCCTGCCCGAGGGAGACCGCGGGGGATCCAGGGCAGTGGGGGAGGGGGGATCCGATGACCTTGTTTCTGGGTCTCGGCATCGCGGGGATCGTGCTGCTCGTCCTGTCGTTGATCTTCGACGGGATTCTGGAAGGGCTCTTCGGCGGGGTCGGGATGCTCAACGGCCTCTTCGACGGGCTGCTGTCGCTGCCGGTGATCGCCGGTTTCGTCTCGATGCTCGGTTTCGGCGGCGCGATCGTCCAGGGCACCACGGATCTCGGCACGGTACCGGCCGCCGTCGCGGGGGCGGCGGCCGGTGCCGGGGCGGGATGGCTGACCTGGCGGTTCAGCAAGGCGCTGATGCGTGACCAGACGGCGGCGACCCCGCGGGGCGACGATCTCGTGGGCACCGCGGGCACGGTCGTCACCGCGATCCCGGCCACCGGGTACGGCGAGGTGCTGCTGCGGCTCGGCGGCCAGACGGTGAAGTACTCCGCCAAGAGCGAGCAGCCGGTGGCGTACGGGGCGGAGATCTGGGTGGAGGCGACGCTCTCGTCGAGTTCCGTCTCCGTACGCCCGGTCGACCGCTGACCCGCGCGTCCCCGCCCACGCCAAACCCACCGCCCACACCGAACCCACCGCCCACACCGCCCACACCCCCCACGCCGACCACCGCGCGCGCCGCGGCCGGGCCGGCCGACACCCCCGTGCACCAACGCGGCGCGTGGAGCGTGGAGCGTTCCACGCGCACCGATTCGAACCGCTGTCAGAACCGCTGTCCCTCGGGGGGCAAGGGAGAGGCCACCATGAGTCCAGTCGTCATCGCCGTGCTGGGGGTCGTCGTACTCGTCGCCCTGCTGGCACTGACCGTCATCACGCGGTACAAGGTCGCGGGGCCCAGCCAGGCGTTCATCGTCACCGGCCGCCGCGGCAAGCAGTCGACCGACCCGGCCACCGGCCGGGTGTCCATGGACACCAGCGGCCAGAAGGTCGTGGTCGGCGGCGGAGTGTTCGTCGTGCCGTTCGTCCAGCAGAAGTTCACGCTCGACCTGTCCAGCCGGCACATCCCGGTCGCCGTGCGCGGCGCCGTCACCCTGCGCGGGGTGAAGGCCAACCTCGACGGTGTCGCCATCGTCAAGGTCGGCGGCACCGAGGACGCCATCAGAGCCGCGGCGCAGCGCTTCCTGCGGCAGCAGGGCGGCATCGTCGGCTTCACACAGGAGGTGCTCTCCGGCGCGCTGCGCTCCATCGTCGGCCGGATGTCGGTGGAGGACATCATCCGGGACCGGGCGGCCTTCGCCGGGCAGGTCGCGGAGGAGGCCGAGGCGAGCCTGTCCGGGCAGGGCCTGATGCTCGACGCGTTCCAGATCCAGGACATCACCACCGAGGGCTCGTATCTGGAGGACCTCGGCCGTCCCGAGGCCGCCCGCGCCAAGCAGGAGGCCGACATCGCGGAGGCCGTGGCCCGCCGGGCCGCCGAGCAGGCCAGGCTGAAGGCCGAGGAAGAGATCGCGATCGCGCAGCGGACGTTCTATCTGAAGCAGGCCGAGATCAAGGCCGAGACGGACGAGGCGGCGGCCCGCGCGGCGGCGGCCGGCCCGCTGGCCCAGGCGGCGCGCGAGCAGGACGTGCTCGCCGAGCAGGAGAAGGTCGCCCAGCGCCAGGCCGCGCTGACCGACCGCGAACTCGACACCAAGGTCCGCAAGCCCGCCGACGCGGCCCGCTACCAGGCCGAACAGGAGGCCGAGGCACGCCGTATCGCCCTGGTCAAGGAGGCCGAGGCCGACGCCGAACGCTCGCGTCTCACCGGTGAGGGCGAGAAGGCGCACCGCGCCGCGCTCGCCGCCGCCGTACGGATCGAGGGTGAGGCGGAGGCCGCCGCGATCGGCGCCAAGGGCGCGGCGGAGGCGGAGGCCATGCACAAGAAGGCGGAGGCGTTCGCGCGGTACGGCGACGCGGCCGTCCTCCAGATGCTGGTCGAGGTGCTGCCCTCGGTGGTCGCGAAGGCGTCCGAGCCGCTCAGCGCGGTGGACAAGATGACGGTGATCTCGACGGACGGCGCCGGGCAGCTCGCGCGTACGGTCGCCGACAACGTGGCCCAGGGCGTCGAACTCCTCAGTGCCACCACGGGAGTCGACCTCGCGGAGCTGCTGAAGGGCCTGGCGGCGGGCAGGACGGGCGGGCCCGGCGGAACGGGCGCGGGCGCGGTCCCGGCCCAGGTCCCCGCCAGGACCACCGAGGCCAACGGACGCATCGAGGTCACGGACTGACACGGACCGGCGCCGTGACACCGGTGTAGGGGAACGGGGGGATACGGGGGAACAGGGGGAAGCGCCGTGGAGCGGCGCGTGGCGGGGCCCGGCCGACGGGGGAAACCGGCCGGGCCCTTCCGCGTCCCGCCGCCTCCACCACGCCACGGCTCAGCGTCCGCCACGCCACGCCACGGCTTAGAGTGCCGGAATGCCGTCGTACAGCATTGGCCAGGCAGCGGGACTGCTGGGCGTGAGTTCGGAGACCGTCCGCCGCTGGGCCGACAGCGGTCAGGTGGCCATGGAGCGGGACAGTTCGGGGAACCGGGTGATCGACGGGGTCGGCCTGGCCGCGTTCGCCAAGGAGCGGGCGGTGGGGCTGCATCCGGTCCCCGACGAGCCGCTGACCTCGGTCCGCAACGCGTTCGCCGGGATCGTGACGGCCGTGACGCTCGACGATGTGGTCGCCCAGGTGGAGATCCAGTCCGGACCGCACCGGCTGGTGTCGCTCGTGACCCGCGAGGCCGTCGAGGAACTGGACATCCAGGTGGGGGCGTCCGTCACGGCCCGGGTGAAGTCGACCCACGTCCATGTCGACCGACCGCACCAACGCAACGCGTGACACGGGAGATCTCACATCTGATGCCTCAGGCCTGACACCCGGCACCTGACGCCCGACGCGTGAAGCCTGGCGCCCGATCGCTTCTGCCACCCCAACACGCTCCCCCGGCTCACATCAGCGAGGCAAAGACGCACTGTTGGCTCGTATCCGAGATTCCCCCCACCGGCCGCTGGGCACACCAACTGTGGCAGCCGCCTCCCGAGGGGGAATCCGATGAGCCGACCCAGCGTCAGCACCGGCACCGACACCAGTCCCAGTACCGCCGCCGCCACCCCACCACCCCGCGCCGTCTCCCTGCTGCTCAGGGGAGAGGTCGAGCGTCCCGTCGCACTGACCGTCGCGGATCTGCGCGAGCAGTGGCAGCAGCACCGCGCCGATGTCGTCTTCCACTGCGCGAGTGCCGGACCACGGCACCACACCTTCGAGGGTCCGCTGCTCCGCGAAGTGGTCGACTCGGCGAAGCCGGCCTTCGACGCTCGGCGGCGCAAGGACCGTTCACGCTTTCTGCTCGCCGTCACCGGCGGGGACGGGCACCATACGGTGCTCTCCTGGGCGGAGATGGACGCCGACTTCGGGAACGTGCCGATCCTGCTGGCCACCACCATGGACGGACAGAGCCTGGAGTCGGCGGGAAGCCAGCTCGTGGTGCCCTCGGACCGCTGCGGGGCGCGCTACATCAGCGCGATCACCAGCGTCTGGATCGGCGGGGTCGCTGTCGGTGGCGTCGGTGCCGGTGGCGCCGCTGTCGGCGACGCCACCGCCGGGGGATGACCGGCTGGCGTCAGCCGATCCGGGCCACCCCCACGTAGAACGAGCTGTGCGCGTCCTCGGGCGCCGCCGTGTCCTTGTACCAGCGCGGCGCCGTCACCAGTCCGGGGTCCACCATGTCGAGCCCGTCGAAGAAGCGCTCGACCTCGGCGCGGGTGCGCAGCCGCAGCGAGATACCGCCCTTCCCGTACGTGTCGTTGACATGGCCCACCAGCTTCTCCGGCTGGAAGTCGGCCGTACCGTGCGAGAACAGGAACAGACTGCCCGCCGGCATCGCGTCCACCAGGGTGCGGGTGATGCCGTACGGGTCGTCCTCGTCCGGGATGAAGTGCATCAGCGCGATCAGGGACAGGGCGATGGGCCGGCCGAAGTCCAGGACACCGCGCGCGTGGTCGAGTATCTCCAGCGGCCTGCGCACATCGGCCTGGATGTAGTCGGTGGCCCCCTCGGGCGTGCTGATCAGCAGCGCCTCCGCGTGACGCAGCACGATCGGGTCGTTGTCGGTGTAGACGACCCGGGACGCCGGTACCGCCTCCTGGACGATCTGGTGGAGATTGGGCTCGGTGGGGATGCCCGTACCGATGTCGAGGTACTGGTCGACACCGCTCCGGGCGACCCAGGCGGCGGCGCGGTGCATGAAGGCCCGGTTCAGCCGCGCGTCCTGCTTCGAGGCGTCGGGGAGCTTCTTCCCTATCTCCTGGTCGACCGTGTAGTTGTCCTTGCCGCCGAGCAGATAGTCGTACACGCGCGCCGGGTGGGGCTTGCTGGTGTCGACCTGGGGCTTGGGGGTGCCTGCCGTCATCGGAACTCCGTTAACTCCGTGGTGGTGAGTCTGAGCCTGTGGGGGCGTGTGCCGCGTGCGTCGCGTGCGTCACGCCGATCACGTCTGTCGCATCTGCCACGCGCACCTCGTGCGCACCGCGCGTGGCGAACGCATAAGACATAAGGAGGGGGAAGGGGAGCCGGGCCGGGCCTCACAGCTCCTTGCGGAGGTCGGTGAGTATCTCCTTGGTCCGGCGGGCGGACTCCGCGTGGGCGACCATGCGGTCCATCGCCTCCTTGTGCTCGGAGAGCTCACGGGCGTTGTCGAGATAGAGCGCACCGGTCAGATACTCGATGTAGACGATGTCCGGCAGCTCGGGTATCGAGAAACGGAACAGGACGAACGGGCTGTACGTACCCGGATGATGGCCCGAGGCGAACTCTGCTACCTGGAGCGTCACATTGGGCAGTTCGGCCACGTCGAGGAGCCGGTCGATCTGGGTCCGCATGACGGCGGCGGAACCGACGGGTCTCCTTAAAACCGTCTCGTCCATGACAACCCAGAAGATCGGCGGGGCCTCCGCGCGCGTGAGCAGCTTCTGCCGCTCCATCCGCAGCGCGACCCGGCGCTCGATCCGCTCCGGATCGGACTTGCCGATCTCGCCGAAGGCCATGACGGAACGCGCGTAGTCCTCGGTCTGGAGCAGACCGGGCACGAAGTGCGGCTCGTAGCAGCGGATGGTCTTGGCCGCGCCCTCAAGGCTCACATAGCCGCCGAACCAGTCGGGCAGCACATCATGGAACCGCTGCCACCAGCCGGGCTTGACGGCCTCCTCGGCGAGTTCGAGGAAGGTGGCGCGCTCGTCGTCGGGGAGACCGTACGCGGACAGCAGTATCTCGATGTACGGGATCTTGAGCGCGACCTCGGACATCTCCATGCGCCGTATGGTCGCGGCGGTGACACGCAGCAGTTTGCCGGCCTCGTCACGGCTGAGCCCCGCGCTCTCGCGGAGGGACTGGAGCTGCTTACTGAGGACGAGTTGCCCGATGGTAGGTGCGGAACGCGGCTCGCTCACTCTCCACCACCGACCGCCACCGCCATGCGGAAAGTCTCCCACAGCGGCCTGATCAAGGACATGGCGGTACGACGGATGTGACGAGGGCCCTACGGGCTTACGGCATACGGGAGTTACCGGGCCGGGGCGGCCGAGGCGGCGAGGGCGGCCGGGAAGCCGGGGCGGAGGCCGCCAGGGAGCCGGGGCGAGGGCAGCCGGTGAGCCGGGGCGGCGGAGGCACACACGAGCACCTCCCGGGCCCGCACACAACGACGCGCGCCCCTCACACGGAGTGACAGACCGATGGGACCGATCACAGGAACGCACGACGGGAACAGGCGGCCACCGAGAGTAAAGATGAACTAATGGCGTCGAGGGGGATACCTTGCAGTAGCCGTGGGATGGCCCCCGGCGGTTAGCATCGAGTTCCGCCGTTACCGAGAGCTGGGGTGATCTGGACGTGTCCCGACCACGTGTAGGTGTGGCCGTGCTGACCATGGGAACCCGGCCCGTCGAGCTGCGTGCCCTGCTGGACTCCGTCGCCAAGCAGCGCGAGCCCGCCGCCCGGATCGTCGTCGTCGGCAACGGCGCCCCGCTGCCCGAGTTGCCCGACGGGGTTGTCGGAGTGGAACTGGAGCGAAATCTCGGCGTCTCGGGCGGTCGCAATGTCGCTCTGCGTAAGCTCCGCGAGACCGGCGACATCGACGTACTGGTGGATCTGGACGACGACGGTCTGCTGATCGAGGCCGATGTGATCTCCCGCGTCGCCGATCTGTACGAGGCGGATCCCCGGCTCGGCATCATCAGCTTCCGTATCGCGGACGAGACCGGCTTCACCGCGCGCCGGCACGTGCCCAGACTGCGGGTGGACGACCCGATGCGGGGCGGGGAGGTGACCACGTTCCTGGGCGGCGGTCACGCGCTGTCCATGGCGATGCTGGACGAGACCGGCGGCTGGCCCGACGAGTTCTTCTTCACCCACGAGGAGACCGACCTCGCGTGGCGCGCGCTGGACGCGGGCTGGACGATCCGGTACGAACCGGAGCTGGTGCTCCAGCACCCGCGCACCGCACCCTCCCGGCACGCGGAGTTCTACCGGATGACCGCCCGTAACCGCGTCTGGCTGGCCCGCCGCCATCTGCCCGCGCTGCTCATCCCGCTGTATCTCGGCACCTGGATCCTGCTCACCCTGGCCCGCACCCGCTCGGCGAGCGGCCTGCGCGCCTGGTTCGGCGGCTTCTTCGAGGGCGTACGCACCGCCTGCGGCACCCGTCGCCCGATCCGCTGGCGCACCGTGGGCCGCATGACGGCCCTGGGCCGCCCCCCGGTGATCTGACCCACCCCCGCTCACCCGCTCACCCGCTCACCCACTCACCGGGCGTACCGCAGGTGTCCCTGATGTCCTGTTCATGGTGACTTGGAAACCGGACACACACCTTCAGGACGACCCCGGCAGCTCCGATGTCACCGATATCACCGGTATCGAGGACGGGGGGCGGGGGACGGGTGACGGGAGCGCGGGTGTGGCTTGGAGTGTGGGCGGTGAGGGGCGGGTGACGGTGGTGCGACTGCTGCACC
Source organism: Streptomyces sp. NPDC055025 (assembly GCF_053608565.1). Classification (NCBI taxonomy): domain Bacteria; kingdom Bacillati; phylum Actinomycetota; class Actinomycetes; order Kitasatosporales; family Streptomycetaceae; genus Streptomyces; species Streptomyces sp. NPDC055025. The sequence continues at coordinate 10,896 of NZ_JBSGVS010000044.1, forward strand.
GGTGGCCCGACCGGTACGGCGTCGTCGGCTATACGACCAGCGGCCGGTACGGGGAGACCGCCCTCGTCGGTGATGTGCCCGTCCCCGGTGTTCCCGGTCTGAGTCTGATGGACGTGGCCGCCCGGCACCGGCCTGACCTGATGTACGGGTCGACCGGCACCGAAGGCTTCGCCGAGGCGTGCTGGCTCATCTCCGTCGGGTGGAGCGCCCGCACCGTCCCCAAGCCCGGCACACTCGAACTCCCGCACGCCGCCTGGACCCTGGACGTCGACCGCACGGTTGACCTGGGCGTAGTCATGTACGGCCACATCCGTCTCCATATCGGCCGCCTCACCCTCACCGACCCGGACGAGATGGCCCGCGCCCGCGCCCTCGCGCGGTCTCAGTAGCGGACGACGCTCAGTAGCGGACAGCGCTCGGTCGCGGACGTCGCTCAGTAGCGGACGGCGCTCTGGAGCAGCGGCGGGTAGACGGTGGAGGGCTCGCCGTCGACCGTCGTCCCCGCGAACTGGAGCATGGTCCGCTGCGCCCCGTGCATCGGCGCCGGGTAGTTCAGGGCCGGGGCCGAGACCTCGTCCAGCCGGTGGAGCTGTTCGGGGGTGAGGGTCACCTCCAGGGAGGCGAGGTTGCCGGTCAGGTGGTCCACGCGCCGGGCGCCGACGATCGGTACGACGGTGCCCTCGCGCTCACGCAGCCACGCCAGCGCGACCGCCGCGGAGGTGGTCCCGAGTTCGTCGGCGACCGCGGCGACCGCGTCGATGACCACGAACTCGTCCTCGTCCGGACCGCCCACGAAGGCCGTACGGGCGGAGTCGGTGACCTGGTGTCCTCGCCGGTACTTGCCCGACAGGAAACCGTTCTTCAGCGGGCTCCAGGGGACCAGCGCCATGCCCTGGTCGCGCGCGAGCGGCGCGAGTTCACCCTCGACGGTGCGCGCCAGCAGCGAGTACTCGACCTGGAGCGCGATCAGCGGGGTCCAGTCCTTCAGCAGCGCCGTGGTCTGCGCCTGCGCGGTCACCCAGGCCGGGGTGTTGGAGAACCCGATGTAGCGGATCTTGCCGGCCCGCACGAGGTCGTCCAGGGTGCGCAGCGTCTCCTCGATCGGTGTGTGCCGGTCCCAGTTGTGCAGCCAGTACAGGTCCAGATGGTCGGTCCGCATCCGGCGCAGGGACTCGTCGAGCTGGGCGATGATCGAGCGGCGGCCCGCACCGCCGCCGTTGGGGTCCCCGGGGAAGAGGTTGGCGAAGAACTTCGACGCCAGGACCACACGGTCGCGCCGCCCGGGACGGGCCGCGAACCAGTCACCGAGGATCTTCTCCGAATGGGTGTTGGTGTAGAAGTTCGCGGTGTCGATGAAGTTGCCCCCGTGATCCAGATACGTCGCCAGGATCCTCTCCGACTCCTCGACGCCGCATCCGGCGCCCCCGGGATCCTCTCCGAAGGTCATCGCGCCGAGGGCGAGCGGACTGACCCGCAGCCCCGATCGGCCGAGCGTGACGTAGTGGTCGAGCGGCATCAGCGTGCTCCCATGCGTGTCGGAACGGTCTCGGAATTGCTCATCTCCATCGAAGCGCGCGGTGCCCGCGCACAGTAGACCGATCCGCGCGAGCTCTTGCACGATCCTCTCCACCTCGCCCGGATCAGGCGCGGTGTCCGTGGGGAGCGCCAACCTCAGCGGGCGGCCTCAGCGGGCAGCACGGCGGGCGACCTCAGCAGGCAGGCGGGCAGCCTCAACGGGCCGCGCCGCTCGGCGCCCGGTTGAAGCTCGCGCGATAGGCCGTGGGGGTCAGTCCCACCCGGCCCGCCATGTGCTTGCGGAGGGAGTCCGCACTGCCCAGACCGCTCCTCCGCGCCACCTGATCCATGGGCAGCCCCGTGGTCTCCAGCAGCTCTCTGGCCCGGTCGACGCGCCGGTGCAGCAGCCACTGGAGCGGGCTCAGCCCGGTCTCCGCGAGAAAGCGCCGGCTGAGGGTGCGCACGCTCGTCCCGGCATGACCGGCCAGCTCGGCCAGGGTGAGCGGACGATCGAGGTGTTCGAGCGCCCACGCACGAGTGGGGGCGAGCGAGGTGCCGCGCTCCGGCGGCAGCGGTGTCTCGATGAACTGGGACTGCCCGCCCGGCCGTACGGGAGAGACGACCGCGAGCCGCGCGGCCGTGTTGGCGACCGCCGCGCCGAAGTCGATTCTGACCAGATGCAGGCACAGATCGATCGCGGCGGCAGCCCCCGCCGAGGTGAAGATCCCGCCGTCCTCGACGAAGAGCAGGTCGGGCTGCACATCGACGGACGGGAAGCGAGCGGTGAGGTCACCGGCCAGCTCCCAGTGGGTCGTGGCGCGCAGCCCGTCGAGCAGACCGGCCTGGGCCAGTACGAAGGCACCCGTACACAGGGAGGCGATCCGCGCGCCGGTGGCCGCGGCTCTCCGCAGGGCGTCGAGGGTCTCCGGGGGAGCCTGCCCGCCGCCGCTGCCGACGGCGATGACCGTGTCGGCGCCCGCCGCCGCGTCCAGGCCGTCCGGCACCACGATGTCGGGGCCGCCGACGGTGGGCATCGGGCCGGGCCGCGCCGTACAGACGCGCACGTCGTAGTGCGGAACGCTGTTGAACACCATCAGCGGGATCGAGACGTCGAAGCCGAGCACGGGCGGCACGATGACTGCGGCGACGCGGTGCATGGCCAGAACCTCCGGAGGGTTGGCATTCCGGCCACTATCGTACGAGGGCGTGCCGCGACACCGTTTCCGGCATGAGATCTCATGTGATCGTGGGTCGCGGGGCCGCCGCGTCGAGGACCGCTCTGCTGCTGGCCGGGGACGGTGAGCGGGTACGAATGGTCAGCCGGACCGGCGGCGGACCGGACCACCCGCTTGTCGAAAGGATCGCCGCGGACGCGACCGACACCGACCGGCTCACCGCGCTCACGGAGGGCGCCGACACGCTGTTCGCCACCGCCGTGCCGCCGTACCACCTCTGGCCCGAGCGGTTTCCGATCCTGTCGGGGTCGCTCCTGAGCGCGGCGAAGCGGACCGGGGCCGCGTACGTCATGCTCGGCAACCTCTACGCGTACGGGCCCGTGAGCGGCCCCATCACGCCGGACTTCCCCCTGACCGCGACCGGCCCCAAGGGGCGTACCAGAGCGCGCGCGTGGGAGGAGGCCGCCGCCTCGGGGGTGAAGGTCACCGAGGTGCGGGCCGGCCAGTTCTACGGCGCGGGCGCCTTCTCGGTGTTCAGCTACATGGTGCAGCGGCAGGTCCTGGAAGGAAAACTGGTCCTGGTGCCGCAGGAACTCGACGTGCCCCACAGTTACTCGGCGATCGGCGACACCGCGCGCACGCTGGTCGCCGCGAGCCGCGCCGAAGAGGCGTACGGCCGGGCCTGGCACGTGCCCACCGCGACCCTGTCGGTCCGGGAACTGGCCGTGCGGCTCGCCGAACTCGCGGGGGCACCGCTACCCCGGATGGAGGAGATGACCGAACGCGATCTGACCCTGCTCGCGTTCACCGACCCGTTCTGGGCGGAAATGCAGGAGGTACTCACCAAGCCCGGCAACCCGTTCGTCGTCGACCACTCCGAGACCGAGAAGGTCCTCGGCGTGAGCGCCACCCCGGCGGACGACGTGCTCCGGGAAGTGATCTAGAGCGGGCCCGTCGTGCGGCCCCTCCATGCGGCCCCGTCATGCGGTCCGGTCCAGGCTCGTCCCGGCTCGTCATGGCCGCGCATGACTGGCCGACTGACCGACCGACCGGGAGCCCGTCGCGCGGGCTCCCGGTCCGCCCCGCTGCCGCCCGTGAGGGAAGCCGCCGGGCTCAGATGTGTCCGAAGAAAAGGCTGCCCGGGGCGTCCGGGTCGTTCGAGAGGAAGTGCTCGCGCACCGCGCGGATGAACTCCTGGCGCGAGATCGCGCCGTCCCCGTCGGTGTCCAGCCTGTGGAACGCGTCCATCGCGTCGGGCGCGTCGGTCCTGCACACGTCCGTCAGGAAGCGGGCGAACTCGTCCTTGCCGATCTCGTTGTCGCCGTTGACGTCGATGACATCGAACATCGCGTGCCCGCCGCCCTCGGTCACGTTGAGACGGCTGGTGTCGATGACCGCGAGACGGCTGGCCGTGACGTACTGGTCCTTCGTGAGCCGGTCCCCGTCCACGCCCGCGTGACGCAGCAGCTCCAGCCAGTAGATCTGGTAGAAGGTCCGGAGCGCGCGGGCCCGGCGGTCGTCCTTGCCGAGCTTGTACGCCGTGATGTAGCGGTCGGCGAGGTTCTGGTAGTCCGACCAGTCCAGACAGCCGTCGTGGTTGGCGTCCAGGGTTTCGAATGAACGCTCGATCTTGGCGGTGATGATGTCCTGCGTGACAGTGGCCATGGTTCCGGTTCTCCGAGAGTCGAGTGACGTGGGAAAGATCATCGTCGCGTGGTCCGCGACCCGGCCGTGCTCAAGTCGCGCTCCCTTCACTCCTTCGGGTACGCGATCATCACTCACCGCCGACCACCTGGGCGCATCGCCCGTCGAGGGCCGCGCCGTCCGCCTCACATACGCCGCGTGCTCCGCCGCCAGATCCACCAGCGTGTAGGCGCGCAGCCTCATGATCAGCTGCCCGGCCAGCACCCAGTGAAGGCGCCAGCTGTCGAACGGCACGCCGTCGGCGGAGTACGCCACGGGCAGACGACCGTGCAGGCGGTACAACGCCCCCTGCACCCCGCCCAGTTCGAACGTCCGCACCCGTAACGCCACATAGCTCCTCCGCAGATGCGGACAGGCCTGTACGGAGGTCACCGCGCACGGCACACAGAGCGGCGGATGCCCGGTGATGAATTCGGCCGACCATGTCTCCCGGTCGTCCGCGTCCTCGCCCACCAGCCACAGCGTCCCGTCCTCGGTACGGTCCGCCGGACCCCCGCAGACCTGGCACAGCAGCTTCCGCATCGCCCGCCGCTGCCGCAGGAAGTGGACGTCCCCGAACACCGGCCGGCCCTTCCCCGGACTCAGCCCGACCCGTTTCCACAGGATCCCGCGCGCGTCGCGGTCGTGCGGCAGTTCGTCCGCGTAACGGATGCCCCGGTCATCGGCCAGGACCACGGCGGGCAGGATCTGTTCCGACGACCACCGCGTGATGTACGGGACCACATCCGGCCGCGCGAACACCCCCAGGGGAGGTGGTTCCGTCCCCACGTCCATGCCGCCTTGCTCAGCCACGCTCGCAAGCCCCCTCGCCCGGCGCCGGGAGCGACAGGGCAGCCCACACCATCTTTCCCGGGCCGCAGCGTTCGGCGACCCCCCACTCGTCCGCGAGCGCGCTCACCAGCACCAGCCCGCGCCCGTCGGACGCGTCCGCCTCGGGCGTACGCCTGCGCGGAAGCTCCGGCGACGCGTCGTGCACCTCGATCCGCAGACCGGCCGGCCTGCGGAAGTAGTGCGTCTCGATGGTCTGCTCCGGTACGACCTGGGCGTGCCGCCCGGCATTCGTGAGCAGTTCGGACAGCACGAGGAGAGCCGAGTCCTCCAAGGCCGCCAACCCCCAGTCGGCCAGTGCCTTGCGCAACTCCAGCCGCGCGAGGGCGACGCACCTCGGATGGCTGCTCCACCGCAGCACAACGGCGTCGTCCGTTTGATTCCGTTGCCGATTCACCCTCATGTCAACGCTTCCTCCACGCCCTTGCCACCTGCCGCTTTCGCTTTCTGTGACGAACTACTCACAGAGTGATAGGTGGGCCGCTACGCTGGCTAGGAGTGGGGGGTTGACAACGGTCGCATCAGATGAAGGAGTTGATGGCATGGCGGAAGCCAGTAAGCCGCGCACCCCTCGGCAGAAGTACGGCGAGGAGCTGAAGCTGCGTCGGATAGCAGCGGGCATGACCCAGGAGATGTTGAGCGAGATCGTGGTGTGTTCGGCCACGCTGATCAGCCACTTCGAGGCGGGACGCCGACTGCCGAACCCCGATGACGCGAAGCGCATCGACGCGGCGCTGGGTACGGACGGGTTCTTCGCGCGGTGGCTGAAGGATCTGGACTCCAAGTACGCCGAACACTTCGCGGGAGTGGCGGAGTTGGAACGACAGGCGACGGAGATTCGCCACTACGGTTCGGCGCTCATCCCTGGTTTGCTCCAGACGAAGGAGTACGCGCGAGCGATCTTCCGTTCATGGCGGCCGAACTACTGGTCGGATGATCTGGATCAACTTGTTGTCAACCGCATGGAGCGTTTTCAGGTGCTGGAAAGCCTGAAGAGGCCCGTAGTGTGGACCTTGTTGGACGAGGCAGCGCTCAGGCGCAAGGTCGGCGGTCCGCAGGTCATGGCCGAGCAGCTCCGCAAGATCGCGCAGATGGCAGAGCTCGGACGGCTGCGGCTGCATGTTCTGACGTTCGATGCGGGAGAACACGCCCTGGCCGAGAGCATGCTGTACCTGATGAACTTCGAGGACGCCCCACCGATCGCGTACGTCGAAGGCCTTTACACAGGGCACTTGATGGACCAGCCCCGTCTGGTGAGCAATTGTCAGGCGGCCTACGATCTGGCGCTAGGCGATGCGCTGTCGCACAAGGATTCACTCGCCCTCGTCAGGGCCGTAGCGGAGGAATACGAGCATGAGCAGCAGTGAGCAGTTCGTCCGGTGGCGCAAGTCCAGCTACAGCGGAGGCGGCAACGGCGACTGCCTCGAAGTAGCGGACGGATACGCCAGCGTTCCCGTCCGGGACTCCAAGAAGCCGACCGGCCCCACCCTGCTTTTCCAGCCCGCCGACTGGACGTCGTTCATCGAGTCACTCAAAGCGGAGGGTCTTCGAGCATGAACATCGGCGACCGTTTCATCGGGTGGCGCAAGTCCACTTACAGCGGGGCCAGCAACGGCGACTGCCTCGAAGTCGCGGACGGGTACGCCGACATCCCGGTCCGCGACTCCAAGAACCCGACCGGGCCCACGCTGCTGTTCCGACCCACCAACTGGTCGTCGTTCATCGACGCCGTCAAGGCCGAGGCCCTGACCGGCTGACAAAGGTCCGGTGATGTCATGGACTCACCGGACCTTTCCGAGGACGTGCTCCCGCCCCCACAAGCTGAGGGGCTGGAGCGCGGACCCCAGGGCGACGCCGGATTCGGTGAGCGCGTACTCGACGCGCGGAGGAACCTCGTCGTACACCTCGCGGGACACGATTCCGTGCGTCTCCAGTTCACGGAGCTGGGTGGTGAGGACCTTCTCCGTCACGCCGGGGAGCATCCGGCGCAGCTCGCCGAAGCGGCGCGGGCTGTCGTCCAGCGCCCAGAGGATCAGGACCTTCCACTTGCCGCCGATCACGTCCATGGCCGCGTCGATCCCGCAGTGATACGCGTCGGGCGCGCCCGGCCTGCCGACAGTCACCATCGTGCCCATCCGCTCCTCTCCCGGTCCGACCTGGTCACATACCTCGGGGAAAGCGCCCACTTCGAAGTGCGTACTTGCTGGTCCCCGCGTTATTGGCGAGCTTAATCGCCATGACGCACAACACTTCTGACGTTGCTTCCGCTTCCCGCACCCTCCCCTCCCTCCCCTCTCTCACCCTCCTCGGCCTCGGCGACATGGGCTCCGCCTTTGCTCGTGCCTGGCTCGCCGCCGGGTACTCCCTCACCGTCTGGAACCGTACGGCGAGCCGCGCCGAGCCCCTGGTGGCCGAGGGGGCCACGCTCGCAGCGAGCGCCGCCGAGGCGGTGGCCGCGAACACGCTGGTCGTGACCTGTCTGCTGGACGACGCCTCGGTCGGCGAGACGCTGGAGGGTGTCGATCTGTCCGGCAAGGACCTGGTGGACATCACCACCGGAACCCCCGCTCAGGCGCGGGAACGCGGGGAGTGGGCCGAGGGGCGCGGGGCACGGTTCCTGAGCGGCGGGATCATGGCCGTACCGCCGATGATCGGGGTTCCGGAGGCGGGCGGTTATGTCTTCTACAGCGGGTCGCACGAGGTGTTCGGGGCTCACCGGGCGGCGCTGGCGGTGCCGGGCGGTACGCGTTTCGTCGGTAAGGACGCCGGACACGCGGCGCTTCAGGACGTGGCGCTGCTGAGCGGGATGTACGGCACGCTCGCGGGTGTCACGCACGCCTTCGCCCTGGTGCTCGGGGAGGAGGAGATCGCGCTGAAGGAGTTCGCGCCGCTGCTCTCCGGCTGGCTGACGGCGATGGCCGCGTCCGTCGAGCAGATCGCCGGACAGCTGGAGAGCGGCGACTACACGTCGGACGTCGTCTCCAGCCTGGCCATGCAGGTCGCGGGGATCAAGACCTTTGTGGGCACCGCGCACGAGCAGGGGGTCAGCCCGGAGCTGCTGATGCCGTACTTCGAGCTGATGAAGCGCCGGGTCGAGGACGGTCATGCCGCGGAGGGCTTCGCGGGAATGGTGGGTCTGCTGGTGCCGGGCGACCGGGGCTGAGGACGACCGGGGCTGAGGACGACCGGGGCTGACCCAGGGGTCCGTCCCGTTTCCCCGGATCACCGTCACCCGCTCACCGTCACCCGCTCACCGGTGCCCTGCCCGGTTGGCTTGCGACCGGCTGCCCTGTGACCGGCTTGGCCGGCTGACCGGCGGGCCTGCCGTCGGTGCCGGGCTCCGGTGAGGGCTGGGACTCGGGCTCGGTCGTACGGGGCACGGGCGCCGGGTCGGTGGCGGTGGGGGACACCGGCGGAGGCACGGGACTGGCCGGGCCCTCCTGGGGGCGCTCCCCCGGCAGGACGAGCAGCACGCACGCCACGGCCGCCGCCAGCGCGAGCAGCGCCAACGCGGCGGCCCTGACCGGCGGTCGGCGGGCCGCACCGGCCGACGGCGGGACCGGGCGGCGCAGGTCGGGGAGGCCGACCGTACGGGATCCGGCCTCCAGGGCGTCCCGCAGACGCCGTTCCAACAGGTCCTGGTCGCTCATCGGGCCATCAGCTCCAGCTCTCTGCCGAGGGCGTCGAGCGCCCTGCTCGCGGTGGACTTGACCGTGCCGCGGGAGACCCCGAGGGTGTCCGCGATCTGCGCCTCGGTGAGATTGGACCAGTACCGCAGCACGAGCACTTCGCGCTGGCGTCTGGTGAGGCGGCGCAGCGCCACGAGCACTTCCCGGTGCTCCTCGCGGAGCAGTACGTCCTCCTCGGCCGGGGGCGCGTGGCTCTCCCGTTCCGGTATGTAGGCGCGTACGGTCCTGCGGCGGCGCAGGACGGAGCGCGCGCCGTTGACGACGGAGGTTCTGACGTACGCCTCCGGGTCGTCCAGGCCGGTGAGGCGTTCGCCGTACCGCCGGAAGAGCGCGGCGAACGCGTCCTGGACGACGTCCTCCGCCGTGGGGAGGTCGTCCACGAGGAGCAGTGCCAGCCGGACGAGCTGGAGCCGGCGGTGGTGGTAGAGGTCGTCGATCGCGGCCGTGGTCCAGGGCGGTCCGGTGAGGGCGGTCGGCAGGTCGCGTCTCTCGGAGAGGCTGCGCAGCAGCAGGCGCCAGGCGCGGCGGAGCGCGCCGTCCGCCTGGGGAGCGGCGGAGGGCGCCGGGTACGTCGCTGTTGCGGTCGCTCTCGCTCTCGCGGTCGCTGTCGCTGTCCTCATGGGTCTCCTGGACGGGGAACGAGCCGGGGGGCCGCCGGGGGCCGCCGGGTCGTCGCCCGGCGGCCCCTGGGGGAAGTGCTACTCCACCGGGAAGTGCTACTTCACCGGAGAGGGAACCGGGGACGGCTGGGTGGGCTTGCCCGGTACGGGCTTCGCGGGGGCCGGCTTGCCCGGTACGGGGTGGGCGGGGGTGCTCGGTACGGGGGTGGGCTGTGCGGAGGCCGGTACCGGCTTGGCCGGAGCGGGCTTGGCGGGGGCCGGGGCCGGTACCGGCTTCACGGGGGCGGGCTTGGCGGGAACAGGCTTGGCCGGGGCGGGCTTGGCCGGGGCGGGGACAGGCTTCACCGGCGCGGGCTTGCTCGGCACAGGCTTGGGCGAGTCGGCCTGGGCGGCGGTCATGACTCCGCCGACAGCCAGCGCGGCGACCGCCACGGACGTACCCAGGACCAGCTTCAACCGGCCCCGGAAGGCGCTGCGTACAGCGGTGTGACGTGCGGACATACCGTTCCTCGAATCATCTCGGCGGTGGACGGACATCTGACGGGCAGATGGACGGACAGGTGGAGGCGCCTCCACCCCGACAGACGTGCGTCCCACGCTGAGGTTGCGGGTCGGACGGAAGACTTTTCGCGCCGGGGCGGACCGGACGCACAGCGTGATGATTACGTCGCTTTCCGTACGGAAGTGCGGGAGCAAATGGGGCTGTTAGCCTCGAAAGTGATGTCCGAAACATTTCTGCTGATCCATGGAGCGTGGCACGGCGGCTGGGCCTGGCAGCCGGTGGCCTCGCGGCTGCGGGCGGCCGGTCACCGCGTCCTGGCGCCCACGAGCCCCGGGCTCGGTATCGACGACGACCCGCGCGGGGTGACGCTCGCCGACTGCGTCGACGCCCTGGTCGACCATGTCGAGCGCCGGAACCTGACGGATGTCACGGTCGTGGCGCACAGCTGGGGCGGTTATGTCATCGGCGGGGCGGAACGGCGGCTCGCCAGGAGACTGAAACAGGTCATCTTCTACAGCGCGTTCGTGCCCCGGGCGGGCGAGTCGCTCCGGGACGCGCTGCCGCCCGGACACCGGGCCGCGTTCGACGAGTCGAGCCGTGCGTCGGCGGACAACACGGTCACCCCCACGTTCGAGTTCTTCGCGTCGAGCCTGATGCAGGACGCGGACAAGGCGACGGCACGTGTCGTGTACGAGCTGCTCCGCCCGCACCCGTACCGGACCGTGACGGACGCGCCGACCGCCGACATGACGCCCAGCGGTGTCGATGTCGCGAGCGCGTATGTGGTGGGCGCGGAGGACCACGGGCTGCCGCCCGGGGAGTACGGATGGGCTCCGCGTTTCCCGGACCGGCTGGGGGACGTACCCGTCGTGCGGACGCCGGGGAGCCATGAGGCGCTCTTCACGCGGCCGGACGAGCTGGCCCGTACGCTGCTCGGTCTCGCCGACTCCGTTTGAGCGGGCCGCACTTGGCACCGCTGTGCGCGTGCCCCTGTATGTCCGTGGCACGACCGTGACGGGGGGGCAGGGGCCCGGCTAGGGTCAGGTTCCCCTTACTTCTGTCACTTCTGCCAGGGAGGCCTCCTCATCGTGTCCACCGTGTCCCGAACGGCCCGTGTCCGCCGCCGTATCACCGTCGCGGGCGCCGCCCTCGCGTTCGCCTTATCGCTCAGCGCATGCGGCGGTGATGGTGGTGGTGACGGCGGCGGTGATGGCGGTACCGGCGGCCAGGGCGCGTCCGGCACCGACACGGCTCCCGGCACCGGCAACGGAGGCGACACGCACTCCGTCAAGACGGTGATGGGCGAGGTGAAGATCGCTCACGCGCCGGAGCGGGTCGTCGTGCTGGACACCGACGCGCTCGACTCGGCGGTCACGCTCGGAGTGACGCCGGTCGGCGCCACCACCGCCGTGGACAAGGCGCCGTTCTCGACGTACCTCCCGGCCGACCGGCTCAAGGACATCAAGCCGGTCGGTCTGATCGCCCAACCGAACCTTGAGGCGATCGCCGCGCTGAAGCCGGACCTGATCCTCAGCAGCAAGGTCCGCGACGGGAAGAACTACGCCTCGCTCTCGAAGATCGCCCCGACCGTCTTCACCGACACCACCGGGCCGACCTGGCGGGAGAACTTCCAGCTCCACGCGGACGCGCTCGGCAGGAAGAACGAGGCCGCGGCGGTGGTCGCGGACTACGAGGCGCATGTCAAGCGGCTGACGGAGGCGCTGGGCGGGGTGGCGAAGGCGAAGGAGACGAAGGTCGGCTTCGTACGGTTCGTGGAGGGCGCGGACACCCGTCTCTATCTCAACGACACCTTTGTCGGCTCACTCCTCAAGGACCTCCAGGTCGGGCGGCCCGCCAACCAGGACACCACCGGCTTCTCGCTCGACGTCAGCCCCGAGCAGATCGACAAGGCCGACGCCGATGTCATCTTCCACTCCACCTACGGCGACCCGGAGAAGGCCAAGGAGACGGCCACCGTGGGCGGTCCGCTGTGGAAGAACCTCGACGCGGTGAAGAAGGACATGGCCTTCGAGGTCGACGACAACCTGTGGATGCTGGGCATCGGTTACACCGGCGCGGGCCAGATCCTGGACGCGATGGAGAAGAGCTTCGTCTCGGCCGCCCGGTAGTGGGGTGGGGCGTTGGCGGGGTGGCCGCGCTTGGTGCTCACGGTGTTCCGGGTGCTGTCGGTACTCCGAACGTCGTCCAGGCGGCGCGTTCGGGGACCCGTAGCACCGTGCGGCCCGCCGCCGCGTTCAGGATCGTCGCCGCCCGCCACGCGCCGAGGGTGAGATCGGGGGCGCCGACCCCGTGCGTGTGCAGCTCGGCGTTCTGGACGTACAGCGCGCCGGTCACGCGCGGGTCGAGGGCCACCCGGTACTCGCCGTCGATCCGGTAGCGGCCCTTCTCGTCCCAGACCACCAGTTTCGCCAGCGTGTCCAGGAAGTCCGGCCGCGCCGCCGCGTATCCCGTGGCCGACACGACCGCCGAGGTGCGCACCTCGAAGACCTCGTCCTGCTCGGTGTGCCGGCACGTCAGCAGATAGCCGCCGCCGTCCGCCGGGCCGGTCGTACCCCCGGGCCCCGGCAGGCCCTCCGCGTTCTCGACCGTGACGCCCGGGTGCAGGGCGGCGCGCGGTTGCGTACCGCCGATGGTCCGCTCGTACAGCTCGTCGTGGATCTCGGCGAGCGTCTCCTCGCTGACGCCCTTGTAGAGCTGCCACTGTTCCCGTACGAGCTGGTCCCGCCGCTGTTCCGGCAGGGCGCGGAAGTAGCGGACGTAGTCGGGCGTGAAGTGCTCCAGGCCGATCTTGGAGTACTCCATCGGCGCGAAGGCGGGAGTACGGGCGAGCCAGCGGACGAACGGACCGCCCCGGCCGTCGCCGTCCTGCTGACGCAGAAGGTCGAGCACGACCTCGGCGCCGGACTGGCCGGCGCCGATGACAGTGACGTCGTCAAGTCCGGCGAGCCGTGTCCGGTGGGTGCGGTAGTCGGCGCTGTGCAGTACGAGTCCGCTGTGCGGGGACGGCAGGGTCGGCGTGGACAGCAGCGGGCGGAGCGGTTCCGGGACGACCGGCTGCGTGCCGACGCCGAGCACCACCTGCCGTGCCCGTACCCGCGAGAGCGAACCGTCCGCCGAGCGGTGCGTGACGGCGAAGACCCCCTCGCCCGTGCCTCCACCCGTGCCTCCACCCATGCCCTCCCCCTCCTCCCACTCCAGCTCCGTGACGCGCGCGTCGAAGCGGCAGGACGGCAGGCGCCCGGCGACCCAGCGGCAGTAGTGGTCGTACTCGCGGCGCGGTATGTGGAACCGCTCGGAGAAGAAGAACGGGAACATCCGGTCGTGCTCGCGCAGATAGTTCAGATAGGACCAGGGGCTGGTCGGGTCCGCCATCGTCACCAGGTCGGCGAGGAAGGGGACTTGGAGGACCGTGCCTTCCATGAGCAGCCCGGGGTGCCAGGAGAAGGCGGGCTTGGCGTCGAGGAAGAGGGTACGCAGGTCGGGGGCGCCGTCGCAGAGCGCGGCGAGCGACAGATTGAACGGGCCGATGCCGATGCCGAGGAGGTCGTACACGGTCGGGTCGGTACGTATGGACGCGGTGCGGGTGGACGCGGTGCGGGCGGGGGCGGTGCGGGTGGACGCGGTGCGGGGGTGGGCGGTGCGGGCGTGGTCGTTCGTCATCGTGGGCCTCCGATGTGGACGGGTCGTTCGGACAGGTCGTTCAGTGACCGGGGGGCGGGCGCCGGGGGCGGGGACGGGCGGCCGGGGCAGGCGCCGAGCCGGGGGCGGGTTCAGCGCCGCGCGTCCTCCTCGGCGCGGCCCGCCGCCACGACGGCGTGCAGAAGCCGGTCCACCTGGGCGGGGGTGGTGTGCGGATTGAGCAGGGTGAGCTTGAGGCGTACGCGGCCGGGGCCCTCGCCGGGAAGCTCCGTACGGCCGACGACGGCCCGGCCCTCGCGCAGGAGGCGGCGGCGGAGCGAGGCGTTGATCGCGTCGACTTCTGTCTCGTAGGCGGCGTTGGACGCGTCGGACTCGTCGGCCGCGTTGGACGGCAGGTAGCGGAAGAGGAAGGCGGTGAGCACCGGTTCGGCGTGCAGATCGAGCCGGGGGTGGTCCCGTACGGTCCTGGCCCCCGCCACCGCCAGATCGTGGCAGGCGTCGACCAGCCGGCCGAGTCCCTCCCGGCCGAGCGTCCGCAGTGTCACGGCGATCTTGAACGCGTCGGCGCGGCGGGTCGTACGCAGCGAGAGCCCGAGCAGGCTCGGGTAGCCGGCCTCTTCGTCGTCGGCCGGGTTGAGATAGACGGCACGGCGCGCGAGCGACGCGTATGTCTCGGACCTGCGGACGAGGAAGACCCCGGCGGCGGCGGGCTGCCAGCCGAGCTTGTGCCAGTCGAGCGAGACGGAGTCGGCGAGGGCGAGACCGTCCAGCAGCGGCGCGAGCCGGTCGGACAGCAGGGCGCCGCCGCCGTACGCGGCGTCCACATGCAGCCACGCGCCATGCGCGGCGGCAAGCGCGGCGCAGGCGCGGAGCGGGTCGACGGCGCCGGTGTCGGTGGTCCCGGCGGTCGCCACGACGGCGACCGGCAGTTCGCCGCGCCGGGCGCAGCAGTCGAGGGCGGCGGCCAACGCGTCCGGATCCATACGGAGTTGACGGTCGACGGGGACGGGCAGCACGGCGTCCTCGCCGAGACCGAGCAGGGCGGCGGCGCGCTGTACGGAGAAGTGCGCGGCGGCGGAGGCGAGGATGCGGGGCCGGGGCGCGGGGGCGGGGGTGAGGGCGTGGCCGGGGGCGTGGGCGCGGCTGGGGGCGGGGGCGAGGTCCGGGACCCCGGTCATCTCCACCTGGCGCCCGGTGGCGGCGCCGAGGATCCGGTCCCGGGCGAGCATCAGCCCCATCAGATTGGACTCCGTACCCCCGGAGGTCAGCACCCCGGCGGCCGACTCCGGGTCGTACCCGACGAGCCGCGCCAACTCCTTGAGCAGCAGGGTCTCCAGGGTGGTCGCGGCGGGCGCCTGGTCCCACGAATCCTGGGAGGGATTGAGCGCGGAGACGGCGAGATCGGCGGCGACGGCGACGGCGAGGGGCGGGCAGTGCAGATGGGCGGCACAGGCGGGATCGGCGGGATCGGCGCTCCCTTCGGCAAGCAACGCGGTAAGCCGCGCAAGCACCGACGATTCCCCGGCCCCGAGCGCGGGCCCGTCGGCCCCCGGGGTCGGGGTCGGGACCCCGGACGCCTGCGGCACGACGGCGCCCCCGCCTGCGGAGGCGGGGGGTTGGGGCTTCGGCCCCGGGTCCGACGCGAGCGCGGGACCCTCGGCCCCCGGCCCCGACGCGGCCGGGAGGCCGGCCCCGGGCGGGGCGTCGCCTCCGCCTGCGGACGCAGGGGGCTGGGTCACGGGACCCTCGGGCCCCGACCCCGACGCCACCGGGGGCCCGGCCCCGGGCGCCTGCGGCAGCACAGCGTCAGCCCCGCCCGCCGGGGCGGGGGGCTGGGGCCCCGGTCCCGGGGTCCAGGGGCGGAGCCCCTGGTTACGGGAAGGGGCGGGGTGGGGGAAAGACACCCCGGCCCCCTCCCCGAACGCCTCCACCACCGCCTCCGCCAGCTCCCCCGGCCGCCCCGCCCCAATCGGGCCGCCTCGGCGACGCGCGCCCTCGGCCAGGGCGTTCAGGACGGTGTCCAGCAGCGGCCCCAGCGCCTCGGCGCCATCGACTCCGCCCGACAGGGCCGTATCCCCGGCGCCAATCGGGCCGCCCGCACCACCCGGCCGCCCCACCGCACGTACGAAGTCGTCCACGGCACCGACACCCGGCATGAATCCAGCGCCGAGCGCGTCGCCCGGGTCCTCACCCAGCTCTCCACCCGGCCCCGCGTCCGGCCCCGCTCCCGGCGCGGGGACCTCCGGTACCGCCACGTCCACCCGCCCCCCGTCCGTCGTCACGAGCACCGCCCCCGCCCCACCGGCGCCGACACCGGCGCCGACACCGGCGCGGGCACAGACCCGGACCCGACCCCGGCCCCCGCCCCCGACACCGCCGCGATCGCGTCCGTCAGTCGGTCCAGCACCGCCTCCGTCTGCTCGTCCGTGATCACGAGCGGCGGCAGCAGCCGTACCGTGGCGCCGAACCGTCCGCCCAGTTCGACGATCAGCCCACGGTCGAGGCAGGCCGCCCGTACCCGTTCCGCCACTTCCGGCGCGGCCGGACGCGCCCCGCAGGAGTCCAACGGCCCCTCCGGGTCGACCAGTTCGATACCGATCATCAGACCGCGTCCCCGGACGTCACCGATCACCGGCAGCTCCGGGCGCAGCCCCTCCAGCCGTGCCGTCATCCGCGCGCCCACCGTCGCCGCACGCTCGACCAGACCCTCCCGCGCCACATACCGCAGCGTCGCCGCGCCCGTGGCCATCGCCAGCGTGTTCCCACGGAACGTCCCGGTGTGGGCGCCCGGCAGCCAGCCGTCGTACTTCTCGTCGTACACGATCACGGCCAGCGGCAGACTCCCGCCGATCGCCTTCGACATCACCATCGCGTCCGGCACGATCCCGCTGTGCTCCACCGCCCAGAACGCGCCGGTGCGGCCGACCCCCGTCTGCACCTCGTCCACGATCAGCGGGATCTCCCGCTCGGACGTGATCCGCCGCATCTCCCGCAGCCAGCCGTCCGGCGCCGGCACCGCGCCGCCCTCGCCCTGGACCACTTCGAGGATCATCGCGGCGGGCGGTACGACACCGCCCGCCGGGTCGTCGAGCAGCCGTTCCGTATACGTCGCCGCCAGTTGCGCGCCGCGCTCGCCGCCGACCCCGAACGGACAGCGGTACGCGTACGGATACGGCAGCCGGGTCACCTCCGCCCCGCCGCCCGCGACCCGCTCCTTGACCGCGACACTGCCGGTCGCGGCGAGCGCCCCCGCCGTCATCCCGTGGTACGCGCCGGTGAACGCGAGCACCCCGCTCCGCCCGGTCGCCGTCTGCGTCAGCTTCAGCGCCGCCTCGACCGCGTCCGTACCCGCGGGCCCGCAGAAATGGATCCGCGCGCGGTCCGCGAAGGCGCCCGGCAGGGTGGCGAAGAGCGCGTCGGTGAAGTCGTCCTTCTCCGGCGTCGCCAGATCGAGGACATGCAACGGTGCCCCGCTGTCCACCGTGCGGCGGATGGCCTCCAGCACGACGGGATGGTTGTGGCCGAGGGCGAGTGTCCCCGCGCCGGAGAGGCAGTCGAGATAGCGGCGCCCGTCGGTCCCCTCGACCGTCAGGCCCTTGGCGCGGACGGGGACGATCGGGAACGAACGGGCGTACGTACGGGCCGCGGATTCCCGGGCGCGCTGCCGCCCCAGGACGGCGCCGGCGTCGACGGCGGAACGCCCCTCGGCGGGCAGGGTGGTGTGGGGCGGCACGGTCATGACACGGCTCCGGGGTCTCGGGAGGGAACGACGAGAGGGAAGACCAAGGGAAGGACCAGGAGAAGGACGAAGGGGCAAGGGGGAGGGAGAGGAAGACGGCCGGACCGGCGGACGGGCGGGCAGGCAGGCGGACGGGCAGGCCGCACCGCCCGTCCGTCCGTCCGTCCGGCGCACGGCGACCTCACAGCCGACGGACGAACGCGCGCATCGCGAACTCCTGGCCGTAGCCGTCCCTATGGGCTGTGCCAAGGATCCGGCCCGATTCGTGTGCGGCCTCCACCCCGGCAAGTGGTATGTGTCGTATGGCCAGTTCACCAGACCGGGTGACATGGCAAGACGTCTCCCCCTCTGACGCGCCCTCCGGAGCGGGCGGTAAGTCGGCCGGATCGGCGGACCGGGGCGCGGCGGAGGGCGGGTACGGGACGGACACGGCTCGCTCTACCTTGGGGTGGGGGGCGGGAGAGACGGAACGGAACGCAACGAACAGACTGAATGGTCCGGATGGAGTGGACGCGCGCCAAACGCCTGCGGGACGGGTCGCGCCACCAACCACCTTGTTGGGACTCGTTGGAACTCCCGCGACGGACTCAGCGGACTCAGCGGTTTCGGTGGACTCGGCGGACTCGGCGGATTCAGCCCAAATGACACTTAGGCGAGCCTAACCTAATCGCCGCCTGAGAGGGTATCAAGCCTCCCGAACGGCCGCGCGACCTTCGCGGGAGTACGTTGGACGGGAGGAGGCGAGCGCGTCATGAGCAACTGGATCAGCGTGGTGGTGATCCTGGGCCTGATCGCGGTGGGATTCGCGGTGATTCACCTGCTCAACGGACAGCACAGGGAACGTATCGCCACGTACGGCTTCGGCCGGTCCCTCTGGAATCCGCAGAAGCGGGCGGCGCCCCCGGCCGAGGAGCCCCTCGCCCCTCCGCCCGCCGCTGCCCCTGCCCCGGCCCCCGAGCGACCGGAGCAGCACGAGCGGCACGAGCGGCACGAGCGACCGGAGCGAGCCACCCACCGGGACGCGGGCCGTCACTGGCCGAACGGGCTGAGCGACCTCATTTCTGGGCGTGCTCACCGACGTAGAAAAGCAGCCAGATGAACCCGGCGAAGAGGTGCGTCCCGAAGATGTAGAAGAAGACGCGGAGGGCGACTCCGCGCTCCTTCCAGCTCTCGCTGTCGTCGGTCTCGCTACCGCTCATCACAGACCTCCTGCCGGGGCGCTTCCGGGGCTCAACCCGGTACGGGTACGCGGTCGGGCACGCGACACGGGCACGGCCGACACCGGTTCCAGCGTACGGGCACACCCGCCGCGCCGCCGATGACGGCCGCTTCGGGCTGCCCCGCGACGGCCGCCTGCGGCTGCCCCGAGCACCGCCTCGCCGACCAGGCCGTACCGCCCTGCCGTACCGCGCACCGCCGCGCCGACCGGGCCATACCGCCCTGCCGTACCGCCGCGCCGTATCGCCCCACCCCGCGCCCCCGCCCCGCACCGGGGGCATCCGCATGAGCGCACCGACGGCGTCCTCCCGCGCGCCGCCGGGCGCAATCGCGCTGCCGCGCCGGGCGGAATAGGGGGCGGCGGGTCGTCGTTACAGGTGGCAGTTTAAGATTCAACCAATCCACCCTTCGAGAGGCGAGAGGTAAGCGCGATGCAGTTCGGGATCTTCACGGTCGGCGATGTCACGGCCGACCCGACCACGGGACGTACGCCGACCGAACACGAGCGGATCAAGGCGATGGTCGCCATCGCGCGGAAGGCCGAGGAGGTGGGGCTCGATGTCTTCGCCACGGGCGAGCACCACAACCCGCCCTTCGTCCCCTCCTCGCCCACGACGATGCTCGGCCATATCGCCGCCATCACCGAGCGCCTGATCCTCTCCACCTCCACCACCCTGATCACCACCAACGACCCGGTGAAGATCGCCGAGGACTTCGCGATGCTCCAGCACCTGGCCGACGGGCGCGTGGATCTGATGATGGGGCGCGGGAACACCGGTCCGGTCTATCCGTGGTTCGGTGAGGACATCCGCCAGGGCATCCCGCTCGCGATCGAGAAGTACGCGCTGCTGCACAAGCTGTGGCGCGAGGACGTCGTGGACTGGGAGGGCAAGTTCCGTACCCCCCTCCAGGGCTTCACCTCGACGCCCCGCCCGCTGGACGGCACCCCGCCGTTCGTCTGGCACGGCTCGATCCGGTCGCCCGAGATCGCCGAGCAGGCCGCCTACTACGGGGACGGCTTCTTCGCCAACAACATCTTCTGGCCCAAGGAGCACTTCCAGAAGCTGATCCGGCTCTACCGCAAGCGCTATGCCCACTACGGGCACGGCACCCCGGAGCAGGCCGTCGTGGGCCTCGGCGGCCAGGCGTTCATCCGGAGGAACTCGCAGGACGCGGTACGGGAGTTCCGGCCGTACTTCGACAACGCGCCGGTGTACGGGCACGGGCCCTCGCTGGAGGAGTTCACCGAGCAGACCCCGCTGGTCGTCGGCAGTCCGCAGGAGGTCATCGAGAAGACGCTGTCCTTCCGTGAGTCCTTCGGCGACTACCAGCGCCAGTTGTTCCTGATGGACCACGCGGGCCTGCCGCTGAAGACCGTGCTGGAACAGCTCGACCTGCTGGGCGAGGAGGTCGTGCCCGTACTGCGCAAGGAGTTCGCGAGTCTGCGGGCGGCGGGTGTCCCGGACGGACCCGTCCACCCGGCGGTCGCCGCCCGCAGCGCCCGTACCGATCGCAGTGAACCCACTGCCAAGGAGGTCTGACCATGGGGGCGTTGAAGCTCGTCGCCGTCTCGGCGGGGCTGAGCAGGCCGTCGTCCACCCGGCTGCTGGCCGACCGGCTTTCGGAGGCGACCGCGCGCGAACTGGCCGCCGCCGACCGCAAGGCGGAGGCCGAGGTCGTGGAACTGCGCGAGCTGGCCGTCGACATCGCGAACAACCTGGTCACCGGGTTCCCGTCGGCCGCGCTGAGCGCGGCGCTGGACCGGGTGACCGGGGCGGACGGTCTGATCGTGGTGACGCCGGTCTTCGCCGCCTCCTACAGCGGGCTGTTCAAGTCGTTCTTCGACCTGGTCGAACCGGACGCGCTCGCCGGAACGCCCGTGCTCCTCGGGGCGACCGGCGGCACGGCGCGGCACTCACTCGTGATGGAGCACGCGCTGCGCCCGCTCTTCACGTACCTGCACGCGCTGACCCTGCCGACGGCGGTCTTCGCGGCGACCGACGACTGGGGCGCCGGGGCCGACACCTACGCGGGCGGGCTGCCGGCCCGGATCGAGCGAGCGGGCGGCGAGTTCGCCCGGCTGCTGGGAACGCTCGCACCGGCACGGGCAGAAGGCACCGGCGCGGACGGCGCGGAGGGCGCGAGCGAGAGGGGCGAGGCGGGCGGGTTGGACGAGGCGGGCGACCTCGATGACGTCGTGCCCTTCGAGCAGCTTCTCGGGAAGCTCACGTAGGGCCACGGGCCCGGACGGGCTCGTCCGGGCCCGGAGAAGCCCGCCGCCACGCGCAGCGCCTCCTGCGCGCGATGTACGGACCGCCGCGCGGGACACCTCCCTCCCGGCCCCCCGCCGCCGACGCCATGCTGGACCGGCCCTGGCGAGGCCGGTCGAAAAGTCGGGGTTCTCGGAGGTCAGGGTTCTCGCATATAGAACGCGTAGAACGTGATGATGACCGTCCCCGCGGCGAGCGCGAGCCCGATCCCCGACGACAGCAGCACGCTGTGCCCGGTCAGGCTGTACAGGAAGCCCATCGACCCGCCGACCAGCACGCCCCAGGCCGCGGCGCGCACCTCCCGCATCAGGGTGTGCTGCACCCGGAGGAGTCCGAAGATCAGCAGGGCGAGGAGCGCGCCGGATATCAGCGCCAGAGCGAGCTGTCCGTAGGTGGCCGGTCCGCCGCCGCGCGCGATGTACGCGGCGTACGCGGCGTAGATGATGCCCAGGAGAAGCGGTATCCCCAGGATGTGCGGAGACAGCCGGAACCGCTCCAGTGGGGAGACACGGCGGCGCGTCGGCCGCGTCGGTGCCTGAGTGGCCATGACAGGGCGCTCCTTCCCTCGTCCCCCCGCTTTTCCCCGCGCCCCCACTCCTCCAGCGCACACCCGCCCGTCGTACCCGTCAACCCGGCCTCGTCGTACCCCGTCACCCCCGTCACCCCCGGCGCTCACCGGGTCGGCGGCGCACCGCTCGCGCCGGGCGCCCGCGCCACGTTCCCTTGAGGAGTGCGGAGCTATCTCTCCACGGCGCTGATCGTCCTGCTCGCGGTCCTCACCCCGCTGAGCGCGATCGCGGCCTGGGCCGATCTGGAGATCGGCGACACGGGCCGCTTCGTCTCGACGATGGCGCCGCTCGCCTCCGACCCGGCCGTGCAGGGCGCCGTCGCCGACCGGGTGACCGACCAGGTCATGACGCAGATCGACGTGGGCCCGCTCCAGTCGGGCGTACGCGAGCTGCTGCACGAGGCCGTGCTGTCGTTCTCCACCACCGAGGCCTTCAAGAACGCGTGGACGACGGCCGCCCGTGCCGCGCACACCACCGCGCAGCAGGTCCTGGCCAGCGGTGGCGGTGATGCCGTGTCCATCGATCTGGCGCCCGTCACCCAACAGGTGAAACGGCAGTTGATGGCCGACCGGGTGCCGTACGCCGACCGGATCCCCGTACGGCACAGCGAGATCACCGTCCTGAAGGCCAACGGGCTCGGTGTCTGGCGCGATGTGGCCCGGGGGCTCAAGGCGGCGGGTGTCCGGCCGGCCGTGGCGACGGTCGTGCTCGCCCTGGCAGCCCTGCTGCTGGCCGTACGCCGGCGCCGGCACCGGGCGCTGACCGGCGTCGGTCTCGCGTTCGCGGCGGGCGCGGTGCTCCTGGGCGTCGTCGTGGCGGTGGCCCGTACGACCACTCTGGGGAATCTGCCGGACAACGGTGACCGTTCGGCCGCCGCCGCCATCTACGACGCGCTGACCGCCTCCCTCCGTACGGCGGCCTGGTGGATCCTCGCGACCGGGCTCGCCCTGGCCGCGATCGGCTGGCTCATGGGCCGACACCGGCGAGCGCCGCCGGTTCCGCCGGGGCGCACGCCCGTACCGGTGGGGGCGGGGACACCGGACCGCCCCTGACCTTGTCCGATCTCGGCTTTACTGAATCTTTATGCCGAGCACCCCCACCCAAATGTCCCTTTTGCTCCATTTGGAGCACCATGGGCTTATGAGCCAGAACACAGCACAGAGGCCCCCCACCACGGGCATGGGCACAGGCGCAAGCACAGGAATGGGCACGGGGACCGGCACCGGATACGGCGCGGGGACCGGCGCTCATACCGAGAGAAGGGCCGCCTACGCCGTCGGCGGCAGTTTCTTCGCCGGTGTGCTCATGGTGGTCATGGGAGCGACAGCCATTCTGCAAGGGGCAGCCGCGGTCAGAAGGGACCGGATCCTCAACAGCGTCTCCGGCTACGCCTACGGGTTCAACCTCAGTTCATGGGGCTGGCTGCACATAGCCCTCGGAATCCTGGTCGCCCTGGTGGGACTGGCGATTCTGATGCGTATCCGGCCGGCGCGGTACGCCGGTATTGCGGTCGCCTCGCTGATCCTCGTCTCGCAGTTCATGTATCTGCCGTACCAGCCCGTCTGGGCGGTCGTGGGCATGGCCCTGGCCGCGTGGATCATCTGGGCGCTGGCCACGGACCGCGGCCCGTTCGGCGCCGCGCCGGGCACGGGAGCCGGCGGAGCCGGCACCGGGTCGACCGGCAGAACCTGACGCTCCGCTGACGTCAACGCCCCAACGCCCCATCCCCGACACCACGTACGCGCGTACGGGAACAGTGGCCACGGTCACTGTCCCCGTACGCGCGTACGCGTCCGTACACGTCCGTACGCTGTGTGTGACGTCCCGCGTGCCGGGGCGGAGGAGATCGTGCGAGCGAGAGGCCGGGCCCTTGGACACCGCGAGCAGCAGAACCGTCGCACGTGACCCGCTCGACGACCCGCCCCCGCCCCTCGCGCGACCCGCCCCCGAACGGCTGCTGATCTGGGCGACGGGCCTCTCCCTCGCCGCGGCCACCGCGCTCGTCGGCTGTCGCGCGATCGGCGTCGACGGTGTCACCCCCGTCCCCCAGCTCCTCGCGTTCCTGCCCTGGTCGCTCCTCCCCATCGGCGTGGCCGCCGTGTTCACCGCCCTGCTCCGCTGGCGCGGCGGGCTGGTCTGGGCGCTGGTGCTGCTCGCCGTGGCGGGGTGGTTCGGACTGCCGTACGGTTCCCAGACCGGGGCCGGGGCCGGCGACAAGGCCGGTGGCGGGGCCTCGGCCTCAGGGCCGGAACAGGCCGCCATCGCCCGGATCGACGTGCTCACCTCCAACGTCGAGTTCGGACAGGCGACGCTCGGACTGATCGAGACGGTCCGCCGCGAGAGACCGGACCTGGTCTTCGTCCAGGAGTGCGAGTACATCTGCGCCCAGCTCCTCAACACCCGTATTCCGCGGGCGGACTATCCGTACCGCCATATCGTCAAGGCCGGCCACGCGGAGGGCTCGGCGATCCTGTCCGCTCTCCCGCTCACCGACACCGAGGGCATCGAGGGCACGCTCTCCATGCCCGGTTCGGAAGCCGTCGTC
Organism: Streptomyces sp. NPDC055025; assembly: GCF_053608565.1. Taxonomy (NCBI): domain Bacteria; kingdom Bacillati; phylum Actinomycetota; class Actinomycetes; order Kitasatosporales; family Streptomycetaceae; genus Streptomyces; species Streptomyces sp. NPDC055025. Next base: position 34,930 of record NZ_JBSGVS010000044.1, read on the forward strand.
GGGGGCCGTGCCGTACGGCTCCAGCTCGTCCACCCGCTGCCGCCCATCCCCGGCGGGGTCGGCTCATGGCGCCGGGAGCTGGGCCGTATCCGTACCTACGCCGCCGCGCACCGGGACGCTCCCCTCATCCTGGCGGGCGACTTCAACGCCACCCGGGACCATGCCGCCTTCCGGGCCGTCCTCGACGACGGCGAGCTGCGGGACAGCGCCGCTCTGGCGGGCGCGGGCCGCACCCCGTCCTGGCCCGCCGCCGTTCCCCGGCCCCTGGGCGCGCAGATCGACCATGTGCTGATCAGCGAGGACTTCTCCGTACGGCGGGCCCGCTTCCTCGATCTGGCGGACACGGACCACCGGGCCCTGCTCGTCGAACTCGATCTGCGCGCCCCCGCGCGACGGTGACCGCGACGGGGCGACCACGACCACGACCGTAACCGCGACCGTGACCGCGACCGCCGAAGGTGCGAGGGGCCCGATACGGCGGGAGGATCGGAACTATGAACGCGGGCGGCAAGAACGACAAGATCCTCGACACCATCGGCTCCCTCGTCGCCGAGGAACGCTCCCTGCGCGACCGTTCGACACGGCACCTCGGGCTCGGCGGCGAGGACCAGGAGCGGCTGCGCGCCGTCGAGGTACAGCTCGACCAGTGCTGGGATCTGCTGCGCCAGCGCCGCGCCAAGTCGGAGTTCGGCGAGAACCCCGACGAGGCGGCGGTCCGTCCGCCGAGCGAGGTCGAGGGATACCAGGGCTGACCCCGCCGCCCGAGGTACGGGCGGAGCCGGCAGCCGGCAGTATCGCCTCCCCCCGGCCATGGACGGCACTCACCGGTCGGGCACTTTGAGCGTCAGCCAGACCCGCTTCCCCGGCCCCTGCCGGGGCGCCACCCCCCAGTCGTCGGCGAGCGCGGCGACCAGCGCGAGCCCCCGCCCGCACTCGTCGTCCAGGCCCGGATCGCGTGGCCGCGGCAGCAGATCCCCGGCGTCCTCGACCTCCATTCGCAGCAGCCCGTCCCCGCCCCCGCGGCGCAGGGTGACGGCGATCTCCCGGCCGGGCGGGCTCCCATGGCGCAGCGCGTTGGTGACGAGTTCCGACAAAAGGAGGGCGGCGGTCGCGCCGGGCTCCTCGGGCAGGTCGAAGTGCGCGTGCAGAGTCTCGCGCGCGCGGCCCACACTGCGCGGGTGGCTGGGAAGGCGGAACGTCAGGTGCTGGTCGCGCCGGTTGCGATGGTCGTACTGGTCGAGCTGCTCACCGTCGAGGTTCATGGGAAGGACTTTCCCTGAAGTACGGATTTTACTTTCCGTGCAACGGTGATGACTCAAAGGAGTCAGGCGAGGAGTTGGACGAATCCCACAACGGCCTTGGAGGCAAGGGGCGTTAGGAGAACGGCGTCCTCAGGAATTCGTCTCCGGTCCGCAAACACACCGGAATCCGTGTGACCGAGCGCCGACTACCTGGGGGCACGTACGTCTTCCGAGTCCTGGGCGACACTGGTCGAGTGATTGTCGAACGCGCGTATGCCCATCTCTCCTCGTACGACGAGGAGACCTGGCCCTGGTCGGTGCCCTGCGTCCGGCAGTTGCTCGACGAAGGGCTGCGCTTCACCGCACCGGTGACCTTTCTGGTCGGTGAGAACGGCTCGGGTAAGTCGACCCTGGTCGAGGCGCTGGCGGAGGGGTTCGGCCTGGACTCCTACGGCGGCTCCCACGACTGGCGCTACGCCTCCCCGCGCGGCAAGTCGACGCTCGGCGAGCGGATGAGATTCGACGCCGCCTCGGGGCGCGGGCAGCGTATGGTCACCAGCTGGTCGGCCCGCAAGGGCTTCTTCCTGCGTGCCGAGACCGCGCTGGACGCCCTGGGCAGGGAGGGGTTCTCGCCCGACTCCGTCAGCCATGGTGAGGGCTTTCTCGCGGCGTTCCGCGGGAAGTTCCTTCACGCCGGGCTCTATGTTCTCGACGAACCGGAGGCAGCGCTCTCCTTCTCTTCGTGCCTCGAACTGGTCGGGCACATCGACCGGTTGGCCAAGGAGGGCGGCCAGGTCATCTGTGCCACGCACTCCCCGTTGCTGACCGCCCTGCCGGGCGCGGACATCGTCGAGGTCGGCGAGCACGGTATGCGGAGGGTCGCCTGGCGGGAGCTCGGCGTTGTGGACCACTGGCGCCGCTATCTCGCCGACCCGCACGCCTATCTGCGGCACATCGTCGAACCGTAGGCCCGTAGGCCCGTGGGCGGCGTCCCCCTCAGCTGTCGCCACCCGGGCGATGTACCCGTCGGCGGACCCAACCGGAGCCCTTGCGCCCAGCCGCTCAGTGTCCTTGCAACCGGTCCAGATCCCTGCGGTCGCGCTTGGTCGGCCGGCCCGCTCCCCGGTCGCGCAGGGCGACCGGCACCGTCAGTTCGCGGGGCGGGGGCGGCGGGCTGTTGTCCACGTAGCACTCCACCGCCACCGGGGCGCCCACCCGCTTCCGTACGGTCCGCGACACCACCACGATCCGCTCGCGCCCCGCGTGCCGCAGCCGGATCTCGTCGCCCGTCCTGACGGCGTACGCGGGTTTCACCCGCTCGCCGTTGACCCGCACATGACCCGCCCGGCAGGCGGCGGCGGCCTGGGAGCGCGTCTTGGTGAGCCGTACGGCCCAGATCCAGCTGTCGACCCGTACGGTCCCTCCGGTCGTCCCGTCGCCCGGTACCTCAGAAGCCACAGAAGTCATACATCGAGAGTAGGCGCCATAGCGCCCACGGGCGGCGCTGATGCCGTGGTCGTACACCGGTGATCCGGCGGAGCAGGTCACGGCGTTCCGCCGGGGCTCCTGACCTGGCAGGCGGGGTGACGCCGGTCCGAGACGGCGCCACCCCGCGACTTGCCGGATGGGTCCAGAGGCCGTACGGCTCAGGACTCGTACGGAGCCCTACGGAGCCGTACCGAGTCGTACGGAGCCGCACGGAGCCCTACCGAGCTGTACGGCGGGCGGCGGTCAGACGCCGATGTCGCCGCCGTCCTTGCGCCAGACCACCACGACCGACGGACGGACCATCCTGCCCGGTCCGTCCGGCCACGCGCTCGCGGGCTTCTCGACGGTCGCGCCGTCGATCTCGCCCGGGTGCTGCACGGCGACCAGGACCCGGCGGTCCTGGATGACCGGGCCACAGGTCTCGGCGCCGTTCGGCATGGTCATGAACTGCTTCAGCTCACCGCGCCGCTCGCCCTGCGTCGCGACACCGAACAGACCGTCGTGCGTGCCGAGCGCGTTGCCGTCCGTCGAGATCCACAGGTTGCCGTGCGGGTCGAAGGCGACATTGTCGGGGCAGGAGATCGGGCTGACCTTCTCCTTGGGGAAGCCCGCGAAGTAGGTGGCCGGGTCCTTCGGGTCGCCCGCGACCAGGAAGAGCCGCCAGGCGAAGCCGTCCGCCGCCGGGTCGTCCCAGTTCTCCGCCAGCTCCAGGATATGACCGTGCTTGTTGGCGTTACGGGGGTTGGCCTCGTCGGCGCCCGCCTTGCCGGCCTTGCCGCGGTCGGTGTTGTTCGTCAGCGCGACATAGACACGGCCGCTGCGCGGCGACGGCTCGACGTCCTCGGGACGGTCCATCTTGGTGGCGCCGACCTTGTCACCCGCGAGGCGCGTGAAGACGTACACCTCGTCGGCGGTCATGCCCGGGACGTGCGAGACATCGCCGGTGGCCAGCGGGATCCACACGCCGGAACCGTCGAACTCGCCGTCGCTCGGGAGCTTGCCCGTGCCGTCGAACTCGCCCGCCGGGCTGTCGCCGGTCAGCTTGGCGACATACAGCGTGCCCTCGTCGAGCAGCGTCAGGTTGTGCTGGTGGGCGGCGCGGCTGCTGCCCTGCTTCATCCGCTTCGACGAGACGAACTTGTAGAGGTAGTCGAAGCGCTCGTCGTCGCCCATGTAGACGACGGGGCGGCCGTCGGCGGTGAGACGCGGCTGCGCGGCCTCGTGCTTGAAGCGGCCGAGGGCGGTGCGCTTCTTGGGCGTCGAGTCCGGGTCGTACGGGTCGAGCTCGACGACCCAGCCGTGGCGGTGGACCTCGTTGGGCTCCTGCTTGAGGTCGAAGCGCTTGTCGAACAGCTCCCACTTGCGCTCGGTGGCGCCGGTGCCGATGCCGTACCGCAGATCGGTGGGGCTGGAGGCGTTGGCGAAGTACTGGTTGAAGTTCTCCTCACCGTGGAGCGTGGTGCCCCAGGGGGTGGTGCCGCCCGCGCAGTTGTTGAGCGTGCCGCGGACCCGGCTGCCCGTACGGTCGGCCGAGGTGCGCAGCAGCTCGCTGCCCGCGGCCGGGCCGGTGAGCTGGAACTCGCTGGTGGCGGTGAGCCGGCGGTTCAGCTCATGACGGGTGACGGCGGTGAGCTTGCCGCTCTTGCGGTCCTCCTCGACCACGACGACGGAGATGCCGTGGGCGGCCCACGCGATCTCCACCTGCTCGCGGGTCGGGGCCGCCGCGCTGTACCCCTTGAACATCAGGATCTCGTCCGTGTACTCGTGGTTGGCCACGAGTACCTGACGTCCGCGCTCGCCCTTCAGCGGCAGCAGGCTCAGGAAGTCGTTGTTGTAACCGAACTGGCCGGCCTGCGCCTTGGCGGTCTGCCTGTCCGGGTCGAAGGCCGGGGCACCGCGCAGGATCGGGTCGCCCCAGCGGATGAGCACGCTCTGGCTGTGGCCGGCGGGGATCGTCACCTGGTCGGCGACATTGGGCGCGACGGGGGCGAAGCGGAGGCCACGGGCGCCGTCCGGGGTGGGGGTGTGGCCGTGGCCCTTGCCGCCCAGCGGGGTCGCGTTGGCGACGGACTCACCGGGGCCGCCGACGACGACCGCGCTGCCCGCGGCGGCGGCGACGGTCACGACGGCGGCGGTGCGCATCATCGAACGTCTTGACAGGGCACCGGCGATGATGTCGCCGGCGTACTCGTTGTCGCTCGTGTTGGGGACCTCGTGGAAACACGCGTCGCCGCAGCGGTAACGGCAGGTCAGAGCGGACCGACCGCCCGGGTGTGAGTTCATCAAGGGCAGCAGTTTGCGCACTTTCGCCTCCGTGGGTGTGGTGATTCGGCGCGCGCCCCGCGCCGACATGGCCGACAGGCTGTCGGGATGTCTCGGCCGTGACGGTAGGGGGGGCGCACAGCACGACGGCGGCGTCACGATGAACGAAACATGAACGGGGAACGACCGCGTGGTCTGGGGAGGGTAATGGCCCACCGGGTGCGGGCCGATACGGGCGGGGTGCGGGCCGGACGACGGAAGAGGGTGCGGAAGGGACGCACAAGGAGGCGCGGAAGGGGGCGCCGGGCGCTACGGGAGGCCGGTACCGTCCTCCCCCATACGTGGGCCCGCGCGGCCCGCGGAGGCCGCCCCTGCCGTAGATCATCGGGGCGGCCGCTAACCTTACGTATCCGCCCTGGCCAGGGATGCGCCATATTCCCCGGCGGCGGACCGCACCCAACTGATCTGAAAGGCCTCGCCCATGGGCATTCGGAGCTTGCTGCGCAAGGTGTTCGGACGCGACCGTGCGGAGGAGCGTAACGAGTCGACGGCCTCGGTGCCGTCGCAGGCCGGAGGCGGTACGGAGGCGGCGGAAGCGGCCCACGGGACCGGCACGGCCGACCTGGCGGATGCAGCCGACGCGACCGAAGCGGCCGATACAGCCGACGCGGCCGATGTGACGGCGAAGAAGACCGCCACGGCCGCGGCCGCGACGACCCCCTCGGCGGACCAGGGCGCGACCGTACCGGCGCCGTCGGTCGAGGCGGCGGCGGCGGACCTGGTGGCCGCGGCGTTCGACAACCCCCGGGCGCCTGAACAGGATCCGAGCGTGCCGTCCCAGGTGTCCCGCGCCCACGCGCCCGAGGACCCGGAGCCGCCGAAGCCCCCGGTCACGGTGACGGTCCCGGCGCAGTCGTCAGCGGAACCGGACCCCACGGCACTCGCGCCCGAGCCCGAGCCCGAGGCAACCCCCGCCCCGGCGGCGGAGGTTCCGGCCGCGGCCGAGCCCGAGCCCGTACCGGCACCGGAGCCCGTACCGGCGCCCGAGCCCGTGCCTGCGGCCGGGACAACACCCGCAACACCCGCAACACCCGCCCCCGCGGCCGAGGTTCCCGCCGTGACCGAGCCGGAGCCCGTGCTCGCGGCCGTGGCCGAGCCGGAGCCCGCGCCCACGCCCGAGGCCGCCGAGGAAGCCGTCTCCGGGGCCGAGGCCGTCGCCGCGACCACCACCGCCGACACGGCCGCGACCGCGACCGCCGCCTCTGCCTCCGCCTCCGGCGACGGGCGCGCCGCCTTCTCGCTCGCTCGCGTCAAGTCCCGTGCCCCCGGGCTCGCCGAGCACTACAAGGCCGCCGGCGCCGCCCTCAAGAAGCTCGGTCTCAACGGCGAGCGGGCCACCGTGTATCTGGTCCTCGACCGGTCCGGGTCGATGCGTCCGTACTACAAGGACGGCAGCGCCCAGCACCTCGGCGAACGGGCGCTCGCGCTCTCCGCGCACCTCGACGAGAACGCGACCGTGCCCGTCGTCTTCTTCTCCACCGAGATCGACGGGACCGGCGAGATCGGCCTCGACTCGTACGAGGGCAAGGTCACCGAACTGCACAACTCCCTGGGCCGGATGGGACGGACGCACTACGACCGCGCCGTCGAGGAGGTCCTGGCGCTCCACGAGAAGTCCGGCTCCACCGGGCCCGCGCTGGTGATCTTCCAGACCGACGGCCCGCCCAACGCCGTACGCGCCGCCGAGCAGGCCTTCGCCGACGCCGCCGGACTGCCGCTCTTCTGGCAGATCGTGGCCTTCGGCGAGGAGGACGCCAAGGGTTTCGACTTCGCGCGCAGGCTCGGCGCGGACGCGGCCACCGGGAACGTCGGATTCCTGCACGCGGGCCCCGTTCCGAGCGAGCTGCCCGACGCCACGTTCTACGGCGAACTGCTCACCGCCTGGCAGACAGCCCGCACGAGCTGACCCCCCGGCAGACCGCCCGTACGAGCCCGTACGAGCCGCCCGCACAAGCCGCTGCACGCACGCGCGGGCCCGTACGAGCCCGTACGGAGCCGGCCGCGCCCCCGCTGCCGTCGGTCCGCGTCACCCCGACGCGGCCGGCGGCAGCGTCACGGTGACCTCCAGACCGCCGCCGGAGCGGCCCGGCACCGCCGTGACCCTCCCTCCGTGCGCCACCGCGATCGAGCGCACGATGGACAGACCCAGCCCCGCGCCCCGGCCCATCCGGTCCCGGCCCTCCCCGCGCCGGAACGGTTCGAACAGCGCCGGGATGCCGTCCTCCGCCACCACGGGCCCGGTGTTCCGCACCACCAGCGCCGCGCCGTTGACCTCGACGTCCACCGTCCCGTCCGGCACGTTGTACGTCACGGCGTTGGCCAGCAGATTGCCCACGAGCTGCCCGAGCAGCAGCCGGTTGCCCCGTACCGTCCCGCCGCCGATGACCGACACGACCCGGTCCAGGCCGAAGCGGGCCGCCTCCTCGGTCACCGCCTCCCCCAGATCGACCAGCTCCTGGTCGTCCACCTCGCGCTCGCTGCGCGCCAGCACCAGCAGCCCATCGATGAGCTGTTCGCTGCGCCGGTTGTTGTCCAGCAGGGTCTGCTTCGTACGGGCCAGCTCGTCCGGCGAGCACATGTCGTCGAGACCGACCTGGATCGCGGTCCGCTGCGTCGCCAGCGGGGTCCGCAGCTCGTGCGAGGCGTTGGCGATGAACCGGCGCTGGCTGTCGAAGGCCTTCTCCAGCCGCGCCAGCAGCGCGTCCAGCGTGTCGCCCAGTTCCTTCAGCTCGTCGTCGGGACCGCTCGCCCCGATCCGCTCATGGAGATTGTGCTCGGAGAGCCGGCGGGCCTTCGCCGTCATCGTGTGCACCGGCCGCAGCACCCGCCCCGCCGTCCACCAGCCGACCACCACCGCGCACGCCGCCATCACCAGCAGCGCGGCGACCGACCAGAAGAGCATCTCGTCGGAGGCCGCGTCGGTGACCTTGTCGGTGAGCCGGTAGACGGTGAGGGGCGCGATCCGCTGCTCGCTGATCAGTCCGCGCACCGAGGAGACCGGCAGCGCGGGTCCCACCTGGGCGGGTACCACCCGGGCGACCATCTCCTGGGCCTCGTTCTGGGTGCCCGCGCCCGCGAGCAGATTGACGACGGTCAGCAGACAGCCGCCGAGGACGACGAAGACCCCGCCGTAGACGAGGGCTATCCGGGTGCGGATGGTGGAACGGGGGGCCAGGGCGAGCGCGGTCGTCTTCACAGCGCGTATCCCACACCCTGCACCGTGCGGATGAGGGGAGGTTCGCCGAGTTTGGCCCGCAGCTTGCTCAGACAGACCCGTACCGCCCCGGTGAAGGGGTCCGCGTGCGCGTCCCAGGCCCGCTCCAGCAGTTCCTCGGCCGAGACCGGCGCGCCGTCCGCCTCCAGCAGGATCTGGAGCACCGAGAACTCCTTGGGCGACAGATCCAGCGCCCGCCCGTCCCGCGAGACCGTCCGCCGTACGGAGTCGAGCCGTACGCCGTGCCGCTCCAGCAGCGGCGGTACGGGCCTGGCGCTGCGCCGCCGCAGGGCGCGCACCCGGGAGACCAGCTCGGGGAAGTCGAAGGGCTTGCCCAGATAGTCGTCGGCGCCGAGATCGAGCCCCTCGACCCGGTCCTCCATGGAGGCGGACGCGGTGAGCATCAGAATGCGCGTACGGGACGACTCGGCGACCAGCTTGCGCGCGACGTCGTCGCCGTGGACGCGGGGCAGATCGCGGTCGAGGACGACGACGTCGTAGTCGTGCAGTCCGAGATAGGCGAGGGCCGCGTCCCCGCTGTACACGGTGTCGACGGCGAATCCCGCGCGCCGCAGTCCGGTCGCCACCAGTTCGGCGAGGACCTCCTCGTCCTCGGCGACCAGTACCCGCATGCTGTCGTCCCTCGCCTCGTGCCCCGCCTCGCGTGCCTCGTGCCCCGCCTCGCGCATGATGCCCTTCTCCTCCCAGGATGGGCCTGTCTACGGCACGGGGTGTTTCGCAAAGCTCTCCCCGGCCGCCGCCCCCGCCCCCGCCCCCCACAAGTCGGGCGACCCGTGTCCGGAGGGTCGGATACGATATTGACATTCCGTAGACCAATCGGTCACTCCGTGTAGCGACTTGGGAGCAGCCTGCAATGGCTCGACACCTCATCACCAGCGCCCTTCCGTATATCAACGGGATCAAGCACCTGGGCAACATGGTGGGGTCCATGCTCCCGGCGGACGTGTACGCCAGGTACCTCCGCCAGCGTGACCACGACGTCCTCTTCATCTGCGCCACCGACGAGCACGGCACCCCCGCCGAGCTCGCCGCGAAGGAGGCGGGGGTCCCGGTCGATGTCTTCTGCGCCGAGCAGCACGACGCCCAGAAGGCCGTCTATGACGGCTTCGAGCTGAAGTTCGACTACTTCGGCCGCAGCTCGTCCGCGGAGAACCGCGAGATCACCCAGCACTTCGCGCGCAGGCTCAAGGAGAACGGCTTCATCGAGGAGCGGGCGATCCGCCAGGTCTTCTCGATCGCCGACGACCGCTTCCTCCCGGACCGCTACATCGTCGGCACCTGCCCGCACTGCGGTTACGACAAGGCGCGCGGCGACCAGTGCGAGAACTGCACCCGTGTCCTCGACCCGACCGATCTGATCGAGCCCCGCTCGGTGATCAGCGGCAGCAGCGAGCTGGAGATCCGTGAGACCACGCATCTCTTCCTGCTCCAGTCGAAGCTGGCGGGCGAGGTCGAGGCCTGGATCGACGAGAACGGCGCGGAGTGGCCGCAGCTCGCCTCGTCCATCGCGCGCAAGTGGCTGACCGAGGGCCTGCACGACCGCGCGATCACCCGTGACCTGGACTGGGGCGTGCCGGTCCCGGCCGACACCTGGCCGGAGCTGGCCGCCGAGGGCAAGGTCTTCTACGTCTGGTTCGACGCCCCGGTCGAGTACATCGGCGCGACGAAGGAGTGGGCGGACGCCGCCCGGGACGGCGAGACCCGCGACTGGAAGTCGTGGTGGTACGAGGCCGACGACACCGTTCGGTACACCGAGTTCATGGCCAAGGACAATGTCCCGTTCCACACGGTAATGTTCCCGGCCACCCAGCTCGGCACCCGTGAGCCCTGGAAGAAGGTCGACTACGTCAAGGCCTTCAACTGGCTGAACTACTACGGCGGCAAGTTCTCCACCTCGCAGAAGCGGGGCGTCTTCACCGATGCCGCGCTGGATCTGCTGCCCGCCGACTACTGGCGCTACTTCCTGATCGCCAACGCGCCCGAGTCGGACGACACGTCCTTCTCCTGGGAGCACTTCACCTCCACGGTCAACAAGGACCTCGCCGACACCCTCGGCAATTTCGTCAACCGCGTCCTGTCCTTCTCGCGCAAGCGCTTCGGCGACGCCGTGCCCGCCGGGAAGGCGGCCGGCGAGGCGGAGGAGAGGCTCGGCCAGGAGATCGCGCGGCTGCTCGCGGAGTACGAGGGCCACCTGGAGTCGCTCCAGTTCCGCAAGGCGGCGGCGGCGCTGCGCGCCCTGTGGTCCGCGGGCAACTCGTATCTGGAGGAGAAGGCCCCCTGGCTGGAGATCAAGACGGACGAGGAGGGCGCCGCGCTCACGCTCCGTACGGCGATGAATCTGATCCATCTCTACGCGGTCGTCTCCGAGCCGTTCATCCCGGCGTCCGCCAGGGCCATGCGCGAGGCGTTCGCGCTGACCGGTGACACCGCGAGCTGGGTGACGGCCGAGGAGGCGCGGTCCCTGACGGCGGTCCCGGCCGGTACGGCGTTCACCGTGCCGCCGGTGCTCTTCGCCAAGATCACCGATGAGGATCTGGCGGCGTACAAGGAGCGCTTCGGCGGCGAGGAGCCGGCCGCTCCGGCGTCCTCGGAGCAGTCGGCCATGTAGCACCCGCGCCGCGCCCGCCGGTCCCATCGGCGTCACGGGCGGCACGGGCGGCACGGATGCCGCAGGCGTCACGGGCGAGACGGGCGGCGCGGACTTCACAGGCTCAGCGAGGCCGCGTCGCCCATCACCACCACCGGGCGCTTCGCCGGGTCGAGCGTGCGCAGCAGTTCTTTCATGCGCCAGCGCGGCAGGGCGACACAGCCCTGGGTGGGGCCGCCGTGGTCCACATGGAGCCAGATACCGCCGCCCTTCTCCTGGCCGAGCGGCCGGGTCCAGTCGAGCGGGGTGGTGCCGGGAACCCGGTTGTAGTTGATCGCGATCACGTAGTCGAAGGTCCCTTCGAGCGACTCGCCCTCGAACCCGGTGCCCTCCGCCTCGAAGGCGCGCCCCCGGTCATAGGGGAGCTTCGAGCCCGGGTCGGGCAGTTTGCCGCCCGCGTCGGTCAGATCGAACACTCCGATGGGCGAACGCAGATCCCCCTCGACATGGTCGTCGGTCCAGCCCTCCCGGGCGTTGTGCGCGGGCCACCGGTCGGAGATCCGCCGCCAGCCGGTGACCGGGTCCCGCTCGTAGACCATGACGACGGAACTGTCCGAGTCCATGTCCGCGCCCCGCACCACCACGGCCTGACCGGTCGTCTCGGGGATCCGGGCGCGGGTCTCGGGACCGAGGCCGGAGATCTCCTGCGGCTCGACGGTCTGCGGCTCGACGGTCTGCGCCTCGGGCGCGGAGGCGCCGGTGGGGCCTTCGGAGGCGGCGGTGTCCGGGCTCCCCGTGGCCGTCCCGCCCGGCGCGGACCCGACGTTGTCGGCGGTGTCCGCGGTGCCCGCGCAGCCGGTGAGCAGCAGACCGGTGACGAGCAGCGCGGCGACCGGCACCGCGGCGACCGGCCGCGGTCCTCTGCGAGCGGGACGGAGAGAGCGGACGGACATAGACGGGCCTCTCATTTCTCGTTCAGGGGAAGCTCGGCGGTCGGGTCGGCGGGGAGGCCGTCCCGGTTCCCTTGCCGAAGTCTGCGCCGGTGACCATCGCGCTGACGTCCTCGACGGTCCCCGGCGCGTCGCCGGAGACACAGAGGGTGATGGCGACGGCCGTGGCGGGGACGGTCTTGTCGCCGAGAAGACCGGTGAACTGCCTGGTCCCGCCGATGACACGACAGTCCGGCGACGGATCGTCCGACGCGTGGAGCACCGGGGGCCGCTGGACCTTGGCCGGCGTCGCGAGCCCGTTCAGCGGTTCGAAGGTGACCAGGGCGCCGCCGGGCGGGAGCGACCGCACCGGCAGACACCCGCCCTTCGTCTTCGGCACGCAGGGCCGTCCGTACGCGGTCAGCGGCTCGGACGAGACATAGCCCAGGGCCGTCAGCTTGAGCCCGCCGTCCTCCGGCATGTCCAGCGCCCGCCAGTGGCCGGGCAGCCGCAGGACCAGACCGGCGACGGGCTCGAACCGGTACCGGTCCCCGGGGGCGGGCGGCTCCTGGGTCGAGGTCGGGCTCGGGGTCGGCGGGGTCGGGCTCGCGGTGGGGTCCTGGCTCGCGGCCGAATCCCGCCGTTCGGTCACCGAGGGCCCGGGGGCGGCGGGCGACAGCGGCTGGGGGCCGCCGCGCAGGACACCCGGTAGGAACGTTCCGGCCAGTACGAGCCCGGTCACGGCCGCCGCGGCGGCTCCCCCCGTACGGCGCCTCCGCCGGGCCCGGCGGACCCGCTCCCGTACCCGGCGCAGCCGCTCCTCGGGGGCGGGCAGCCTGGGCACGGCCCGTTCCAGCAGAATCCTCAGCTCCTGCTCCTGCTCCTGCTCCTGCTCCTGCTCCTGCTCGTACGCCTGCGCCCGCTCGCGCTCCTCCCCGTCCCCGTCCCCGTACCCATCTCCGTAACCGGGCTCACCCATGGCGCTCACCGCCCGTCACCGACGCGGGCAGCGACGCCCGCAGGGAACGCAGCGCCCGCGCCGACTGGCTCTTCACGGTGCCGGGGGAACAGCCCAAGGCCTCGGCGGTGTCCTCGACGCTCAGATCCTCGAAGTACCGCAGGACGACGACCGCGCGCTGCCGCACGGGCAGCGCCCGTACCGCCGCCGCCAGCGACTGCTCCAGATCCACATGCTCGTACGCGTCGACGGTCCCGGCCGTCTCCGGCAGCTCCCCGTAAGGCAGCTCGCCGCGCCATCGCCGCCGCCACCAGGACGCGTGCAGATGCACCAGCGCCTTGCGCACATAGGCCTCCGGCCGGTCCCCGGCGATACGCGACCACTTCGGCCACACCTTCGCCAGGGTGCTCTGGAGCAGGTCCTCCGCCAGATGCGCGTCCCCGGTCAGCAGCCACGCCACCCGCAGCAGTCGCGGTCCCCGGGCGGCGACGAACGCCTCGAAGTCGCCCTCGCCCGGATCCATCGTCGCGCCCCCGCCGTCCTGTTCGGTTTCCCACGCCTGTGAAACGCCTCGGCGCACCGATCGGGTTGCACCGGCGGGAGAAGTCACCCGGGCAGGAAGGCACCCACGCAGCCGTCCAGGTACGGGAAGAGGCCCGGGACCTGTTCGGGACGCTGTTGGGAATTAACCAACAGCGTCCCTTTCGGTGCCGGGCCTCTCGCCTCTCCCGCTCGTACCGCCCGCGCTCGCGGCGTCAGGCGTTACCCGCGGGGTTTACTCGCGGGGTTACTCGCCGGACTTGGCGGCCGGCTTGCGCAGGGCGATGTTCAGTTCGCGCAGACGCGACTCCGCCAGCTCCGTCGGGGCGCCCATCATCAGGTCCTGGGCGTTGCCGTTGAGCGGGAAGGCGATCGTCTCGCGGATGTTCGGCTCGTCGGCCAGCAGCATGACGATACGGTCCACGCCCGGGGCGATACCGCCGTGCGGCGGGGCGCCGAGCCGGAAGGCGCGGAGCATGCCCGCGAACTCGTGCTCGACGGTCTCGCGGTCATAGCCCGCGATCTCGAAGGCCTTGATCATGACCTCGGGCTCATGGTTCCGGATCGCGCCGGAGGAGAGCTCGATGCCATTGCAGACGATGTCGTACTGCCAGGCGAGGATGTCCAGCGGGTCCTTGGTCTCCAGATCGGCCAGACCGCCCTGGGGCATCGAGAAGGGGTTGTGCGAGAAGTCGATCTTCCCGGTCTCCTCGTCCTTCTCGTACATCGGGAAGTCGACGATCCAGCAGAACCGGAAGACGCCCTCCTCGAAGTGCCCGGAGCGCTTGGCCGCCTCGACCCGGACGGCGCTCATGATCTTGGAGACCTCGTCGAACTCGCCCGCGCCGAAGAAGACGGCGTGGCCGGGGGTGAGACCGAGGCGCTCGGTGAGGACCTTGACGTTCTCCTCGGTGAGGAACTTGGCGATCGGGCCGCTCAGCGCGCCGTCCTCGCCGACCCGCACCCAGGCCAGGCCCTTCGCGCCGTGCTCGACGGCGAACTCACCGAGCCCGTCGAAGAACTTGCGCGGCCGGTCGGCGGTGTCCGGGACCGGCAGCGCGCGTACGTGCTTGTCCGCGAACGCCTTGAACTCGGAGCCCTCGAAGACGTCCGAGATGTCGGCCAGCTCCAGCCGCGCCCGCAGGTCCGGCTTGTCGTTGCCGTACTTCAGCATCGACTCGCGGAACGGGATCCGGGGGAACGGGGAGGTGACATGACGGCCGCCGCCGAACTCCTCGAACAGCTCGGTCATCAGCTTCTCGATCGGGCGGAAGACATCCTCCTGCTCGACGAAGCTCATCTCGACGTCGAGCTGGTAGAACTCGCCCGGCGAGCGGTCGGCGCGGGCGTCCTCGTCGCGGAAGCACGGCGCGATCTGGAAGTAGCGGTCGAAGCCCGAGATCATCAGGAGCTGCTTGAACTGCTGCGGGGCCTGCGGCAGCGCGTAGAACCTGCCGGGGTTCAGCCGGGAGGGCACCACGAAGTCACGGGCGCCCTCGGGGGAGGTCGCGGTGAGGATCGGGGTCGCCATCTCGTTGAAGCCGAGCGCGGTCATCTTGTGCCGGATGGCGGAGATCACGGCCGTCCGCAGCATGATGTTGCGGTGCATGCGCTCGCGGCGCAGATCGAGGAAGCGGTACTCCAGGCGCCGCTCCTCGTTGACGCCGTCCTCGGTGTTGATCGTGAACGGCAGCGGGCCCGCCGCGCCGAGGATCTCGACCTCGGAGACCTCGATCTCGATCTCGCCGGTCGGCAGCTCCGGGTTGACGTTCTCCGCACCGCGCGCGGAGACCGTGCCGTCGATCCGGACGACCGTCTCCTTGGTGAGCTTGGACAGCTCCTCGTTGGCGGCGGTACCGGGCCGGGCGACGAGCTGGACCAGACCGTAGTGGTCGCGGAGATCGATGAAGAGGATGCCGCCCAGGTCTCGGCGATTGTGCAGCCAGCCGCTCAGCCGGACGTCGGTGCCGACGTCAGAGGCGCGGAGCTCGCCGCAGGTGTGGGACCTGTACCGATGCATCGTCGTTTCATCCAGTCTTAGCAAGTCGGGTCGTGGCACGTCGGGGTTGGTACGCCCGGCGTTGGCACGTCGGGTGCGTCAGGTGCTGCGGTGCGTCAGGTGCTGCGGACCGGGGCCGGTCCCGCCGGACTCCGGCGGCCGGTGTGATCCGCGGTACAGCACAACAGGACGAAGCCGTACCGCACAACAGGTTACCGCCCGGCCGCTCCGCCCCTCGGTGGCGTTCGCTCCTCGGATATTCATAAAGTGGGACAATGCGCACCGAGGATGTCCTGTCCGCGATCGCGACCGGTCTGTGGCGCTGGGACAACGCCTCCGGGACGGTCAGCTTCGACGCGGAGGCCGCCCGGCTGCTCGGGCTGCCCGCGGAGCCCGTGGTGCTCACGCTGGCGGCGGCGCGTGCCCGGTTCCACCCCGTCGACTGGAACGAGATCAACAGCATCGTGCATCTCGCGATCGCCGAGCACACGCTCGCCGAGGCCCGGCTGCGGATCATGGACGCGAAGGGCAAGGTGCTCCGTACCGTACGGTCCCGGGCCAAGACGGTCGTCAGACGGGAGCCCGAGGGTCCGCCGTACGTCGAGCTGTACGGCACGATCCAGGAGGTCGCGGAGGTGCGCCCGGGGACCGCCGTCGAGGGCGGCTCGGTCACCGGCGACTGGCGCCGCTCCCGCGAGGCCTTCCTGCTCGACGCGGGCCGCGCGCTGGCCGAGGCCCGTTCGACCGCCGAGGTGCTGCGCGTCGCCGCCTCCCTGTCCATGCCGGGCTTCTCGCCGGACGGGCTGGCGGTCTTCGGCGTCTCCGGCGAGCGGCTGACGATCATCGGCCACCACGGGCACGACCCCGGGGTCGCGGCCCCCTTCGAGGACATGACGCTGGACACGGACTATCCGGCGGCGGAGGCCGTACGGAGCGGGCGGGCCATCTATCTGCCGTCGCCGGAGGCGTACGCGAGTCGCTACCCCGCCACCTGGCACTATGTGCGCCGCTTCGGGCGGCGCTCCTGGGCGTATCTCCCGCTGGTCGTGTCGGGGCGCACGCTGGGGTGCTGGATGGCCGCGTTCGAGCACCGGGTCGCCTTCTCGCCCGACGAGCGGTCCGTGCTGACGACGGTGGCGCGGATGCTGGCGCAGGCGCTGGCCCGCGCCGGCATCGCCGAGACCGAGCGTGAGCTGTCGCTGGGCCTCCAGCGCACGATGATGCCGACGGTCGGGCCGGAGATCCCGGGGATGACGGTGGCGGCGCGGTATGTGCCGACCGGCGGCGGGCTCCAGATCGGCGGCGACTGGTACGACATGATCCCGCTGCCGGGCGGGACGGCGCGGCCCGACGGGGGTGGCGGACGCGGCTCCGGCGGAGGCGGCCGGGGCTCGGGCGGGGGCGGACGGGGCGCCGGGGGAGGCGGCCTGGGCGCCGAGGGCTGGAGCGGCGGCCGGTTCGCGCTGGTCATCGGGGACGTCCAGGGGCACGACGTACGGGCGGCCGGACTGATGGGGCAGCTCCGGGTGGCCCTGCGCGCCTACGCCTCCGAGGGACACCGGCCCGACGCGGTGCTCTCCCGGGCCTCGCGCTTCCTCGCCGGGCTCCAGCACTATCCGGGGCCGGGCGGGAGCGGCGGCGCGCCCGCGGAGCTGAGCGAGGACGAGTACTCCCTGGCCGGTCCGCGCTTCGCGACCTGTCTCTATCTGGAGGTCGATCCGGAGGCCGGCACCCTCGACATCGCCCGCGCGGGCCATCCGGACCCGGTGATCCGTACGTCCGACGGGACGGCGGTCGTACGGCAGACGGCGGGCGGACTGCCGCTCGGGATCGAGGTGGACTCGGACTATCCGACGACCCGGCTCGGTCTGGAGCCCGGCGAGACGCTGATGCTCTGCACGGACGGGCTGATCGAGACCGGCGGACACGATCTGGCGACCGGCTGGGCGCGGCTGCGGCCCGTCCTGGAGGAGCACAGCGGCGAGTCGCTGGAGAAGCTCGCCGACGCGCTCGTCCAGGCCGTGCACGGCCCCACCTCGCACTACACGACCGGGCCGCTCGCGGACCGCCGCGAGGACGACATCGCGCTGCTGCTGCTCTCCCGGGACCGGGCGCCGGCCCGCGGGGTCCACAGGACGACACGGCGGACCGCGCTGACCGTGGCGCAGGCCGAACCGGAGCGGATCGCGGGGGCGCGGCGGCAGGTGCGCGATCTGCTGCACGACTGGGCGTCCGGGGAGCAGATCGACTCCGCCGAGCTGATGGTCTCCGAGATGCTCACCAATGTGCTGGTCCACACGGACAACGACGCGCTGCTGCTCGCCGAGGCGGTCGGCGAGCAGGGGAACCGCCGGCTGCGGGTCGAGGTCGCGGACACCAGCGACGATCTGCCGCACCGCAGACGGCCGGGGGAGCTGGCGTCCAGCGGGCGCGGGCTGCTGCTGATGGAGATGCTGGCGGACGCGTGGGGGGTGGATCCGCGCGGCGACGGCAAGTCGATCTGGTTCGAGCTGTACGAGTGCGCGAACGAGGCCCTGGAGGCAGCCGAAGGGGAGGCGGGGGTGTCGGGGGCCTACGAGGCAGGGCCGTAACGGGTCCGCAGCTCGGAGAACACCCCGAACGCGGCGGCCGTCAGCGGTACGGCGAGCAGCATCCCCAGAATCCCGGCGACACTGGCGCCCGCCGTGATGGCCAGTATCACCACGGCCGGATGCATCTGGACCGTACGGCTCTGGATCATCGGCTGGAGCACATGCCCCTCCAGCACCTGCACGGCGAGGACCACCCCGAGCGCCCAGAGCCCGGTCACCCAGCCGCGGTCCGCGAGGGCGACCAGCACGGCGACGGCGCCGGAGAGGAAGGCGCCGAGATACGGGATGTACGCGCCGACGAAGACCAGCGCGCCCAGCCCGACGGCGCCGGGCACCTCCAGGAACAGCAGGCCGACGGTGATGCAGACCGCGTCGATCAGGGCGATGACGGTGGTGCCGCGCATAAAGCCCTCGACGGCCCCGAACGCGCGTCGCGCCATGGCTTCGAGGGTCTCCCCGGTCTCGCCCGGCGCGAGCGAGCGCAGGGAGTCGGCCACCTTGTGGGAGTCCCGCAGGAAGAAGAACATCAGCAGCAGCGCGAGCACGGCGGTGGCGATCAGCTCGCCGACGACGCTGATACCGGTGAGCACCCCGGAGGCGGCGGTGGCGCCGAACTTCCCGAGCAGGGTCTTGGCGTTGCCGACCACATCGTCCAGCGAGGTGCCGGCCGCGCCGAAGTGCTTGCTGAGGTCCTTCCCGGCCTGCTTGAGCGAGGAGCCGATCTGGTCACCGCTGTCCACGAGCGCGCTGACGACGATGTATCCCGCCCCGCCGACCACGGCCACGACGGCGACACAGGTCAGCCCGGCGGCGAGCGACCGGTTGAGCCGCATCGCGAGCAGCCGCCGGTAGAACGGCCCGAGCAGCGCGGTACCGAGGATGGCGAGCAGTACGGGCGTGACGGCGGTCTTGAAGGTGATGGTCAGCCAGATCCCCACGGCCCCCACCCCGGAGACCACCAGCGCCACCGCACACCACGCGGCGAGGCGCCGGGCGCTCTCGGGGAGGACGGACGGCGAAAACATCTCCACCCCCCTACCCGACCACGCCCCCACCCCCCTGTCCCCCGCGAATGCTCTGTTCGGCGCACGGGGAGCCCGGGGGCCGGGCACGCCTCCGCCGTGCGGTGTGGCGCTGCCGCACGGCGGAGGGGGTGGGGGCGGGGCGCCCCCGGGGGTTACGCGCCGGCCGCCGGGACCGTGCCCAGGCGGCCCGCCTGGAAGTCCTCGAAGGCCTGCTGGAGCTCCGCGTGGCTGTTCATCACGAACGGACCGTAGTGCGCCATCGGCTCACGGATCGGCCGGCCGCCGAGCAGCACGATCTCCAGGTCGGGGGTGTTCGAGTCCTGCGACTCGTCGGCCCGTACCGTCAGCGAGCCGCCCGCGCCGAAGACCGCCGTCTGTCCCATGCGGACCGGCCGCCGGTCGGTGCCGGCCGAGCCGCGGCCCGCCAGTACGTACGCGAGACCGTTGAACTCCTCCCGCCACGGCAGCGTCACCTCCGCACCCGGCCGCAGCGTCGCGTGGATCATCGTGATCGGTGTGTGCGTGATGCCGGGCCCCTGGTGTCCGTCCAGCTCACCCGCGATCACCCGCAGCAGCGCGCCGCCGTCGTGCGAGGTCAGGAGCTGGACCTGACCGCCGCGGATGTCCTGGTACCGGGGGTTCATCATCTTGTCGGACGCCGGGAGGTTCACCCAGAGCTGGAGCCCGTGGAAGAGCCCTCCGGACATCACCAGCGACTCCGGCGGAGCCTCGATGTGCAGCAGCCCCGAACCCGCCGTCATCCACTGCGTGTCACCGTTCCGGATGGTCCCGCCGCCACCGTTGCTGTCCTGGTGGATGAAGGTCCCGTCGATCAGATACGTGACGGTCTCGAAGCCGCGGTGCGGGTGCCACGGCGTGCCCTTGGGCTCGCCCGGCGCGTAATCCACCTCACCCATCTGGTCCATCATGATGAACGGGTCGAGGTGCTGGTAGTTGATCCCCGCGAACGCGCGGCGCACCGGGAAGCCCTCGCCCTCGAACCCACCGGGCGCGGTCGTGACGGTGAGCACGGGACGGGCCACGGCGTCGGCCGGAGCCGCCACCCGGGGCAGGGTCAGCGGGTTTTCGACGGTCACAGCGGGCATGGGGGCCTCCTCGGTTTGTCCTGTCCCAATTTAGTTGAACGGTGAACATCTGACAAGGCTCCCTTCATTCCCGTACCGCCCCCGGGCACGACTGAGGCCCGTACCGGAGCGGTACGGGCCTCGAAGCAGGCATCAGACAGAAGCGGCGGCCGGCCGCGCGGATCAGCCACGCATACCGATCAGCCGCGCATACGGCTCAGCCGTACATACGGCGCATCGCGAAGTCCACCATCTGCTCGACCGCCTTCGCGTCGAACACCATCCGGTGGTCGCCCTCCATGTCGAGCACGAATCCGTACCCCGTCGGCAGCAGATCGATCACCTCCGCGCCCGTGATCACGAAGTACTTCGACTCCTTGCCCGCGTACCGCCGCAGCTCCTTGAGCGTGCTGAACATCGGGATCACCGGCTGCTGCGTGTTGTGCAGCGCCAGGAACCCGGGGTTGTCCCCCCGCGGGCAGTACACCTTCGACGTCGCGAAGATCTGCTGGAAGTCCTCGGCCGACAGCGACCCCGTGGTGAACGCGCGCACCGCGTCACCGAGCGACGGAGGCGACGGTTCCGGATAGAGCGGCTGCTCGCCGTATCCACCGATGCCCGCGCCGGCACCGCCCATCTGCTGATGCTGCTGCGGTGGCGGCTGCTGCGGCGGGTGCACGTACTGCTGCTGAGCGCCCGGAGTCTGGTCGTAGCCGTACATGACCGCAAGAGTACTGAGGAATACCGCCCCGGGAAGCCCCGTCGACCTCGTCACAGAAACCCGATCGGGGTTGCATCTTATTACCGATGGGTAGCATCATCGGAGCTACTTACCGGTACGCGTGTATACGGGGAATCCGCCGGCGTCCACGCCCCCGGCCTCCTCGTCCTTCCTCACCGATCCTCACCTACGGAGTCGTCGCCATGGGGCACTACAAGTCGAATCTCCGCGACATCGAGTTCAACCTCTTCGAGGTGCTCGGGCGCGACAAGCTGTACGGCACGGGACCGTTCGCGGACATGGACGTGGAGACCGCCAGGAGCATCCTCGAAGAGGTCACCCGCCTCGCGGAGAACGATCTCGCGGAGTCGTTCGCGGAAGGGGACCGCACCCCTCCGGTCTTCGACCCGGAGACCGGCACGGCACCGGTGCCCGCGGCCTTCCGGAAGAGCTACCAGGCCTATATGGACTCCGAGTACTGGCGTCTCGGCCTGCCCGAGGAGATCGGCGGCACCACCTCGCCCCGCTCCCTGATCTGGGCCTACGCGGAGCTGCTCCTCGGCGCCAACCCCGCCGTGTGGATGTACGCGTCGGGCCCCGCCTTCGCCGGCGTCCTCTTCGAGGAGGGCAACGAGGCGCAGAAGAAGGCCGCCGCGATCGCCGTGGAGAAGCGGTGGGGCTCCACCATGGTCCTCACCGAGCCGGACGCGGGATCGGATGTCGGCGCGGGCCGCACGAAGGCCGTTCCGCAGGAGGACGGCAGCTGGCACATCGAGGGCGTGAAGCGCTTCATCACCTCCGGTGAGCACGACATGTCGGAGAACATCCTGCATTACGTCCTCGCCCGCCCCGAGGGCGCGGGACCCGGCACCAAGGGCCTGTCCCTCTTCCTCGTACCGAAGTACGAGTTCGACCCGGAGACCGGCGAGCTGGGCGAGCGCAACGGCGTCCACGCCACGAACGTCGAGCACAAGATGGGCCTCAAGGTCTCCAACACCTGCGAGCTGACCTTCGGCGACCGCCACCCCGCCAAGGGCTGGCTGATCGGTGACAAGCACGAGGGCATCCGCCAGATGTTCCGCATCATCGAGTTCGCCCGGATGATGGTCGGCACGAAGGCCATCGCCACCCTCTCCACCGGCTATCTCAACGCGCTGGAGTACGCCAAGGAGCGCGTCCAGGGCCCCGATCTGGCCCAGTTCATGGACAAGGCCGCGCCCAAGGTCACCATCACGCACCACCCCGATGTGCGCCGCTCGCTGATGACGCAGAAGGCGTACGCGGAGGGCATGCGCGCCCTCGTCATGTACACCGCCTCCGTCCAGGACGAGATCGCCGTCAAGGAGGCCGAGGGCGAGAACTCCAAGGCGCTGCACGGGCTCAACGACCTGCTGCTGCCGATCGTGAAGGGATACGGCTCGGAGCGCTCGTACGAACAGCTCGCGCAGTCCCTCCAGATCTTCGGCGGCTCGGGATATCTCCAGGAGTACCCCGTCGAGCAGTACATCCGGGACGCCAAGATCGACACCCTCTACGAGGGCACCACGGCGATCCAGGGGCAGGACTTCTTCTTCCGGAAGATCGTCCGGGACCAGGGCCAGGCGCTGAACTCGCTGGCCGAGGAGATCAAAAAGTTCCTCGCCGTCGGCACCGGCGGTACGGAACTGGCCCCCGCCCGCGAAGCGCTCGCGAAGGCCGCCGCCGATCTGGAGGCGATCGTCGGCCGGATGCTGACGGATCTCACCGCCACCGGCGAGGACGTCAAGAACATCTACAAGGTCGGGCTCAACACGACGCGGCTGCTGATGGCCTCGGGCGATGTGGTCGTCGCCTATCTGCTGCTGCGCGGCGCGGCCGTGGCCTCGGAGAAGCTGGAGACGGCCGCCGCGAAGGATGTGGCGTTCTACCAGGGCAAGATAGCGGCGGCGAAGTTCTTCGCGGCGAACGTCCTGCCGGACGTCTCGACGCAGCGCGCGCTGGCCGAGTCCGTGGACGACTCGCTCATGGAACTGGACGAGGCGGCGTTCTAGGGAGTCCAGGGCGCGGCGCGGAAGTAGCGGGCGTCGCGCGGAAGCGGCGCCGTCCGCCCGGAGGGCGGGGCCCCGCGGGCGGCGCGGTGCGAGCAGAAGGGGGCACTCTCCTCGTGAGGGGTGCCCCCTTTCCGTTTCGACCGTCTCTCGACCGTCCTTCGACCCCCCGTCGGCCCTTCGTCCGTGCCGGTTCTCCCCATGTGCGGAGCTTGTCCCGCCCCGGCGGAGGCCGTTGCAGCCGGTGACGGGCCCGGTGTCCTGGGCCGTCGTTATGGTGAACCCCATGAGCACTTCCGCCCGCTTCGACCGCGGCCACACCGACGACCTCATGTCCTTCCTCGCGGCCAGCCCGTCGCCGTACCACGCGGTGGCCAATGCCGCGGAGCGCCTGGAGAAGGCCGGCTTCCGGCAGGTGCTGGAGACGGACGCCTGGGACGGGTCCGCGGGCGGGCGGTTCGTGCTCCGGGGCGGGGCGATCATCGCCTGGTTCGTACCGGAAGGCGCCCCGCCGCACACCCCCTTCCGGATCGTCGGCGCCCACACGGACTCCCCCAATCTGCGGGTGAAGCCACTGCCCGACACCGGTTCGTACGGCTGGCGGCAGATCGCGGTCGAGATCTACGGCGGGACACTGCTCAACACCTGGCTGGACCGGGATCTGGGGCTCGCGGGCCGGCTCACCCTGCGGGACGGCTCGCACCGGCTGGTCAACATCGACCGCGCCCTGCTGCGCGTACCGCAGCTCGCCGTGCATCTCGACCGCTCGGTCAACACCGACGGTCTCAAGCTGGACCGGCAGCGGCACATGCAGCCGATCTGGGGCCTCGGGGAGCCCGAGGAGGGCGATCTGATCCGCTTCGTGGCCGAGGAGGCCGGGGTCGGCGCCGAGGACATCACGGGCTGGGACCTGATGCCGCACGCCATAGAGCCGCCCGCCTATCTCGGACGCGACCGCGAGCTGGTCGCCGGGCCCAGGATGGACAATCTGCTGTCGGTGCACGCGGGTACGGCGGCGCTGGCGGCCGTCGCCACCGGCTCCGGGGGATCCGCGAGGTCCGAGACACCCGGGGCGGCGGGATCGGCCGGGGCTGCCGGACCGGCCGGGGCGGCCGGGGGCAGGAGTTCCGGCACCCCGTCGCTCCCGTACATCCCCGTCCTCGCCGCCTTCGACCACGAGGAGAACGGCTCGCAGTCGGACACCGGCGCCGACGGCCCCCTGCTCGGCACGGTGCTCGAACGCTCGGTGCTCGCCCGCGGCGGTACGTACGAGGACAGGGCGCGGGCCTTCGCCGGCACGGTCTGTCTGTCGTCGGACACCGGCCACGCCGTGCACCCCAACTACGCCGAGCGCCACGACCCGACGCACCAGCCACGCGCGAACGGCGGCCCGATCCTCAAGGTCAACGTCAACATGCGGTACGCGACGGACGGCAGCGGCCGGGGCGTGTTCGCCGCGGCCTGCGAGAAGGCGGGCGTGCCCTGGCAGTCGTTCGTCTCGAACAACTCGATGCCCTGCGGTACGACGATCGGCCCGATCACCGCGGCCCGGCATGGAATCCAGACCGTCGACATCGGAGTGGCGATCCTCTCCATGCACAGCGCGCGCGAGCTCTGCGGCGCGGACGACCCGTATCTGCTGGCGAACGCGCTGGTGGCGTTCCTGGAGGGCTGACGGTTCGCCGCTGATGGTTCGGCCGCTGACGGACGGCTGGCAGACGGCTCACGGACGCCTGGCGGACGGCTCCCGCATGGTGGTGCCGAACCGGGGTACCCGCACATGGCCCGGAACGACCACCACTCACACAGGAGGCTGGGATTCATGGGCCTAGGCGGATGCATCGTGCTGCTCGCGGTGGGAGCGATCCTCACCTTCGCGACCGACTGGGAGGTCGACAGCGTCAACCTCGATCTGGTCGGTCTGATCATGATGGCGGTCGGCCTGATCGGTATCGCCACCTTCACCAGCATCGCCCGCCGCCGGCGGGCGATCATACCGCCGGTCGCCCCGACCGTCGTGGAGCGGGACGACCACCGCACCGGTTACTGACCGGCCGGGCCGCCGGACCGGACCGGACCGCCGGACCGGACCGCCGGTTCGCCGGACCGGTCACCCGGACCGGTCACCCGGCCCCGCCTACGCGTCGAGCCCGGCCAGTACGAGACCCAGACGGGACGTTCCCGACTCCGTGACACGGACGGGAACGCCCCAGTCCTGCTGATGGACATGGCAGGCCGGGTACTCGTTGGCGGGGTCGTCGTCGCAGGACGCCGCCATCGCGGAGACATGCAGCACGCCCTCCGTGACGCCCTCGGCCAGTACCAGCTCACGGCTGAGGTCCGTACCGGCACCGCCGCCGTCCGCCAGCAGTTCGGGCGGGGTGGCGGAGACCAGCAGCCGGGTCGAGGGACCGTAGCGCGTGTCGAGCTTCTGGCCGCCCGGCGCCGTGAAGACCACGTCCAGCAGGAGCGCGCCCGGGGCGACATCGGTGGCCGCCCGCCGCGTGCGATGGGCGACGGCCTCCACCCGTACCGCCTCGTCGGGCAGCCGCAGCCGGGTCAGCCGGTGCCGGGCGGACTCGACGACGACGATGTCCTCACCGACGAGCACCGCGTCACTGGGCTCACGCAGATCCGTCGCCAGCGTGGTCACCTCGCCCGTCGCCGGGTCGTAACGGCGCAGGGCGTGGTTGTACGTGTCCGAGACGGCGACGGAGCCGTCGGGGAGCGCGGTGACGCCCAGCGGGTGCTGGAGCAGCGCCTGTGCGGCGGCGCCGTCACGGTGTCCGAAGTCGAAGAGCCCGGTGCCGACGGCCGTACGGATCACGAACCCGCCGTCCGCACCGCCCTCCCCGCCCTCACCCTTCTCACGCTCCCGCTCGACATAGCGCAGGGCGCTGGTCTCCGAGTCGGCGATCCACAGCCGGTCCTCGGTCGCCGCGAGCCCCGACGGCTGGGCGAACCACGCCTCGGCGGCCGGCCCGTCCACCAGCCCCTCGTTGGTGGTACCGGCCGCGACCTCGACCGTCCCGGTGGCCGGGTCGTACGTCCAGAGCTGATGGACCCCGGCCATGGCGATCCACACGCGCCCGGCCCACCAGGCGACGTCCCACGGCGAGGAGAGGGCCACCTCCAGGGCGGGTCCGGCGGCCGGTGAGCCCTGCATCCACTGCCTGCCGGTCCCCGCGACGGTCTCGATCGCGCCGGTGGCCGGGTCGTAGACGCGCAGCGCGTGGTTCACGGTGTCCGCGACGATCACCCTGCCGTCGGGCAGCAGGGCGAGCCCCTGCGGTTCGCTGAACGAGTCCGGCCCGAAGCCGCGCTCGCCGTTGCCGATCCGCCGCACGACCGTCTCGCCGTCCGGCGCCAGCTCGACGAGCTGATGGCGGGTGGAGTCGGAGACGAGGAGGTTCCCGCCGGGCAGCACCAGCGCCTTCCCGGGGAACCGCAGATCGGTCGCGACCGGCTCCGGGGGAACGTAGGGCCCGTCCCCCCGCCGCAGCGTCCCCTTCGCGGCGTGCTCGGCCTCCAGCTCCTCGACCAGCCGCGCGATGGCGTGCGCGTGCCCCTCACCCGCGTGCTGGGCGACGACATACCCCTCGGGGTCGACGACCACCAGCGTGGGCCAGGCCCGTACGGCGTACTGCTTCCAGGTCGCCAGCTCGGGATCGTCCAGCACGGGATGGTGGACCTCGTACCGCTCGACGGCGTCGACCACGGCCTGGTGCTCCGCCTCGTGGACGAACTTCGGCGAGTGGACACCGATGATCACTACGGTGTCCCGGTGCTTCTCCTCCAGCTCCCGCAGCTCGTCGAGAACATGCAGACAGTTGATGCAGCAGAAGGTCCAGAAATCGAGAATGACGATGCGTCCCCGCAGGTCGGCGAGGGTGTACGAGGTGTCGCCCGTATTGAGCCAGCCGCCCTTGCCGATCAGTTCGGGGGCCCGCACGCGAGCGCGGCGGGACGGGGCCGGGGTGGTGGCGGAGGCCGGGGCGGGGATCGCGTCGTTCATGGAACATAGGGTGCCATCCCCGGATGAACGCCGGATCACGGCCTTACGAAGCCGCCCCCGCCTGCGAGCGAGCGAGCGGACGGACTGACCGGCCCGGACCACGCGTGCGGTCCGGGCCGTGTCAGGCGCGGGTCCGTGTCAGGCGCGGACGCGGGGCGGGGGCGTCAGGCCCAGGCGGCGGTCCTTGAGGGCCGGGAACTGTTCGCGTGTCGTCGCCACGCGCGTCAGATCGAGGTCGGCCGTCAGGATCTCCTCGTCCGCGCCCGCCTCCGCCAGCACCTCGCCCCAGGGGTCCACGACGATGCTGTGCCCCGACTGCTCCACCCCCGCGTGGGTCCCGGCGGTGGCGCAGGCCAGGACGTACGACTGGTTCTCCACCGCCCGCGCCCGCGCCAGCAGCGTCCAGTGCTCGCGGCGCCGGGCCGGCCAGCCGGCCGGGATGACGAGCAGCCGCGCGCCCGCGTCGACCAGCCCCCGGAACAGCTCGGGAAAGCGCAGGTCGTAGCAGGTGGCCAGGCCGAGCGTGGTCTCCTCCGCGCCCTGTCCACCGCCGCCGTCACGCCCGTCCTGTCCGCCGGCGGGGAGCGTGAGCGGCACGGTGACCAGTTCCCCGCCCGCGCTCATCAGCGTCGCCTCGCCCTTGTCGAAGCCGAAGCGGTGGATCTTGCGGTACGTACGGACCGGCTCACCGGCGGGGGAGAGCACGAGCGAGGTGTTGTAGAGCGCGCCCCCGGCGTCCCGTTCCACGAAGGAGCCGGCGTGCAGCCAGACCCCCGCGTCGCTCGCCGCCTTCGACATCGCCTGGAAGGTGGGTCCGTCCACCGGCTCCGCCTCCCGCTCGAAGGACTCGTACGCGAAGGCGCCGACCGGCCACAGTTCGGGAAGGACCACCAGGTCAGCGGTGCCCCGCTGCTGGCGTACCAGGGCCGCGACGCGCTGTCTGCGCGAGTCGACCGATTCGTACGGATCTACTGCGATCTGGATGAGCGAGGCGCGCACAGTACCACCGTCCTGGCATTCGAGCCGTCAACACGGGCCTACGATCGTCACACGAAAGCACTGCCGGGGTGCCATCGGGCAGCGTAACTTAGCTGCCGAACCTCCCACGCAGCCCGCAGCCAGCCCAGCAAGCCAGCCCGCGTACCGCAGAACCGCCGAGGGGTCCCGTGACCGTACATCCCAGCCTTCAAAACTACGCCGATGCCTGGACCCACTCCATCGAGGCCATATCCGAGCTGGTGCAGCCGCTCGTCGAGGGCGAGTGGAGTTGGCGCACGCCGTGTCCCGGCTGGTCCGTACGGGACATCGTCTCGCATGTCATCGGCATGGAGAACGAGTTGCTCGGGGACCCGCGGCCGATCCACTCGCTGCCGCGTGATCTCTACCATGTGCAGAGCGAGTTCGCCCGCTACATGGAGATGCAGGTCGATGTGCGGCGGCACCACACCGCGCCGGAGATGACCTCCGAGCTGGAGTACACGATCATCCGCCGCAACCGGCAGATCCGGAACGAGACCCGCTCCCCCGACACCATGGTCCGGGCGCCCCTCGGCAAGGAGCAGACCCTCGAAACGGCCTGGCGGGGCCGGGCGTTCGACGTCTGGGTGCATGAGCAGGATCTGCGGACGACGCTCAACAAGCCCGGCAATCTCGACTCGCCCGGCGCGCTGATCGCCCGGGACGCACTGCTCGCCGCGCTGCCGAAGGTGGTCGCCAAGGACGCGGGCGCGCCGCCGAACTCGGCGGTCGTCATCGATGTGAGCGGTCCGGTGGAGTTCCTGCGCACGGTCCGGGTGAACGCGGACGGCCGCGGTTCGATCGACGGCTCGCCCTCGCTCGGCCCGCTGGTGACGCTGGCGATGGACTGGGAGACGTACTTCCGGCTGGCGTGCGGCCGGGTGCGGGCCTCGGCGGTCGCGGACCGGATCAAGATCGACGGCGATGACGAACTGGCGACGGCGATCCTGCGCGAGTTCGCGGTGACGCGTTGACGCGGTGACGCGGTGACCCGTTGAGGCACTGGGGCACAGGGGCGTTGAGGCGGTGAGGCGGTGACCCGCCGGGGCGTTGGCGCCTCGGGTCGCGGTGGGCTGCTGGGCGTGTCGGGCGCGACTGGGCGTCGGACGCGTCGCGGCGCCGCCGCCGTACC
Source organism: Streptomyces sp. NPDC055025 (assembly GCF_053608565.1). NCBI lineage: Bacteria > Bacillati > Actinomycetota > Actinomycetes > Kitasatosporales > Streptomycetaceae > Streptomyces > Streptomyces sp. NPDC055025. The sequence goes on from NZ_JBSGVS010000044.1 coordinate 63,842, forward strand.
GGCACCGGACTCCGGACTCCGGACCCGGGACCCTTCGCCGGGACACCGGGCACCGATCGCCGTGAGGCGGGCCGCGTCCGCCGGCCCTCGCCGTACGTACCGGCCCGCACGCCGTACGTACCCGCCGCCCTCACGCCGGTACGTGCACGGCCTCCACCCGGCTCGCCACCAGTCGTTCCCGCTCCCGCCGGGCCGTCCGCGCCCGCAGCCGCAGGATCTGTACGATCCCGAGCGTTTCGAGGACGAAGACGGACGAGAACGCGATCCGGAAGTTCCCGTCGGTCGCGTCCAGCAGGACGCCGACCGCGAAGAGCGTCGTCATCGAGGCAACGAAACCGCCCATGTTGACGATTCCGGAGGCCGTGCCCTGACGCTCCGGCGGGTTCGCGGGCCGGGCGAAGTCGAAGCCGATCATCGACGCGGGTCCGCACGCGCCGAGGACCACGCAGAGCGTGATCAGCAGACCGGTCGGGGCGTGGTCGCCGGGGTACGCGATCGTCGTGGCCCAGAACAGCGCCGTCGCCCCGACCGTACCGAGGACCAGCGGGGCCCTGGCCCGGTGGTGGCGGGCGATGACCTGCCCGTACACCAGGCCCACGGCCATGTTGGAGAGAACGACGAGGGTGAGCAGCTCACCCGCGACGGCCCGGGACAGTCCCTGTGCCTCGACCAGGAACGGCATGCCCCACAGCAGCAGGAACATCATCGCCGGGAACTGCGTGGTGAAGTGCACCCACAGCCCCAGCCGGGTGCCGGGCTCACGCCATGACTCGGCGATCTGCTTCCGTACGTAGGCGGCGCCCGCGTGCTCGGCCGGGGGCGGCTCATGGCCCTCCGGGTGGTCCTTGAGGAAGAGCAGCAGCAGGACGAGGACGAGCACACCCGCCAGCGCGCTGCCCGCGAAGGTGGTGGTCCAGCCGAGACCGTGCAGGGTGCGGGAGATGAAGACGGTGGAGACGAGATTGCCCGCCATGCCGAAGAGCGCGGCGACCTGTCCGATCATCGGCCCGCGCCGGGCCGGGAACCAGCGGGTGCCGAGGCGCAGCACGCTGATGAACGTCATCGCGTCACCGCAGCCGAGCAGGGCGCGGGCGGCGAGGGCCGTGCCGTACGAGGGGGCGAGCGCGAAGCCGAGCTGTCCGACGGTGAACAGCACCACGCCGATGGTCAGCACCTTCTTGGTGCCGAGCCGGTCGACCATCAGGCCGACGGGTATCTGCATGCCCGCGTAGACGAGAAGCTGGAGTATGGAGAACGTCGCGAGCGCGGAGGCGTTGACGTCGAAGCGGTCGGCGGCGTCGAGGCCGGCCACGCCCAGACTGGTACGGAAGATGACGGCGACGAAGTAGACGGCGACGCCGATGCCCCAGACCCAGGCGGCGCGACGGCCGCCGGGCGGGTCTCCCGGAAGCGTGAGGGCGGGGGAGCCCGCGGTAGCGCTCACCGTGCCTCACCCCTGACCAGCACCTGGACCCGGCTGATGTGACGGCGCAGACAGGCGGCGGCGCCGTCGGCGTCACCGGTCCTGATGGCGTCGAGCATGTCCGCGTGTTCGGTGATGTTCTTGGCGATACGGTCGGGGTGCGCCTCCATCACGGCGACGCCCATCCGCAGCTGCCGGTCCCTGAGCTGGTCGTAGAGCCGGGAGAGGATCTGGTTCCCCGCGTGCCGCACGATCTCGGCGTGGAAGCAGCGGTCGGTGGCGGCGACGGCGGCGAGATCCCCGTCCACGGCGCGCTGCCGCTGCTCGTCGAGCAGCTCCTCCAGCCGCTCGATCAGCCGCGCGGAGGCCGGCACGGCCTTCCGTACGGCGAACTCCTCGACCAGCAGGCGGGTTTCGACGACATCGGCGATCTCCTGCGCCGAGACGGCGAGCACGAGGGCGCCCTTCTTGGGGTAGAGCTTGATCAGCCCCTCGACCTCCAGCTTGAGAAGAGCCTCGCGCACCGGCGTCCGGGACACCCCGACGGCCTCGGCCAGCTCCCCTTCCGTCAGCAGGGTGCCGCCTTCGTAACGGCGGTCGAGTACGGCTTCCTTGATATGGCTGTAGACACGGTCTGCGGCGGGCGGTCGCTTCACGGGAACGGCGGGAGCGGCAGCGGCGGAAGGCATGCGCACAGCTTAGATACAACAGGAACGCACGGGCAGGCGCGTCCGGGATGCGGACGGGGCGAAAGGGGCGCGTCCGGCGGCGCGTTCGATGGCATTCGCGTGCATCCATTCGGGGTGTTCGTGAGTCTCAAGACGGGGCTCTTCTCTCCAAGCGGTCCCGTTCTGGCGCATTTCAACGCATTCGCGGATTCGGAGCGTTTCTTTTGATGTCCACCCTCCTGGGCGCACGCAGAGCCGCTGTGGTCACGGTCACACTCACCGCCGGCGCGCTGCTGTCCGTCTCGTCCCTGGCCGCGCCCGCGCAGGCCGCCGCCGCCCCGTCCATCGGTGGCAAGGGCGGGTTCGTGCTCAACAACGCGACCGGCGCCACGGTCTACGGCAAGGCCGCCGACACCCGGCGCCAGATGGCGAGCACGACGAAGATCATGACGGCCGCGGTGGTGCTCACCACCAAGGGCGTCGACCTCAACCGCAAGGTGACCGTCAAGAAGGCCTACCGCGACTACGTCACCAAGCAGGGCGCCAGCACGGCGGATCTGCGCACCGGCGACAAGGTCACCGTGCGCCAGCTGCTGTACGGGACGATGCTGCCCTCCGGCTGCGACGCCGCGTACGCGCTCGCCGACACCTTCGGCACCGGCTCGACGACCGCCGCGCGCACCAAGTCGTTCATCGCGAAGATGAACGCGAAGGCCACCTCGCTCAAGCTCAAGAACACCAAGTTCGACTCGTTCGACGGCATCTCGCAGAGCGGGAAGAACTACACCACCCCGCGCGACCTCGCGAAGATCGCGCAGTACGCCATGAAGAACGCGAACTTCCGCGCGGTCGTCAAGGCCACCTCGTACAAGAGCACCGCGCCGACCAGCACGGGCGGCAAGCGCACGTACACCTGGTACAACACCAACAAGCTGCTCGGCTCCTACAAGGGCGCCATCGGCATCAAGACCGGCACCGGCACCGCCGCGGGCCCCTGCCTGGTGTTCGCCGCCACGCGCGGGAGCAAGACCCTCGTCGGCGTCGTCCTGAACGGCGCGGACCGTTACAAGGACGCCGCCAAGCTGCTCGACTACGGCTTCGGCTCGTCGACGGCGAAGACGATGAAGCTGCGTACGCTCCCGGCGGACGCGCAGCGCGACTGATCTCGCGCGTCCGGGGGGACGAGGGCCGCGTCACGGAAGCAGCACTCCGGCGCGGCCCTCACGCTTACGCCCACGTCGGCCCTCGTGCCGGCCCTCACGCCGACGTGAGCGAACCGCGGCGCGGCGCGGCGGTCGATGTCACCGTCGGCGGGTCAGCGTGAGGCGCGTACCAGCAGGCCCGTGAGCAGCACCTCGAACATCTCGCGCAGCGTCTCGGTGAAGTCGAACCGCATGGTCGCGAGCGACGGGTCGGCCTCGTACGCCGCCAGCATCGCCGCCGAGGGCTGGGTGTGCGTCCATACCGCGCCGGTCGTCAGCATGACCGCGCCGCCGAACCGCACCGCGTCGGGCTCGCCCAGTTCGGGCAGATGGGCGCGGAGGATCCGGACCAGGACACCGATGTTCGTGAGCGCGGCGCGCTTGTACTCCGCGGCGACCTGCGGGGAGACATTGCGTTCGAGCACCGCGGCCTGCGCGCTGACCAGGTCGCAGAGGACGGGACGGTCCGCCAGCGAGGTCGCGAGCGCGGCGGCGAGCCGGTCGGCGCGCCCGGGGAGCGGGGCGGCGGCGTCGACCAGGGCGGGGAGCGCGCCGTCCAGGTGCTCCAGCCATTCGCGCGAGGCGACGTCAAGCAGTTCGAGCAGCACGGCCTCCCGGGACTCGAAGTAGCGCAGCACATTGGATTTGGCGAGGCAGACGCGCCGGCTCAGCTCATTGAGACTCACCTGCGCCACGGACATCTCGCCGAGCATCGCGGTCGCCGTGTCGAGGATCGCCTGTCTGCGCGCGGCGCGCTGCTCGTCACTGCGGGCGCGCTGGAAGGGCATGGTCATGACCCCAGACTACAGACCCCCGGTCTGTTGTTATCGGACCAGCGGTCTGATAGCTTCGCTGACAACAGACCGCCGGTCTACTCGGAGCCCCGACCCGGCCCCGGTCCTCCCCACATCCCCTCGCCTGACCTGACCTCACCTGACCTCACCCTGGAGCCACCATGTATGTCGTCCCCGACCAGACCGGGAAGCTCACCGTCGTCACCGGCGCCAACAGCGGCACCGGCAAGGAAGCCGTACGCCGTCTCGGCGCCGCCGGTGCGCGGGTCGTCATGGGCGTACGTACCGTCGCCAAGGGCGAGCAGGCCCGCGCCGAGATCCTCGCCGAGCACCCGCACGCCCAGCTCGAAGTGCGCCGGATCGATCTTGCGGACCTGGCCTCGGTGAAGGAGTTCGCGGACGGGCTCATCGCCGACGGCACACCGCTCGACCTGCTGGTCAACAACGCGGGGGTGATGGCGCCGCCCACCCGGATGACGACGGCCGACGGCTTCGAACTCCAGATGGGCACCAACTATCTCGGCCCCTTCGCGCTGACCGTACGGCTGCTGCCGCTGCTGCTCACCGCCCCGGCGCCGCGCGTGGCCACCATGAGCAGCGGCACGGCCAACTACGGGCGGATCCACTTCGACGACCTCCAGTGGGAGCGCCGCCGCTACAGCCCCAACCTCTCCTACGCGCAGTCCAAGCTCGCGGATCTGATGCTCACCCAGCAGCTCGCCGTGATCGCCGCCGAGCGCGGCTGGCCGCTGCTGAGCACCGGGGCGCACCCGGGCTACACCCTCACCAATCTCCAGACGACGGGCCCGAGCCTCGGCCGCGACAAGCCGTCGCGCGGGCAGGGCCTGCTGTCGGCCCTCGACTTCCTGCCGTCGCAGGCGCCGGAACAGGGGACGGAACCGCTGCTGTACGCCGCGACCAGCGCCGACGCGGTGGCGGGCGGCTATTACGGTCCGAGCCGACGGTTCGGACTGGTCGGCCCCACGACGACGGCCCGTACGACCCGCAGGGCACTGGACACCGCGGCCAACGCGCGGCTGTGGGCCGAGTCGGAACGGCTCACGGGGGTGACCGCGCACACGACGGTCGCGTAACCGCGCAGGCGGGCGCGGTACGGACCACGCCGGGGGCAGCGGTGCGGACCACGCGGGGGCGGGCGTGTCAGTCCGGGCGGCGGAGCGTACGGCCGTACGCTGAGGCGGCGGCCCGGGGGACCCCGGGCGTCGCGAGACCTCGGGCCTCGCGCCACGAGGACAGCGTCCCGCCACGAGGACGGCGTCGCACCCCAGGGACGGCACAAGAGACGGGACAGGGACGGCCCGGCGCCGGTGCCCGGGTCCGACCGGGTTCGCGGCCCTCACCACCCCGGCCCCGGAGGCGTCCTTGCGGTCCAGCCCATCCCCACCGCATCTGTTCGACCGGGTCCCGCTGGCCGGGCGCTATCCCGCCGCCGTCGCCCTCGTGCTGCTGGCGCTGAGCCCGTTTCTGATCCTCACCACGGCCACGACCCTGATCGGACCGCGGCTCCTGCGGGACCTCGGCGCGACACGGTTCGAGTTGCAGCTCACCAGCGGTATGTCCAACGCGGCGTACGCGTTCGGCGCGGTGGCCGCCGCGGATCTCGTACAGCGGGTGGCGCGCCGGCATGTCTATCTCGTCTGCGAGGCCGGCTTCGTGGCGAGTTCCGTGCTGGCGCTCAGCGCCCCGGGGATCGGGCTGTTCGCGACCGGGGTGATCCTCCAGGGGCTCTGTACGGGGATGCTGCTGGTCTGCGCGCTGCCACCGCTGGTCACGGGTCACCCGATCGGGAGACTGGCCACGACGGCGGCCGTGGTCAGCCTCGGCCTGTTCGGGATGGTGGCCTTCGGGCCGCTGGTGGGCGGGCTGGTCGGCAGCCTGGGCGGCTGGCGGCCGCTGTTCGCGGGGCTCGCCGCGCTGGCGGCGGTCGGACTGACCGTGGGCGCTCTGTCGTTCGAGGTCAATGAGCCGCCTGCGCGCCGGGCACGGTTCGACTGGCTGGCCATTCCGCTGGCGTTCGGCACCACGGCGCTGCCGTTCTTCGGGGTCTCCTGGCTGACGCGGGGCTCGTTCGGTGACCCCGCGTTCTATCTGCCGGTCGTCTGCGGACTGATCTGCGGGCTCTTTCTGGTGGGGGGTCAGTACAGGAAGGCCACTCCGCTGATGCCGGTACGGCCCATCAGCAATACGCTGCCGGTCGTCGGGACGCTCAACGCGATGCTCGTCGGGGCGTGCTTCACCACTCTGCTGGAGCTGACCGAGGCCTATCTGACCGACGAGGCGCGCTACTCGCCGCTGCGCGTCGGCATGCTCGTCACGCCGCAGATCGTCGGGGTGTTCGTCGCGGCGGTGCTGTTCCGGCGGCTGGTGGCGACCCGCTGGACACCGTATCTGGCGCTGTCGGGGACGGTCGGCGTGGCCATCGGCGCCGCCGTGCTGCTGGCCGCGTCCACCTCGAACGCGTCGGCCGTCGTCCCCGTCGCCGCGCTCTTCCTGGGCTTCGGCGCGGGCGCGGGCGTGACGCCGGGGCTGTTCCTGGCGGGCTTCTCCGTACCGTCGGCCCAGATCGGCCCGACCTTCGCCCTGGTCGAACTGCTCCGCTCGGAGGCGGCGTTCCTGGTCGGCCCCGTCCTGCTGCACGCCGCCCTGACGACCGGGCTCGCGCGGGGCTTCCATCTCACCGTGACGATCATGCTGGCGATCACGGTGACCGGCGCGCTGCTCCTGGTCGTCCTCTACCTCCTGGGCGGCGCCCGCCCCCAGCCCCCCGACCTGGAGTCCTGGCTCTCGGGCCGCTCGACGGCCTACCACTCCCCGGCCCTGGCGGCAGCGATCCGCAAGAAATGACACCACCACGCCGACCCGGTCCCGGCCGCGAACGGCCCGACACCCGCGAACGGGACTACTCGGGCAGCAGCGGCACGATGACCGAGGGGCCGCCCCAGTCCTTCGCGAGGGCGTCCATGATGATCTCGTCGCAGACCTGCCCGAGCCAGTATCCGGCCTCGCGGAGCGTTCCCGCCGTGCGGAAGCCGGCCTTCCGGTAGGCGCGGACACCCGCCGTGTTCGGGGCGAGGACCTTGAGCCAGACCATCCGGAGATTGGTGATGTGGAAGGCGTAGTCGAGGGTGAGCCGGGTCGCCAGGGTGCCGAGACCATGTCCCCGCGCCTCGGGAGCCAGCATGATCACGTATTCGGCGGTCCGTACGGCGTGATCGGGCAGGAGCGTGGTGACACCCGACGGGACCGGGCTCCCGGACGTCAGGTCGTAGACGGTGAACCGGATGTTGTCACCGCGGAGTTGATGAACCATGCCCTCGGTACGGGCTTCCAGGGACTCGGGTCCTTGGCGTCCGTAACCGACGAGAAGAGCCGGGTCCTGCTCCCAGCGCCAGTAGGTCTCGACCAGGTCGGCACGGTAGGGGCCGAGTGCACAGATCTCGTTGCCGATCCACAGGATCGGGTCAGGGCTGGCGCTGATGACGGCCTCCGATGGTGAGAACGGGCGTACAGGCGAACGTCGAGCGCGGTTCGCCGACAGGAATACCGTCCACAGTCTGTACCCAGGCGTGCAGACGTACGGGGTCGGGCGCGACGCCATGGCACCACGTGACAGCGAGCCGACGTGAGGCCAGCAGCAGGACGACGGCTGCGGACTCCTCCAAGCAGGCGGTACGGCCCGGGGAGTACCAGCCGATGTGCCGAACGTCGAGGACCGTCGTGTTCACCTGGGCAGTGGTGGCGGCGCGGTGGCAGATCGACGCGGCCGCCGCGAGCGTTGCCGTGACGCGGTGCATGGCCGTCGCCGCGGGTCCCGCCCTCCTGACGGCGAGGACGGACGCCAAAGCGGTAGCCGCGGCGACGCCCGACCGATGGGGAGTACGCGGAGGACGGCTGATTCCGGCCGGGTGTTCGGCACTTCCCCAACTCGCAGGAGCGGAGCGGGCAGTGACCGGGGCGGGCCATGGCGTCGGACCCGGCGCGGGCACCAGCAGACCGTCGGCGAGCAGCCGTGCGGCCAGCGCGGGAGCCATGGCATCCAGGCGTCCGGTGTGGGCGGCGCTCCGCCACAGGACTGTGGCGGCGGGCAGGAGACACCGGGCGCGACCGGTTCGGTAGTCGATGAGGACCAGGACATGACCGAAATCCACGGCACGGACATGGTTCGGGGAGGTGGCGAAGCAGGGCAGATCAGTCATGCGTGCTCCTCGTCGGCGTATCGCTCCATACCGGTCCGGGGTTCTCGTGGTGCGCACGTAGCCACGCTTCGGCGCTCAGCGCCTGTTCGAGCGTCGCCAGCGGCATCGGGATGCCCGCGGCGGCCTCACGCAGACGCCGGCGCAGCCGGCCCGGGTCGATGAGCCCGAGGTGGGCGAGGTGACCGTCCGCAAGATCGAGGAGTTCGGGCAGATTGACGCGCAGTCCTGCGTAGTGGTCGGCGTCGAAGCTGCCCTTCGTGGTACGGCCGGCGACCGCAGGCGGCAGCAGGTGCCGCATCGCACGGCCGAGGAGCGGTTTGTATCCGTGGACAGGCGGACGGTGTTCGATCGGGGTCCGCAGAACCGTGTCCATCACGCGCGGGTCGAGAAAGGGATTGTGCAGTTCGATGCCGCAGGTGGCGGCAAGCCCGACATCGGAGACGGCGGTACGGGCGACCTCGCGCACCTCGTCCACGAGGATCCGGACCGCGGCGTCCAGACCGGTCAGGGTGTCTTCTGTGTCAGCAATGCCGGCCGCCCCGCCGGCAGCGTCGGCCAGAAGCCGCAGGGCCGCGGGCTCGGCCCAGTCGGGCATCGGCAGGAGCGTGAACCAGCGGACATCGCCGCGGTCGCCGGTGGGCCGGACCTGGAAGGCCGGGGTGTCGGCGAGATCGGCGAGTGATACGGCGAGATCGGTCAGGGCATCCCGGCGGCTGATCCGGGCCATGGCCGCGGCATCGCGCAGGAGCGGTGCGACCGGGCAGTGGCGTAGACGGGCCCAGCCGAAGGCCTCACGCACCGCCCGGGGCCATTCGCCGTGGCGCACGAGATCGGCAAGGTGGGCGGGCGGCTGGAACAGGACGCTGTCACCGCCGTCGCCGGTCAGATGGGTCCGGCTGCCGAGACGCCGGCGCATCCAGCGGAACTGACCCGTCAGCCGGGCATGGGTGAGGGTTGAGGGGGCGGGTTCGTCGGTGGCCGGTACGGCGGTGATCCGGGTGTAGGGCAGATGCTCGGCGGACAGCGGGAGGAGATGGTGGGCGATGCGGTCCGGATACGCGGCGGACGCCAGCCGGGCGTAGTGGAGATCCGCTCCGCTCTCGTCACCTTCGGGATGGACGGTGACGGCGTCGAGGCGGCGCTCGCCCGGCAGGGATGTCGCGGCGAGGACCGCGACCGTGGTGGAGTCCAGGCCACCGGACAGGTCACAGGACACGTCGTGGCCGGCTTCCGTCCGCAGGGTCACCGCCGCCGACAGAACTTCTCGCAGCCGATGGTGCGGCCGGCCGGGAACAGGATCAGGACGCCATCGGACAGTGCACCGCGGGCTGCCGCCGTCGACGGGCAGTTCGATCCGGCTGCCCGGTGTCAGCTGCTCCACACCGTCGAAGAAAGTACGCAGGCCTGCCACCGTCGGTACCGACGGCGTGAGGATGGAGCAGACGAGCCGCCGGGTGTCCACAGGCGCCGAGATGAGACGGGCGAGCACCCGGGCGGAGGTGGACCAGACCCAACCGTCCCGCCAGGCGGCCGCGTAGAGGGGCAGAGCGGCGGCGGGATCCGTGTGCAGCACCAGCCCGGCCGGGGTCTCTTCGACGACTGTGTACGCACCGGGCCACCGCCAGGCGATATCGGCCGGCAGCGCGGTATCGGCCAGGCGGCGCAGATCGACGGGCGTGGCACCGCACCAGCCCAGAAGCAGAACACGCCGGTACCCGCCGCGTGCCACGACAGAACGAGCCGGGGCGTCGCCGAGCCTCCAGACGGAGGATCCGGCACTGATGGGCACGGCACCCTCAGGCCGAAGGCAGTCGTCCCCGGTTCTGCTGAAACCACCGAAAGTCATGAAGTCTCCCTGGGGGGCACGTTGAGTACGGTGCCCGGCACCGGGTTCCCGAGGCCGGGCACCCAGGGACGTCAGCAGTTGTAGGCGCGGCGTTTGTCCTCGCTCTGCCCACGGCCTTGGCCTTCGGTCAGCTCGACGACATCGCCGAGTTCCACCGGCAGCAGCTCGTCCTCGCCGCTGGTTTCCGTACAGGTCCCGTCGTTCATGGTGATTCCTCTCTCCAGAACAAGACTGCGGAAGGGGCCGTCCGAGGACCGGTCGGGCCGGAGACACGGAGCAGCCGGAGACGCGGAGCATGGGGGTATCGCACGGTGGGAAGAATGCGATGTCGTCCGATCGCCCACATGCACGTGCACAGTCAACTCGCCCCCGATACGCCATCTCTGGTGCCGCGAGCGGGTGCGTTTTCCGTGCGGGGCCGCCCGGGGGTGCCAGGATCAGACAGTGGACGGTCGGACGCTTGGGGGGCGGGCATGATGGCACCAGATGGCATCGGCGCCATGCTGAGAGGACTTCGCGAGGCGGCAGATCTCACCCGCGAGGAACAGGCCTTGGTCTTGCAGAAGGCCCAGGACGGCAAGTGGTTCGACCCGGAGAACTTGAAACGCTGGGAGACCGAACGGCGTCTGCCCGTCCCGAGGTGGCACCAACTGCTGGCAGACGGATACGGGCGGCCGGTGGAAGAGATCGTCCGGGCGGTAGCGGCTTCCAGGCGCCGACGCAGGCTTGAGCGCCGGGCGGCCGGCGGTGAGGGAGAGGAGGGTACGGCGGTGAACCGAAGGAAGTTTCTGGGCGCGGCGGGGCTGGCGACAGGGAGCGTCGCTCTGCCCGGTATAGCGGAAACACGTCGAGGCATCGACGTCGGGCTGTCCGGTTCCGACGCCGGTGATCTCGCCTACCTCAATGAGGCGTTCGAACGCCATCGGAGTGGCTACCAGGGGCGTCCGCCGAGCGCTGTGCTCGCACGAATGCGCGACGACCTGAATCTCCTGCGCGAGGTCCTCGGCCGCCCTCACCCTGCCGACGCCCGCGCGGCACTGGCCCGTACTACGGCCGGAATCACTGGCCTGGTCGCGATCATCCAGCACGACCGGGGCGACCAGCGTGACTCGCACGGCTGGTTCACCACCGCCGCACGAGCGGCCCGCGAGTCCGGCGACCGTCACATGCTCGCCTGGGTCCTGGCCCGGCACGCGATGGTCCCCCTCAACTATGGGGCGCCAGATGCCGCCGCCGCGCTGGCCACCCGGGCCCGTGTCGAAGCCGGCCGGACGCCGACCGCCGCCGCCGCGCTGGCCGCCGCGGTCTCCGCGCGAGCACTCGCCGCCACTGGTGACCACATGGCGGCGCTCCGGGCCGTGGCCGACGCGCGCGGCATCGCCGAGAACCTCGACACCGCGCAATCGGCCGATACCTGGTTCGGCTATCCCCAGCAGAAGCACCACGTCCATCTCTCCCAGGCGTTCACCCTCATGGGCAGGACACTTGAGGCATACACCGAGCAGGAAGCCTCCCTGGCCCTCAGCCGCTCCCAGTCCGTCATGACCCGCGCCCTGCTTGCCATGGACACCGCGACCTGCCTCCAAGCGGACGGAGACTCCACGGCGGCAGCCGACATGGCCGTGGACGTCTGGCGGCGACTGCCGGAGGCGTACCGAGGCGGACTGGTCCAATCCCGGGCCGAAGCCCTGCACCACACACTCTCCGGTGCGGCCCGTACGCGGCTGGGCGAGGTTCTCGTAGGCCGTTAGCCGGGAGCCCTTCGGGCGAGTTCCGGAGCTGGGCCGGCTCGACAGGCTGCCTGGTCCCTCCAGAGGTCCCCGTGCATACGCGGCTTACGAGGCTGTGGCCGGGGCCCGTACTGCACGCGCGTCCGGCCCCGGAACCCGTGGTGTGGGTTTCGGGGCCGGACGGTGGTGTTGCGGGGTGGGCGGGTGGGTCAGGCCCAGGTGATCAGGCGCTTCGGCTGTTCCAGGATCGCCGCCGTGTCCGCGAGGAACCTGGAGCCCAGTTCGCCGTCGATCAGGCGGTGGTCGAAGGAGAGCGCCAGGGTGGTGACCTGGCGGGGTTTGACCTTGCCCTTGTGGACCCAGGGCTGGAGCTTGATCGCGCCGATCGCCAGGATCGCGGACTCGCCCGGGTTGAGGATGGGCGTGCCCGTGTCGACGCCGAAGACGCCGACATTGGTGATGGTCACCGTGCCGCCCTGCATGGCCGCCGGCGTGGTCCTGCCCTCACGGGCCGTGGAGACCAGTTCGCCCAGCGCCGAGGCCAGTTGGGGCAGGGTCTTGTCGTGCGCGTCCTTGATGTTCGGCACGATCAGTCCGCGCGGGGTGGCGGCCGCGATACCCAGGTTGACGTAGTGCTTGACCACGATCTCCTGGTTGGCCTCGTCCCAGGCGGCGTTGACCTCGGGGTTGCGCCTGATGGCGACCAGCAGCGCCTTGGCGATGAGGAGCAGCGGATTGACCCGCAGGCCCGCCATGTCCTTGTCGGACTTCAGCTCCTCGACCAGCTTCATCGTGCGGGTCACGTCGACGGTGACGAACTCCGTGACATGCGGCGCGGTGAACGCGCTGCCCACCATGGCCGCCGCCGTGGCCTTCCGTACCCCCTTGATGGGGATACGGGTCTCCCGGCCGGTGCCGGCCGGTGCCACGGGTGCCGGTACGGCCGGTGCCACAGCCGTTGGCGCCGGTGCCACGGCCGGGGCCGTCGGCGCCGGCGGTTCGCCCACCAGCTCCGTCGGGGCGATCGCCGCGTACACGTCCTCGCGGGTGATGATCCCGTCCTGGCCCGACGGCGTGACCGTCGCCAGATCCACTCCGAGATCCTTGGCGAGCTTGCGCACGGGCGGTTTGGCCAGCGGCCGTCCGGCGGCGGGCGCGCCCACGACCGGTGTCGCACGGCCGTTCAGCTCCGCCTGGACCGCCGCGGCGGCCGCGCCTCCCGTGGTCTGCCCCGGCACGGAAGCACCCCTGCGCGGGCGGCGCTTCGTCGACGACTCGGCCACTCCGTAGCCGACCAGCACCGGCTGACGGCCCGTCGGCCCCGCGGCGGCCGAAGCGGCCGTCGCGGCCGGGGCAGCCGTCACAGCCGCGGGCGGCGACGGCTCGGGCGCCGCCGCCGGAGCGGGCTCACCGCTCCCCGGCGCCACGTCCACCGTGATGATGGACACGCCGACATCGACCGTCGTGCCCTCCTCGAAACGCAGCTCGTGCACCACCCCGTCGTACGGAATGGGCAGTTCGACGGCCGCCTTCGCCGTCTCGACCTCGCACACCACCTGGCCGTCGGTCACCGCGTCGCCCGGCTGTACGTACCACTTGAGGATCTCGGCCTCGGTCAGGCCCTCGCCCACATCGGGCATCCTGAACTCGCGGTAGCGAGCCGTGGAGCCGGTGGAAGTATCAGCAGTCATGGTCACGGCACTCCTCAGTACGCGAGCGAGCGGTCGACGGCGTCGAGCACCCGGTCCAGGCCCGGGAGGTACTCGTCCTCCAGCCGGGCCGGCGGATACGGCGCGTGATAGCCGCCGACCCGCAGCACCGGTGCTTCAAGATGGTAGAAGCACCGCTCCGTGATCCGGGCGGCGATCTCCGCTCCCGAGCCGTAGAAGACGGGCGCCTCGTGCACCACGACCAGCCGGCGCGTCTTCTCCACCGACGTCTGGATCGTGTCGAAGTCGATCGGGGACATCGAGCGGAGATCGACGATCTCCAGCGACTTGCCCTCCTCCTCGGCCGCCGCGGCGGCTTCGAGGCAGACCTTCACCATCGGACCGTACGCCGCGAGCGTGAGATCCGAGCCCTCACGCGCCACCCGCGCCCCGTGCAGCGGACCCGGGATGGCCTCGGTGTTGACCTCGCCCTTGTCCCAGTAGCGCCGCTTCGGCTCGAAGAAGATCACCGGATCATCGGTCTGGATGGCCTGCTGCATCATCCAGTACGCGTCCGACGCCGTGGACGGCGAGACGATCTTCAGACCCGCCACATGCGCGAACAGCGCCTCGGGCGACTCACTGTGGTGCTCGACCGCACCGATGCCGCCCCCGTACGGGATACGGATCACCACGGGCAGCTTGATCTTGCCCAGCGCGCGGGCGTGCATCTTCGCGAGCTGCGTGACGATCTGGTCGTACGCGGGGAACACGAAACCGTCGAACTGGATCTCCACCACCGGGCGGTAACCGCGCAGCGCCAGACCGATGGCCGTGCCGACGATGCCCGACTCGGCGAGCGGGGTGTCGATGACCCGGCCCTCGCCGAAGTCCTTCTGGAGCCCGTCCGTGACCCGGAAGACACCGCCGAGCTTGCCGACGTCCTCGCCCATGATGAGGACCTTGGGGTCGGTGTCGAGGGCTTTGCGGAGCGACTCGTTGATCGCCTTGGCGATCGGAAGCTTCTGTACGGCCATGATCAGCGACCCCCTTCTCGAACACCCGCGACACCCGTGACACCTGCGGCACCCGTAGCACCCGTAGCACCTGTGACACCCGCCGCGGCGATCGCGGCGTCGGCCGCCGGGTCGGCGTCCACGAACGACGCCTGGTACGCGGCGAACTGCGCACGCTCCTCGTCGACCAGCGTGTGCCCGTCGGCGTAGACGTTGTCGAAGATCGCCATGGGATCCGGGTCGGGCATCGCCCGTACCGCTTCTCTTACCCGCTTCCCGAGCGTCTCGCTCTCCTCGTCCAGGGCCGTGAAGAACGCCTCGTCCGCCTGGCCCTCCCCCTCCAGATACCGGCGCAGCCGCAGGATCGGGTCCTTGGCCTCCCAGGCCTCGCGCTCCTCGTCCGCGCGGTACTTGGTCGGGTCGTCGGAGGTGGTGTGCGCGCCCATGCGGTACGTGAAGGCCTCGACCAGCGTGGGCCCCTCGCCCCGGCGGGCCCGCTCCAGCGCGGAGCGGGTCACGGCCAGACACGCGAGTACGTCGTTGCCGTCGACCCGGACGCCCGGGAAGCCGTAACCCTGCGCGCGCTGGTAGAGCGGCACGCGGGTCTGCTTCTCGGTCGGCTCGGAGATCGCCCACTGGTTGTTCTGGCAGAAGAACACGACCGGCGCGTTGTAGACCGCGGAGAAGGTGAACGACTCGGCGACATCGCCCTGGCTGGAGGCGCCGTCCCCGAAGTACGCGATCACGGCGGAGTCCGCGCCGTCCTTGGCGACGCCCATGGCATAGCCCGTGGCGTGCAGCGTCTGCGAGCCGATCACGATCGTGTAGAGATGGAAATTGTTGGTACTGGGGTCCCAGCCGCCGTGGTTCACACCGCGGAACATGCCCAGCAGATTGGTGGGGTCGACCCCCCGGCACCAGGCGACACCGTGCTCACGGTAGGTCGGGAAGACATAGTCGTCGTCGCGCAGCGCGCGGCCCGACCCGATCTGCGCGGCCTCCTGGCCCAGCAGTGATGCCCACAGTCCCAGCTCGCCCTGGCGCTGGAGCGCCGTGGCCTCCGCGTCGAAACGGCGGGTCAGGACCATGTCCCGGTACAGCCCGCGCAGCTCGTCCGGGGTCAGGTCGATCTGGTAGTCCGGGTGCTCGACCCGCTCGCCCTCGGGGCTGAGCAGCTGTACGAGCGGGGGCTCGGAACTCTGTGGCTGCGGCGTCCTCTTCGCGCTGGCGCGCTTGGTGCCGCTGCTGCGTCGCGGTTTGCGCGCGGCAGTGCTCTCCACGGTCACGTGCGTGCTCCTCCGTCTGTCCGGCCCCCGGGATCCGCCGGGAACCAGTGCGGCTCGCCTGGACCCGCCACGGGCACGGGGTGGGTGCGACGCGGTCGGGACAGGCGTGACAGGTGCCCCGGCGAGCGCTCTGTCACAGGCACGTTACCCAGTGGGCCGCATTACTGCGAAACCCCATCTGACCTGCAATTTTGCTTGGATTTCCAAGTAAATCGACAAAGTCTGGAACAACCACTGGTCACAGCCTCGCAGGCCGCCGGAACAACGGCACGTTATCCCGCTGATCTGCGGCAGGGAAGGGGTGAGTGTGTGAGACTGAATTCTGTGCACCAAGAAGGAAAAATCACGGTATTTCTCGTTGATGACCATGAAGTCGTCCGCCGGGGGGTCTACGAACTTCTCTCCGTCGAGGACGACATAGAGGTCGTAGGGGAAGCGGGCACGGCGGCGGACGCCATGGCCAGGATCCCGGCGACGCGCCCGGATGTGGCCGTGCTGGACGTACGGCTGCCGGACGGCAGCGGGGTGGAGGTCTGCCGCGAGGTCCGTTCGCGGGACGAGAGCATCAAGTGTCTGATGCTCACCTCGTTCGCCGACGACGAGGCGCTCTTCGACGCGATCATGGCCGGGGCCTCGGGTTATGTGCTCAAGGCGATACGCGGGAACGAGCTGCTGACGGCCGTACGGGACGTGGCGGCGGGGCGCTCGCTGCTCGACCCGGTGGCCACGGCCCGGGTGCTGGAGCGGCTGCGCAGCGGCAGCGGCCCCAAGGGCGACGACAAGCTGGCCTCGCTCACCGACCAGGAACGCAGGATCCTGGACCTGATAGGCGAGGGCATGACGAACCGCGCGATCGGGGAGCGGCTGCATCTCGCCGAGAAGACGATCAAGAACTATGTCTCCAGCCTGCTCTCCAAGCTGGGGATGGAGCGGCGGTCGCAGGCGGCGGCGTATGTGGCGCGCCTCCAGGCCGAGAAGAATTGAGCGGAACAGCGCCGGCGAGTCGACGGGGCCGGCCGTACGACGGGGCGACGGGGCCGCCCGGCCGGTCGGGGTTACCTCGTCGGACCCTGTCCCAACCGGGACCAACGTCCCTCGGTTGAAGGGCCGCGTCCTCTGTTGACGAGGCGGTTCCGTGACGGAGAGTGGACAACATGTCCACCGAGGAAATCCGCGCCATAGAGCTGCTCAACCGCGTGTCGTACGGACGCGTCGCGACGAGTATGCGGGCCATGCCGTTCGTGGCCCCCGCTCGCCATGTGGTGACGGGCGGCTCGGTCCTGCTGCGTATGCACGCCGGTCACGGCTACCACCGGGCCTGCGGCGGCGGAGTGGTGGCGTACGGCGCGGACAACTTCAGCAGCGACGAGCCGGACCGCTGGTCGGTGCAGTTCACCGGCACGGCCGAGATCATCCAGCCGACGGCTCCGGAGCTGGAACTGTTCGGCGGGGGCCCGCACCGGGTGGACGGAGAACCGTTCGATCCGGTGTATATGCGGCTTGTACCGCAGTTTGTCACCGTACATACGCTCGACTACTCCCGAGAGCGACAGAGCCAACACGCTGCGTGATCTAACAT
The DNA here is from genome assembly GCF_053608565.1 of Streptomyces sp. NPDC055025. Classification (NCBI taxonomy): domain Bacteria; kingdom Bacillati; phylum Actinomycetota; class Actinomycetes; order Kitasatosporales; family Streptomycetaceae; genus Streptomyces; species Streptomyces sp. NPDC055025. The sequence continues at coordinate 81,252 of NZ_JBSGVS010000044.1, forward strand.
CTGACAAGTGCCGCGCTCATATGAAATCGCTGCGCCTGCTGCGACCGTTGTCATCCCTCAGCCCGTTGCCGCTCGTGCCAGCCACGCAAGCCCTGTTCCCGCAATCCCCGTAAGCCCCGCAGTGCCCGTTAGCCCCGTAAGTCCCGCAGTGCCTGTAAGCCCCGCAGTGCCGTTAAGCCCCGGCGTCCACGCACCCCCGGCAATCCCCGTAAGCCCCGCGTTACCTCAGGCTCCCGCGATCCCGGGCGCCCGCGCCGGGGACACCGCTCCCCCCGTCCGTACGCTGCTCCGCCGCTACCGGAACACGGGCGAGCCGCTGTCCTGCGAACCCGTCGCCCAAGGGCTGCTCAACCACGGCTACCGGGTCCGCACCACACACGGCTCCTACTTCCTCAAGCACCATCTCGACGGCGATCACCCGGCCATCACCCGCCAGCACCGCGCCACCCAGCGGCTCCAGGCGCTCGGCGTGCCCGTCGCGCCGCCCGTCGAGAACGCCGACGGCGACACCGTCTCGGTCATCAAGGGCCGCTGCTACGCCCTGCACCCCTGGGTCGAGGGGCGCCATCGCGACGGCACCCAGCTCACGACCGACGAATCACGGCACCTCGGCGGGCTCCTCGGCCGTGTGCACACCTGTCTGGAGCGGGTGATGGAGCCGGACCCGGCGCCGCTCGCGTACGACAGCCTCTACGACAGCCCGGACCCCGCCGACACCTTCGAGCTGATCGACGAACTGCTGGCGCTGGCCCGTGGCCGTACCCCCCGGGACACCTTCGACGCCCTCGCCGAGCACCGTCTCGTGGAACGCCGCGACCTGCTGGAACGCCATGCCCACCGCCGTCCGCGCCCGGGAGCCGAACCGGCCACGGGCTGGGTGCACGGCGACTTCCATCCGCTGAATGTGCTCTACCGGGGCGAGGAGCCGGCCGCGATCGTCGACTGGGACCGGCTCGGCGTACAGCCACGGGCCGAGGAGGCCGTAAGGGCCGCGGCGATCTTCTTCGTACGGCCGACGGGCGAACTGGAGCTGCCGAAGGTACGTGCCTACGCGCGCGCCTACCGCCGCGCGGCCGGAGCCGCCGCCTCCGAACTGGCCGCCGCCGTCCACCGGGTGTGGTGGGAGCGGCTCAACGACTTCTGGGTGCTGCGCTGGCGCTATCAGCTCGACGACCGGCGGGCCGACCCGCTGTTCGCGGCGGTGTCGGCGCTCGCGGTGTGGTGGACGAGGGAGTACGACGCGGTCTGCGAGGCCTTCGCGGAATGACGCCCCGCCCCGCCCCGCCCCGGGACCGGCCGACGCGACGCGGGGCGCCCCGGGACCCCGGGGCCGGGAT
>NZ_JBSGVS010000045.1:0-80979 GCF_053608565.1 Streptomyces sp. NPDC055025
GGGGGGGGGCCCGGGCCCCCCCCCCCACCCCCCGCTCTCCGGTACCAGGTCCGAACGGAAGGCAAGCACAGTGAGTGCCGCCGACATGAAAGCAGCCGATCCTCCGGTAACCGTGGCGCGGGTCACCGAAGGCAGCGGCTCTCAGCCGCCCAAGGGCGTGCCGCGCAGACCGCGCAAGGCGGGCGCGCTGCTGCCGTACCTTCTGATAGCACCCGCGTTCGTCGCGATCGCCGCCGTCTTCGCCTGGCCACTGGTCAAGACGGTCATCATGTCCTTCCAGGATGTCGGCCGGCGCGAACTGTGGACCGGGGAGCCCGCTCCCTGGGTGGGCTTCGACCAGTTCACCAATATCCTCGGCGACGGTGAGTTCTGGGCGATCGTCTGGCGGACCGTCATCTTCATGGTGGTCTGTGTGGTGACCACCATGGTCATCGGCCTCGGTATCGCCATGGTGATGCAGCGCATGGACACCTGGGCGCGGCTGCTCCTCACGGCCGCGCTGGTCGCCGCCTGGTCGATGCCCCTGCTGGTGGCGACCTCCATCTTCCGCTGGTTCGCCGACTCCGACTACGGCGTACTGAACATGGTGCTCACCAAGTACCTCGGAGTGGACGCCCAGGGCCACAACTGGTTCCTCGACCCCGTACAGGGCTTCCTGATCATCGGCGCGGTCGTCGTCTGGGGCGCCATCCCCTTCGTCGCCGTCACGCTCTACGCGGCGCTGACCCAGGTCCCCCGGGAGCTGGAGGAGGCCGCGTCTCTCGACGGAGCGGGTGTGCGGGGAGTCTTCCGCTATGTCACCTGGCCGGTCATCAAGCCGGTCTTCCAGATGGTGGCCACCCTGTCCGTACTGTGGGACTTCAATGTCTTCGGCCAGATCTTCCTGATCCGCGGCAACAAGCCCGAGCCGGAGTACACGGTCCTCGGCATCTACTCGTTCGAGAAGGCATTCGAGTCCAACTCGTTCAGCCAGGGCGCGGCCATTTCCCTCATCACGGTCCTGCTGCTCTCCGGCGTCGCCGTGTACTACCTGCGCCAGCTGCTCAAGATCGGAGAGGTCGAATGAGCGCCTCCGCCCCCCAGGCCACCCGCCCGGCCGCCCCCCGGGCCGGCTCTCCGGCCGGTTCGCAGGACCGGCCCCAGGTCCTGCGCCCGGACCGCAAGAAGAACCGGCTCGGCTACAACCTCGTCGGCCTGGTCGTCTTCGTCTTCATGGCCTTCCCGGTCTACTGGCTGGTCATCAGCTCGCTGCGGCCCAACCATGAGATCCGCAGCTACGACCAGACCCTCTGGCCCTCGTCGATCACCTTCGACAACTTCCACCGGGCGGTGAACCAGCCGAACTTCGGTACCGCCATCCAGTCCAGCCTGATCGTCTGCGGTGTCGCGGTCCTCGGCGGCATGCTGCTCGCCACCATCGCCGCCTTCGCCATCGGCCGGTTCCGCTTCCGCGGCCGCAAGTTCTTCATGATCGTGCTGCTGACCGTCCAGCTCCTGCCGCCGACGGCGATGCTGATCCCCATCTACATCCAGCTCAACGACCTGGGCGGGCTGAACGAGTACTGGGGCGTCATCGTCATCTATCTCGTCTCGACCCTGCCCTTCGCGACCTGGATGATCCGCGGCTTCGTCATCAACATCCCGCCGGAGCTGGAGGAGTCCGCGATGGTCGACGGATGCAGCCGGATGGGCGCCTTCTGGCGGGTGACCTTCCCGCTGCTCGCCCCCGGTCTCGCCGCCGCGGCGATCTTCTCCCTGATCACGGCGTGGAACGAGTACCTCCTCGCCTATGTCGTCCTCCAGGACAACGACAAGTACACGCTCAACGTGTGGCTGATGAACTTCACCACCTCGCGCGGCATCGACTACGGGGCCCTGATGGCCTCCTCGACCCTGATCGCCATCCCGGTCGTGGCCTTCTTCCTGCTCGTGCAGAAGTACATGGCGACCGGCCTCACCTCCGGCGCAGTGAAGGGTTGATCGGCCGATGACCACGCTCGTAAGCAGTACGGACACCCTCACCCGCGACGCCCTCGCCGTCCTCCAGCCCGGCTTCCTCGGCACCACCGCCCCGGCGTGGCTGCTGCGGCGCATCGGCGAGGGCCTCACCTCCGTCGGACTCTTCGGCCGCAACATCTCCTCGCCTGACCAGCTCGCCGCGCTCACCGCGCAGCTCCGGGGCGCCCGGGACGACGTCCTCGTCGCGATCGACGAGGAGGGCGGCGATGTTACCCGGCTGGAGGTCAGACACGGCTCCTCCTTCCCCGGGAACCACGCCCTCGGCGCCGTCGACGACACCGATCTGACCCGGGCCGTCGCCCGGGAGCTGGGCCGCCGGCTCGCCGAGTGCGGGGTCAACCTCAACTGGGCCCCCTCCGCGGACGTCAACTCCAACCGTGACAATCCGGTGATCGGGGTACGGTCCTTCGGCGCCGATCCGGCGCTGGTGGCCCGGCACACCGCCGCGTATGTCGAGGGCCTCCAGAGCGCCGGGGTCGCCGCCTGCACCAAGCACTTCCCCGGCCATGGCGACACCGCCGTCGACTCGCATCACGCGATGCCCCGTATCGATGTGGATCTGGACACGGTGCACGCCCGTGACCTGCTGCCTTTCCAGGAAGCGATCGCCTCGGGTTCCAAATGCGTCATGAGCGCGCATATCCTGCTTCCCGCGCTCGACCCGAACCGCCCGGCGACCCTCAGCCCGCAGATCCTCACCGGTCTGCTCCGCGAGGAGCTGGGCTTCGAGGGACTGATCGTCACCGACGGCATGGAGATGCAGGCCATCGCCGCGACGTACGGAATCGAGCGCGGCTCCGTCCTCGCGATCGCCGCGGGCGCCGACGCCATCTGTGTCGGCGGCGGCCTGGCGGACGAGGACACCGTACTGCGGCTGCGCGACGCCCTGGTCGCGGCGGTACGGAACGGTGATCTGCCCGAGGAGCGACTGGCCGACGCCGCCGCGCGTGTGCGCGGTCTCGCCGACTGGACGCGTCGGGCCAGGGGGGCTTCGGGGCCGGGCGCGGATTCACAGGAGGGGACCGCGCCCGGCACCCCGATCGGTCTGGTGGCGGCCCGCCGCGCGCTGCGGATGACGGGAACGGCGAAGCCGCTCGACACCGCGCCGCTCGTCGCCGCCTTCACCCCCGTCGCGAACATCGCCGTCGGGGACGAGACCCCGTGGGGTGTCGCGGCGGAGCTGGAGCGGCTGCTTCCCGGTACGGAGACGGTCTCGTACAGCGGCGCCGGTATCGCGGGTACGGACACGGACGCGCTGGTCGCGCGGGTGCTCGCGGCCGCGGGTGACCGTACGGTCGTCGCCGTCGTGCGCGATGTCCACCGGCACCCGTGGATGGCCGAGGCCCTGGACGCCCTGCTCGCCGTCCGTCCCGAGACGGTCGTGGTGGAGATGGGCCTGAACGAGGCGGAGCCCAGGGGAGCCCTGCATATCGCGACCTATGGCGCCGCGCGGGTGTGCGGACAGGCCGCGGCGGAGGTCATCGCGGGCCGGGAGGCCTGACGCGGGACCGGGACGCGGGCCAGGAGGAACGAGTCGCCGCCGGTGAGGACGCCCCGGCCGCGACGGAGGTGACGGTGCCGGGCCACCCCTCGCGGGGGCGGCCCGGCACCGTCGTGTCCACCGGCCGGCGGAGGCGGGTCAGATGCCCTGCCAGCCCGGCTTCGCGGCGAAGGTGTCACGGAAGTAGTCGGCGAGCTTGAGCTTGGACGCGGCGGCCTCATCGACGACCACCGTGGCGTGGGGGTGGAGCTGGAGCGCTGAGGCGGGCACCACCGCGGCGAGCGGGCCCTCGACGGCCTGTGCCACCGCCTCCGCCTTGCCCTCGCCGGTGGCGAGCAGCACCAGATGGCGGGCCTCCAGGATCGTGCCGATGCCCTGGGTGATGACGTGGTGCGGCACCTCGTCGGGGCTGTCGAAGAAGCGCGCGTTGTCCGCTCTCGTCCGGCGGGTGAGCGTCTTGATCCGGGTGCGTGAGGCGAGTGAGGAGCAGGGCTCGTTGAACCCTATGTGCCCGTCCGTGCCGATACCGAGGAGCTGGAGGTCCACCCCGCCGGCCTCGGCGAGCGCGCGGTCGTACGCCTCGCACGCCGCCTGGACGTCCTCGGCGCCGCCGTCGGGGCCCAGGAAGGCGCTCTCCGGCAGGCCCAGCGGCTCGACCACCTCGCGCAGCACGACCGAGCGGTACGACTCGGGATGTCCGGCCGGCAGCCCCACGTACTCGTCGAGCTGGGCGATCCGCGCGGCCGAGGCGTCCACGGCGCCGGAGCGGACCTTGGCCGTCAGGGCCCGGTAGACGGGCAGGGGGGTCGAACCGGTGGCCACGCCCAGCAGGGCGTCGCGCTTGCGGCGCAGCAGGGCGGCGATGCTCTCCGCGATGAGTTCGCCGCCCGCCGTCGCGTCCTGGACGATGACAACTTCCACGCTGGGCCTGCCGATCTGATGGTGTATCCGATGTGGTATAGACCAATCTAGCAGAGGCGCCCCGCCGTACGGGGAATCTCCGGGGTCCGGCTGGCGGGGCCCGGGAACCCCGTGGTCGACTGAGCCGGAGGACGTCTTCGAGCAAGGGGAGAGACCACCATGCCAGCCGTGCTCCCGGCCGAGGAGGGCGAGCCGCCGGGCCGGATCATGTCCGGCGAGATGGCGGAGCAGCCCGCGGTGCTCCGGCGCGTCCTGCGCGACGGCATGCCCCGGATCCGCGAGGTGGCGGCGGCGATCGCGGCGAGGAGCCCGCGCTTCGTGCTGCTCACCGCCCGCGGTACGTCGGACCACGCGGCGCTCTACGCGAAGTATCTGCTGGAGATCCGGCGCGGCCTGCCCTGCGGGCTGGCCTCCATGTCCACCACGACGGCGTACGGCGCCCGGCCGGACCTCACCGATGTGCTGGCCGTCACCGTCAGCCAGTCGGGCGGCTCGCCGGATCTGGTGGCCTCCACCCGGGCGGCCCGGGACGCCGGCGCGGTCACCCTCGCGGTCACCAACAGCCCGGACTCGCCCCTGGCCGCCGTGTCCGAGTTCCATGTCGACGTCCTGGCGGGCCCGGAGCGTGCGCTCCCCGCCACCAAGACGTACACGGCCTCGCTGCTCGCGCTCTATCTCCTCGTCGAGGGCCTCGGCGGCGGTGACGGCGCGGCGGCCGGTGTCCTGCCGGATCTCGCCGAGCGGATCCTCGCCCGCGGGGACGAGGTACGGACGCTCGCCTCCCGCTACCGCTTCGCCGAACGGATGGTCATCACCTCCCGGGGATACGGCTATCCGACGGCCAGGGAGGCGGCCCTGAAGCTGATGGAGACCAGCTACATCCCCGCGCTCGCGTACTCCGGCGCGGATCTGCTGCACGGCCCGCTGGCGATGGTCGACAACATCTCCCCGGTGATCGCCGTCGTCCCCGACGGCAAGGGCGGCGAGGCCCTGAGGCCGGTGCTGGAACGGCTGCGCGGCCGGGGCGCCGATCTGTTCGTGGTCGGCCCGGCGGCGGAGGTGGAGACGGCGTCGGCGGGCTTCGCGCTCCCCACGGACGGGGTCCCGGAGGAGCTCCAGCCGATCCTGGAGATTCTTCCGCTCCAGCTCCTGGCGTACGAGATCACCCTCGCCAGGGGCCAGGACCCGGACGCTCCCCGGGCCCTCGCGAAGGTCACGGAGACACACTGACGGGGGACGAGGACGCGCGGTCGGGAACGGAGACGTGCGGGCGGGAACGTACGGGCGGGAAGGCGCGGGCGGGAGCGGAGACGTACGGGCCGGGAACGGGGAAGGCGTCGGCCGGCCGGCCGCTCACCCGCGGGCCGCGGCGCCGCGACGGGACCCTCAACCCGTCCGGCACCGCAGCCCGGAGTTGCCCGGCCGACGGGTGTGCGGTCCCGTCCGGCCGTGGGAGAGGTTCCGCCGCAGTCAGGGCAGAGAGCGCCGGTACCTCGGTCCACCCTCCTGTGCGGGGAGGGTGGAGGCTCTATAGCGTTATTGTGGACTAGACCATTCTTCGCTGTCCATGCGTACGCCGAGCCTATTTCCCGGCGGCCGTTCGCGACAGACCACGGTGCGTACCGGTTCCCGCCGCGCGGGTACGCTCGCCTGTGTGCCCTCCATGAACGACCTCGTACGACAGCACACGGCCCTCAGTGAGTCCGACCTCGAGTGGCTGCATCTGCTGGTCTCGGAGTGGCAGCTCCTCTCCGATCTCTCCTTCGCGGATCTCGTCCTCTGGGTGCCCACCCGGGACGGCACCCGCTATGTCTCCGTGGCCCAGATGCGCCCCAACACCGGACCCACCTCCTACCAGGACGACATGGTCGGCCATCTCGTCCCCCGGGGCCGCAGACCGCTGCTGGACGCGGCGCTGGACGAGGGGCGCATCGTCAGGGAGGGCGACCCCGAGTGGCGCGAGGAGGTGCCCGTACGGGTCGAGTCCATCCCCGTACGGCGTGAGGGCCGGGTCCTCGGTGTCATCGCGCGCAACACGAATCTGCTCACGGTCCGCACGCCCAGCCGGCTGGAGCTGACCTATCTCCAGTCCGCCTCCGATCTGGCCCAGATGATCGCCGCCGGATCCTTTCCCTTCCCCGGCCAGCAGGTCGACATGGACGCCTCGCCACGGGTGGGTGACGGACTGATCCGGCTCGACGCCGAGGGGGTCGTCCAGTACGCCAGCCCCAACGCCCTCTCCGCGTACCACCGGCTGGGACTCGCCTCCGATCTGGTCGGCCACCACCTCGGCAGGACCACCGACGAACTGGCTCCGGCCCGTGGCCCGGTGGACGAGGCGATGGTCAAACTCGCCAGCGGCTACGCGCCTCGTGAGACCGAGGTCGAGGGCAGCGGCGGGGTCATCCAGCTCCGCGCGATCCCGCTCAAGCCCAAGGGCACCCGGATCGGCTCGCTGGTGCTGCTCCGGGACGTCACGGAACTCCGGCGCCGCGAGCGTGAGTTGATCACCAAGGACGCCACCATCCGGGAGATCCACCACCGGGTGAAGAACAACCTCCAGACCGTCGCCGCGCTGCTCCGTCTCCAGGCCCGGCGAATGGATTCGCCCCAGGGCCGCGAGGCCCTCGACGAGGCCGTACGGCGCGTCGGCTCGATCGCGATCGTCCATGAGACGCTGTCCCAGAATCTGGACGAGCGGGTGGAGTTCGACGAGATCGCGGACCGGGTGCTGGCGATGGTCGCCGAGATCTCACCGGGCACGATCATCTGCCGCCGCACCGGCCGGTTCGGCATTCTCGACGCCGAGGTGGCCACCCCGCTCTCGATGGTGCTCACCGAGATTCTCCAGAACGCCCTTGAACACGCCTTCGAGCCGGGGGAGCAGGGCCGGGTCGATGTCTCGGTCGTCCGCAGCGGCACCCGGGGCGGGGAACCGGCCAAGAAACGGGGGGACGGCCCCCGTTCGGACACCCGGCTGCTGATCACCGTCCAGGACGACGGACGCGGTCTGCCCGAGGGATTCGATCCGCGCCGGGGCGGCAATCTGGGGCTCCAGATCGTACGGACGCTGGTGGAAGGTGAGTTGGGCGGCGGTTTCGACATGGTGCCGGCGCCGGTGCGCGGTACGCGCGTGGTGCTGGACATTCCGGTGGAGCCGCAGAAGTAGCCGCACGGGGCCGCACGGGAAAGCACCCGCACGAGATATAGCCGTACGGATGGTGTGTGCGGCGCCGTGTTGACGCATACGGCGGTGAGTTGACGCGAACAGCAGCGAGCCCCGGACCGTGGTGACGGTCCGGGGCTCGGCTCGAAGCTCACTGTCTGATGCGCATCGGGGGGTACTGCGCGCTGCGGTTCGGGGGCGGGGCTATGCGTACTCGCTGTACGCTCCGCCGGGCTCAGGCTCGTGCGGGGTGCTTCAGGCGGTCGCGTTACGCGCCCGGTTGCGAGCGGCGCGGCGCTTCATAGCACGGCGCTCGTCCTCACTGAGGCCACCCCAGACACCCGAGTCCTGGCCGGACTCGAGCGCCCACTGCAGGCACTGCTCCATGACGGGGCAGCGACGGCAGACGGCCTTGGCTTCCTCGATCTGCAGCAGCGCAGGACCGGTGTTGCCGATGGGGAAGAACAGCTCGGGGTCTTCCTCGCGGCAAACGGCGTTGTGACGCCAGTCCATGGCTGCTACCTCTCTTGGTATTACGTGCAGATTGCTTGTGAATGTGAACGCTTTCACGAATCCCTCGACAAGGGAAGGGCCGACCGCCAGACGGGCTGGTGTGGTCCTTGGAATGAGGAGGGGTTCTGGTTCTCAGGGAGGCCGATGTTGCGGGCCGTCCCGATCGCCAAGTAGAGATTCGCAAACCTCGGCGGCGGATACAACCCCTTCTGGAAAGTTTTTTTTGATTCCTCGGTGTCGACTAGGTCACAGCCGTACTTCCATGGGGTGGATCCCAGGCTAAACGTTCGAGTGGAAGGAGTTTGGGCCCTTCCACTCACACAATCACACGCAGTGCACGGCGTACGCCTGTGAACGTCACGCTCGTACGGAGCCCGAGGTGGTCTCCGTCCATCTGCAGGGGGAGGGGTGCCTTGGAATGCAAGGTGAAGTCGGTCAGATCATGAAGAGACACCGCATGCCGTCCATGAGGTCCCCGATCGGGGCTCGATGTGAGCAATTGCGTGGCATATCTCGCCACCGCCGTTGTCGACAATCTGGTCAGCCCGAGGATGTCCAGGGCCGCGTCGAAGGACGCCTCGGGAGAGGCGTACAGCGGGCGATTGCCCAGGTAGGTCCAGGGCGCGGTGTTGCAGACTATGGACAGCACGAGATCCTCGACCGGGTCCGCGCCGGGGCGTTCCAGGGTGATGAGCCCCTGTCTGCGGTGCGGCTCCTCCAGGAACTGCCGTACGACCTGCCGCACATAGAGGGCGTGTGTCGAACGCTTTCCGCGTTCCCGCTGCTGTTCGACCCGGCCGATCACCCCGGCGTCGAAACCGAATCCCGCGCAGAAGGTGAACCAGCGGGACGGCACCGCCTCGTCCGCCGTCCCCGGTGTGCCGGCCGCCAGTCCCAGACCGACCGTACGTTCGCTACGGAGGGCCAGCGCGTCCAGGATCGCGCCCGTCGCCTCCACCGCGTCATTGGGCAGCCCGAGCGCGCGGGCGAACACATTGGTCGAGCCGCCGGGGACCACCGCGAGCCGCGGCAGCCGGTCCGGATCCGGACCGTTGTGGAGCAGACCGTTCACGACCTCGTTGACCGTGCCGTCCCCGCCGAGGGCGACGACCAGCTCGACATCGTCCGAGTCCGCGGCGCGTCTGCCCAGGTCACGAGCGTGTCCACGGTATTCCGTGGTCACCACTTCCAGCTTCATCTCACTGGCGAGCGCGTGCATGAGGACATCGCGGGTGCGTGCACTGGTGGTGGTTGCTGCCGGATTGACCACAAGGAGTGCGCGCATGCCCAGCAGATTACCGGCCGGGCGCGGGAGGGTCGCCTCCGGGACGCCGGGGCCTGGCGGGGTCCGGCGGAGCCCGGCCGGGCGGCCCGGGGTGCCCGTACGGGCCTGCCGGGCGGTGCCCGCAGGGGCTGTGGTTACCCTGCAAGGGTGAGCAGCAGTGAAGAGACCACCGCCCCCGCGCCGTCCCCCCGCCCCGCGCGCCTGACCGCGGCGGCGGCCGTCTGCGGGCTCGAAGCCCTCGCGCTGGTCGTCGGCGGTGTGTATCTGCTGGTGATGGGTGTGCTCGGCCGGCCCGACAGTCCCCAGCAGGCGGAGATGGGCGGTATCACCCTGATCGTGCTCGGTGCCATTCCGCTGCTCGCCGCCCGGGGACTGCTGCTGCGCCGGGGCTGGAGCCGGGGCCCGGCGCTGATCACCCAGATCATGGCGCTGCCCGTCGCCTGGACGCTGCTGCGTGCCTCGGGCGGACTGATCCCGGCCGGGATCGCGCTCGCGGTGGTCGCCGTGACGGGTCTGGTCCTGATCGTCAACCCGACGACCACGGAAGCGCTCGGTATCCGTGGCCCGGCCCGCGACGCCTGAACAGCGCGTCCCGCGCGCCGGGGCCCGTACCGTCCTCCCGTAACGCCTCTGCCCCTTCACCGGCTCCTTCGCCGCCGGCCGCTCACTCCTGGCGGTGACTCACTCCTGGCGCCGGCTCACTCCTGGCGGCCGCTCACTCCTCCACCAGCAGCCGTTCGCGAAGCTGTGCCAGGGTGCGGGCCAGCAGCCGCGAGACATGCATCTGGGAGATGCCGACCTCCTGCGCGATCTGCGACTGGGTCATATTGCCGAAGAAGCGGAGCAGCAGAATCCGCTTCTCTCTCGGGGGCAGATCCTCCAGCAGCGGCTTGAGCGACTCGCGGTACTCGACACCCTCCAGTGCCTCGTCCTCCGCGCCCAGTGTGTCCGCCACCGCCGGGGACTCGTCGTCCGTGTCCGGGACGTCCAGCGACAGTGTGGAGTACGCGTTGGCGGACTCCAGCCCCTCCAGGACCTCTTCCTCCGAGATGCCGAGCCGCTCCGCCAGCTCATGGACCGTGGGCGAACGGCCGTGCTGCTGGGAGAGTTCGGCCGTGGCCGTCGTCAGGGAGAGCCGCAGCTCCTGGAGCCGGCGCGGCACCCGCACCGCCCAGCCCTTGTCCCGGAAGTGCCGCTTGATCTCCCCGACCACCGTCGGTGTCGCGTATGTCGAGAACTCGACACCGCGCTCCGGATCGAACCGGTCCACCGACTTGATCAGGCCGATGGTCGCGACCTGTGTCAGATCGTCCAGCGGCTCGCCGCGGTTGCGGAACCGTCTCGCCAGATGCTCGACCAGCGGCAGATGCATCCGCACGAGCTGGTTTCTGAGGTCGGCCCGCTCGGGCGAGCCGTCGGGCAGCTCGCGCAGCTCGACGAACATCGCCCGCGCACCGCTGCGGTCATGTGGATCGTGGTGCTTCTCGTTGTGCTGCTCGCTCATAAAGGCCGCCCGCTCTGCCTGCGCCTGCTCCGCCGCGGCCGTGTGGCCGTCAAGTCCGTCCTCCGGGTGGGGACGGGCCTGCTGCTCCGGGATGCCCGCGGGGGCGAGCACCAGCTCCTCGGAAGCTTCGTGCCCTCCCCGCGGTTCCCGTGGGATGCGCCCCTCGTCACGCACCGGACCGTCCCCGTTCCTCACGCCGGCCCGGGTCCCGCGCCGCGCTGTTTGTAGAGGCTGATGGTGACCGTACGGTCCTCCGCCACCGTCGAGTCGACCTTGCCGGCCAGCGCCGAGAGCACCGTCCAGGCGAAGGTGTCGCGCTCCGGCGCGCGTCCGTCCGTGGTGGGGGCCGAGACGGTCACTTCGAGCGCGTCCTCCACGAGACGGAAGACGCAGCTCAGAACGGAGCCCGGTACGGCCTGCTGAAGCAGGATCGCGCAGGCCTCGTCCACCGCGATACGCAGGTCCTCGATCTCGTCGAGGGTGAAGTCCAAGCGCGCCGCGAGGCCGGCCGTGGCCGTACGCAGCACGGACAGGTAGGCACCCGCAGCGGGCAGCCGGACTTCCACGAAGTCCTGGGTCCCGGGCTCGCCTGCGATCTGGGACACCCTCACCTCCAAGGTGGCACAAGCTCTTCAGGGCTCCGGAACGGGGGATGTCCCGAAGCCTCGCGGTACGTAGTCGGTACGTAGCCGGTCTGGACTGGCGACGCTATCGCGATTCCGTGGTGCCGTGTCGCCGGGGACCCCCGTCCGACGACTGTCACTCATGGTAAGCACATGAACACAGAAAGTGGCTAGAGGTCTGCGATGCTCAATTGCGAGCAACCGGGGGAGGGTTGACGTACCCAGCCGCCGGACGATCGAACCGTAGGCTCAGACGATCGCACCGTCGGCATAGCACCAGCGCCAGCTCTCGCCGGGTTCGAAGCTCCGCATCACCGCGTGACCCGTTTCCTTGAAGTGTGCTGTGGCGTGCTGATAAGGGGAGGAATCGCAGCATCCGACCTGTCCGCAGACCAGGCAGAGCCGCAGCTGAACGGGGTGGCTGCCGACCGCGAGGCACTCCGCGCAGGTCTCACCCCGCGGGGCGGGCTCGGGACGCGGAAGTTCCGCAACATGGGGGCACTCACTCATGATGACCAGGTTACGACGCGTGTGAGGACGGTGGGATGGACGTATTGCCCCTGGTGGCACTGGTGGCGGGCAGCGCGGCGATCGCCGGTGCCGCGCGCAGGACACCCGTGGCGGCACCGCTGCTGCTGGTGGCGGCGGGACTGATCGCCTCGTACGTGCCCGGTGTGCCCACCTACACACTCGATCCGCACATCGTGCTGCCACTGCTGCTGCCGCCCCTGCTGTACACGGCCGCGGTGGACAGTTCGTATCTCGATCTGCGGGCGAACATCAGACCCGTCGCCCTGCTCTCGGTCGGCTATGTCCTCTTCGCCACGGTCGCGGTGGGCTGGCTCGCCTATCTGCTGGTGCCCGATCTGCCGTTGACCGCGGCCCTGGTGCTGGGCGCGGTGATCGCGCCGCCGGACGCCGTGGCGGCCACGGCCATCGCCCGCAGACTGCGGCTGCCGAGCCGGATCACCACCATCCTCCAGGGTGAGTCGCTGGTGAACGACGCCACCGCGATCACCGCGTTCAAGGTGGCGCTGGTCGCGGCGGCCGGCGCGGGCGCGACCTGGGCGGGCGGGCTGCGGGAGTTCGCGCTGGCGTCGCTCGGCGGGATCGGTGTCGGACTGCTGCTGATGGTGCCGCTGCACTGGCTGCGTACGCATCTCAGGGAGGCCCTCCTCCAGAACACCCTCTCGCTGCTGATCCCCTTCGTCGCCTACGCGCTGGCCGAACAGGTGGGCGCGTCGGGCGTGCTCGCCGTCGTGGTGGTCGCGCTGTATCTGGGACACCGGTCCTGGCAGGTGGACTTCGCGACCAGGCTCCAGGAGCACGCGGTGTGGAAGATGGTCGCGTTCGTCCTGGAGTCGGCGGTCTTCGCCCTGATCGGGCTTCAGCTGCCGTTCGTACTGGAGGGGCTCGGGACGTACGGGGTCGGGGAGTCGCTCCTCTACGCGGCCGGGGTCTTCGTGGCGGTGGTGGTGGTCCGGTTCATCTGGGTCTATCCGGCGACCTTCCTGCCGCGCGCGATGTTCCGGCGGATCAAGGAGCGCGAGCCGGAGACCAACTGGACCGCGCCGCTGATCGTCGGCTGGGCGGGTATGCGCGGGGTGGTGTCGCTGGCGATCGCCTTCTCCATCCCGCTGACGCTGGACGACGACCGGCCCTTCCCCGGGCGCAATCTGGTGCTGTTCCTGACCTTCACGACGGTGATCGGCACCCTGGTCGTGCAGGGGCTCACCCTGCCGGTGCTGATCCGGGTGCTGAGACTGCCGGGCCGCGACCGCCAGGCGGAGACCCTGGCTGAGGCGCAGGCGCAGAGCGAGGCGTCCGCGGCGGCGGAGCGACGGCTCGACGAACTGCTGGCCGACGAGCGCAACGCGCTGCCCGAGCCGCTGGCGGAGCGGCTGCGCGCGGTCCTGGCGCGCCGCCGCAACGCGGTGTGGGAGCGGCTCGGGGCGGTCAACGCGGTGACCGGGGAGTCGGCGGACGAGACCTACCGGCGGTTGTCGGGAGAGATGATCGAGGCGGAGCGGGCGGTCTTCGTGGAGCTGCGGGACCGGCGCCGTATCGACGACGAGATGATGCGGACGCTGCTGCGCAGACTGGACCTGGAGGAGGCGGCGGCGTACCGGGAGGACGGCGCGGACGGCACCTGACCGGTGTGCCGTACACCGGGCGGTACCGGATCCGCGCAGGCCGCGCGCGTAACAGGATGTGCTCTACTTGGCCGGAGAGGTCTCCGGCAGGCAGGCGGACCCGCGTGGTCCCCGACGAGAGGGACGAGAGGGCTGGGAGACGGCATGGCCGAGCAGCGGAACGAGCCCGTGCGGGCGGACGCGCGGCAGAACCGCGCCCGTATCGTCGAGGTGGCGCGGGACGCGTTCGCGGCCTCCAGCGACGCGTCACTGAACTCCATCGCCAAGCGGGCCGGTGTCGGCCCGGGGACGCTCTACCGGCATTTCCCCACCCGCGAGACCCTGATCATGGCGGTCTACCGGCACGAGGTGGAGCGGCTCGGGGCCTACGCACCCGAACTGCTCGCGGAGCACACGCCGTTGGAGTCCCTGCGGCGGTGGTTCGACCGGCTGGCGCACTACGGCCGGGTCAAGCACGGTCTGTCGGACGTGTTGCACGCCCTCACCGACGAGGCGCTGGCCGGCGAGGCCTACGACCTGGTCATCGGGGCCCTCACCTCGCTGCTGCGCGCCTGCGAGGACGACGGCGCGATCCGGCCCGGCACCGCCCCGGACGATGTGCTGCTGGTGCTGGGCTTCCTGTGGCGGGTCGCCCCCGGCGAGGAGGGCGAGGCGCGCGCCGCGCGGCTGCTCGACCTGGTCGTCGACGGCCTCCGCTACGGCATGCCGGCGACCGTTTCGGGGGGCTAGCTTCCGGGGGCTGGCCTCCGGGGGCTGGGGCTTGTCCGACGAATGGCGCTCAGGCGTTCCGGCCCTTCGGCGGCGCGTGCGGCGCGTGCGGCGCGCGCGGCTCATGCGGTTCGCGCGGATTGTGCGGCTCCCGTGGCGCATGCGGCTCGTGCGGTTCGCGAGGCTCCGGGCCGCCTGTGATGACGGCGGCCACCGTCGTGCCGGGTGCGAAGAGACCCTCCTCCGCCAGGGCCGTGAGTCCATACAGCATTTTGGCGACATAGAGACGTTCCACCGCGAGCCCGTGCCGGTCCTCGAAGTCCTGGGCGAACGCGTCGAGCTCCGGGGGGACACGGGCGAAACCGCCGAAGTGGAAGCGGTCGTCCAGCCCCCACTCCCCGGCGGGGCCGCCGAACGCGGCGCGCTGGAGGTCCCGTATCTCCCGGCCCAGGAAGCCGCCCCTGAGGACCGGGAACCCCAGCGCCCGCTGTCCGGCGCCGAGCCCGGCGGCGAGCCCCGCCAGCGTGCCGCCGGTCCCGCAGGCGACGGCGACGGTCCCGGCCGCACCGCGCAGCTCCCGGCCGAGTTCCACGCAGCCCCGTACGGCGAGCTCGTTGCTGCCGCCCTCGGGAATGACATGCACGGCGCGGGGATCGAGCCCCTCCCGTGCGAGAAGGGCGCCGACGACCGGGGGTTCGCCCTTGCGGCGGTAGGCCGCGCGGTCCATGAAACAGAGCCGCATCCCGTCGGCCGCGCACCGGGCGAGCGACGGATTCAACGGCCGGCCCGCCAGTTCCTCGCCCCGTACGACCCCCACGGTGTCGAAGCCCAGCAGCCGCCCGGCCGCCGCCGTCGCGCGCAGATGGTTGGAGTACGCGCCGCCGAAGGTGACGAGGGTCCGCCGGCCGTCCTCGGCGGCCGTCCGCAGATTGGGCATCAGCTTGCGCCACTTGTTGCCCACCAGCTCGGGGTGGATCAGATCGTCGCGCTTGAGGAGCAGCCGTACGCCGTGCCGGGCGAAGCGCTCGTCCTCGGCCGGCCGCAGCGGCGACGGAAGCCGTGGCCGCAGGGCTCCGGGGTCGAGCGCTTCGTAGGAGGTCACCCCGCCATTGTCCGGCCCACGGCCGGATCGGGCCGCACAGGAGCTGCGGGTCTCCTACGGGACGCGGCGCTCATGCGGGACCCGGCCTCATGCGGGCCTGACCTCATGCGGATGCGGGCCCCGTGCGGGACCGGCCCCCATGCGGACGCGGGCCCCACGCGGACGCGGACCTCACTTGAGGCGGTCCCGGACGCGGGCGCGCAGCGACGCCATCGTGAAGCCCCGGGGATCGACCTTGCCCGGCTGCCACTCCAGATGCCCGATGACCGACGCGGCGGTCCAGCCGTGGTGCCGGCAGACGGCCGCCGCGGTCCTCTCGATGGCCTCCAACTGCTCGGAGGGCCACGGGTCCTCGCCGTCGCCCAGGTTCTCGCACTCGAAGCCGTAGAAGTAGCGGTTGCCGTCGGTGTTGGCCTCGTTGTCCGGGGGCAGCCGTTTCTCCGCGATCACGGCCCGCAGCACTTCGACATCGCCGAGGCCCGCGTGATTGACCCGGCCGTAGCCGACGAGATGGACGGAGCCGTCCTTCGCGATCACACCGTGGCAGAGCGGCCCCGGCAGGGCGGAGTGGCCGTTCTTGCAGAGCCGTACGGTGGCGTCGGTGCCCCGGGTGACGGTGTGATGGATCATCACGCCGTGGACCGGGCCCCAGGGGCCCTTGTGGTCCCGGTTGTGGGTACGCCAGTCGTCGACTTCGACGACCGTGAGGCCCTCGTTGGTGAGCGCGTCGAGAAAACGTCCTGCGGACATGGGTCGGGCCATGGCCGACTCCCTTCTGATGGGCGAGCTGTTGGTGGTTGACCTGGAGACGGGTGACCTGTCGGCAGATGGGCTTCCGGTGGACGGAATGTCTCGTACCGCGGCTTGCTACCCGAAGGTCCGCGGCGCTACGAGCCGTTCGCACGGTGTGCGAGCCGATCCGGACATGGAGCGGTGTCGCGGGAGTCGCGGGCTGGGTATTCGGTGTGCTGCCGACGCGCTGCCGACGCGCTGCCGATGCGCTGTCGACGCGCTGTCGGTGTGCTCGGGGGCGAGTCGTCGTACAGGCGGGAGAGCGGGATGTCGTACGGGATGTCGTACGCGACCTCGCGGGAGACGCTTCCCGGCGCGGACGGACGGTGAAGGGACGCCGCGCTGGGCCGTCGGGATGAAATTCGGTGTGTTCTGCCCCGTGGCGAGTGATCCAGTCCCACTCGTTTGTGTAATGGCGCGCGCACTCCCCGTGCTGGAAGCTTTCTGCTTGCAGGTCAGCTCATGATCGAGAGGGAGACTTCATGTCGGTTGGTGACGAGGTCCGCGCAGTGCAGCCGCCGCCCCAGCAGAGTCTGGGAACGGACGCCGCCCGGAACCTGGCGACCACCACCAAGTCGGTACCGCAGATGCAGGAGATCACCTCACGGTGGCTGCTGCGGATGTTGCCGTGGGTCCAGGTGCAGGGCGGCACCTATCGGGTGAACCGCCGACTCAGCTACGCCGTCGGTGACGGACGGGTGACCTTCGTACAGACCGGAGACCGGGTCACGGTCATCCCCGCCGAACTGGGGGAGCTGCCGGCGCTGCGTGGGTATGGCGACGAAGAGGCGCTCACCGAGCTGGCACGCCGTTGCGAACAGCGGGAGTTCGAGGCGGGCGAGGTGCTGGCGGCGGCGGGCGGCTCGGCGGACAAGGTCTTTCTCCTGGCGCACGGCAGGGTCGAGAAGGTGGGCACGGGCCCGTACGGCGACGAGGCGGTGCTCGAAGTGCTCGCCGACGGCGCGTACTTCGGCGATCAGGCCCTGGTGGACGGGGAGGCCACCTGGGGATACACGGCGCGCGCGGCGACCGCGTGCACCGTCCTGGTGCTGAGCAGGGCCGACGTGCTGAACCTCGCCGAGCGCGCGGACTCGCTCAGCGGCCATCTGGCATCGCTGGCCTTCGTACCGCACCAGCGGACGAACAAGTACGGCGAGGCCGAGATCGATCTGTCCGCCGGGCATGTCGGCGAGGCGGTCGTGCCGCACACCTTCGTGGACTACGACGCGTCACCGCGCGAGTACGAGCTGAGCGTCGCGCAGACGGTGCTGAAGGTCCACAGCAGGGTCGCCGATCTCTACAACCAGCCGATGAACCAGACCGAGCAGCAGTTGCGGCTCACGGTCGAGGCGCTGCGCGAGCGCCAGGAGCACGAGCTGATCAACAATCGCGAGTTCGGTCTGCTGAACAACTGCGACTACGGACAGCGGCTCCAGCCGCACGACGGCGGACCCAGCCCGGACGACATGGACGAGCTGCTCTCGCGCCGCCGGGGCTCGAAGCTCTTCCTCGCGCACCCGCGCGCCATCGCCGCCTTCGGGCGCGAGTGCAACAAGCGGGGGATCTATCCGGACAGCGTGGAGGTCGCGGGCCACCATGTGCCCGCGTGGCGCGGTGTGCCGATCTTCCCATCGAACAAGATCCCGATCTCCGACGCCCGGACGACCTCGATCATCTGTATGCGTACGGGCGAGGCCGAGCAGGGAGTCGTCGGGCTCCAGCAGAGCGGTATCCCGGACGAGATCGAGCCCAGTCTGTCGGTCCGCTTCATGGGCATCGACGAGCAGGCGATCATCTCGTACCTGGTCACGGCCTACTACTCGGCCGCGATTCTGGTGCCCGACGCCGTGGGCGTGCTGGAGAACGTGGAGGTGGGGCGCTGGAAGTGAGGTGACGGTCCCGGGTGGGCCGGCGGCACGGACGAACGGTACGGCCGGTCCACCGGGCCGGCGGTACGGACGAACCGTACGGCCGGCCCACCGGGGTCCACCCGGGCCGGTCCACCGCCCACCCGGGCCGGGCCCACCCGGGGCCCCGACCACCCGGGCTCCGGGCACCGGCGCCCCGCGCCACCCCCGGTCGCCCCGGTCCCGTACCGCCCCCGCCCCCGTCCCCCATAGGCCGCAGAGGAAGTGACCGTGACCATGACCAGCACGGATGCCACCGTCGAGAGCGGCGCGGACGCCGCGACCGAGGGCCAGGAGGCCGTCGCTCTCCTGGAGCGCACCCGCACCGCCGTCCATCCCGAACTGCGTTCCACCGTCGAGTCGTTGCCCGTCCCACTGCGCCGGATCGCGATGTACCACTTCGGCTGGGAACACGCCGACGGCACCCCGGCCTCGGGCAGGGCGGGCAAGTCGATCAGACCGGCGCTCGTCCTCGCCGCCACCCGCTCGCTGGGCGGCGACCCGGAGCAGGCCGTACGGGCGGCTGTCGCCGTGGAACTGGCCCACAATTTCACCCTGCTCCACGACGACGTGATCGACGAGGACCCGACCAGACGGCACCGTGCCACCGCCTGGAAGGTGTTCGGCACACCGGACGCCATCGTCGCGGGCGACGCCATGATGGCCCTCGCCCTGCGGCTGGTCGCCGAGGACCCGCATCCGGCGTCGGGCGCCGCCGCGGCCCGGCTCGCGGCCTGTGTCATCGAGCTGTGCGCGGGCCAGCAGGCGGACTGCGCCTTCGAGCGGCGCGATCCGCACGATGTCTCGCTGGACGAGTGCGTCGCGATGGCGACCGCCAAGACGGGCGCCCTGCTGGGCACCTCATGTGCCCTGGGCGCGCTGTACGCGGGCGCGGGGGCGGAGCAGGTCGCCGCGCTCGACACCTTCGGCCGGGAGGCGGGTCTCGCCTTCCAGCTGATCGACGATCTGATCGGGATCTGGGGCGACCCCGACCGTACGGGCAAACCGGCCGGTGCCGATCTGGTGGCCCACAAGAAGTCCCTGCCGGTGGTCGCGGCCCTGTCCTCGGGCACCCCGGCCGCCGGGGAACTGGCCGAGCTGTACCGGGGGCCGATGGACGCCGACGCGGTCCGGCGCGCGGCCTCCGCCGTCGAGCGGGCGGGCGGGCGCGACTGGGCGCAGCAGCAGGCGGCGGACCGGATGTCCAGGGCGGTCCACCAGCTCTCGCGGGCGGTCCCCGATCTGACGGCGGCGGGCGACCTGCTGGCTCTGGCGGAGTTCGTCACGCGCCGTACCCGCTGAGCGGGCCGTGCGGCCCAACTCTAGGATCGCAGCGTCGGACTGACGGTCGGTGAGTCGGCGATCCACGAGGAGGGCCGCGGGATGGGCACGGAAAGCGCCGGGAGCGCCGGGAGCGCCGGGAGCGGGATCAGACAGGCGGGGCAGAGCGACCGGGCGACCCTCGTACGGCTGCTCGAACAGGCCTTCGATGACGACCCGGTGAGCTGCTGGGTCTTTCCCGACGCGGCCCGTCGTCACCAGGTGCACGGTCTCTTCCTCGGGGTGTTCGCCGATATCGCGCTCGCCCATGGGCGGGTCGACATCATGGAGGACGAGACGGCCATGGCCCTCTGGCTCCATGTGCCGGCGGGCATGCCCGAGGGGGAGGACGACACTCCGGCCCTGATGCGGGAGACGGCCGATCCGGACAATGAGCGCGCCGAGCTGGTCGGCCGGTTGACGGGTGTGATCCATCCGCACGACCGGGCGCACGAGTATCTGATGATGATCGCGGTGTCTCCGGAGCACCAGGGGCGCGGTCTGGGCCGGTCACTGATCGCGCCGGTGCTGGAGCGCTGTGACCGGGACGGCGTGGCGGTCTATCTGGAGGCGAGCAGCGAGCGCAGCCGCAGGCTGTACGAACGGCTCGGTTTCGCCTTCATGGGGACCACGGTCGATCTGCCCGGCGGACCGCATATGTGGCCGATGTGGCGCGAGCCGCGGGGCGGCTGAGAGCCGGGCGGAGTGGCTGAGCCCCTGGTCGGGACGGTCGAGCCCCTGGGCGGGACCGTTGACCCCCTGGGCAGGGCGGCCGAACGCCGGGGGAGTGGCCGGACACCGGGCCCGGCCGGGCAGTCGGAGTCCGCGGCCGGTTTTCGCCGTCGGCACGCTCGTACCGGAGAGGGCGCGGACTTTCGGGAACGGTTTACTTGTCCGGAAGTACGACAGGAAGCGGTGACCCGTGCTGCGAGGGAAGATCCGCTAGCGCTACAGTCCGCGCCATGACAGCGGAGTCGACGGACACATGGGCGGGTTGGTACCGGGACCGCCAGGGGGCGGAAGCGATCACCCTCACCGCGGGTGGGCGGCAAGTGCGCACCCGAATAAGGGGAGTCGAGTACGAAGGAGCGGATTTCGCCGCGCTGGAAGCGGTAGGGGCGGGCGAGGCTCTGGCGTCGTGCGTCATGGAGTGGGACATCCCGCTGCCCGTCACCTCGGAGGGCGCGGTCCAGCAGGCCACGCTGAGCTGTCTGCTGGCGCTCGGCGAGCGCGGCGCCGAGTCCTCGGGCGGCCGGGGACCGGACCTCAGTCTCACTCTGCACTTCGGCGGGGCGGCCTATGCGTCGGGTATCGCCGGGGGCGGGTTCGAGGAGGCGCTCGACCGTATCCGGCGTCAGCTTCCGGCCGGTATGGAACTGGGCGGCAAGTCGCTGGTGGGGGCGGCCTGATGGTGTGAGGTCTCTTCGAGGACGAGGCCATGACGGCCGGCCCGGCGCGTGCGGCGCGCGGCCGGCGCGTCGGCGAACCGGTCCCGGCGGACGAGACGCGCCGAGCCCGGTGGGACCCGGCTCGGCGGACCACTGATGGGGCCACCCCGATGGGGCCCCGATGGGACCACTCCGATGGGGCGGGCCTGATGGGGCGGGCGGCCGGTTCGTCCGGCGTCCGGCACCCAACGCTCCGAGGACCCGCCGTCCGGCACCCAACGCGCCAAGGACCCCGGCCCCTTGCGCCGCCGTCCGTCAACCGCCCGACGGGGCAGCCGACTCCTCGATCCAGCCACCGTCCACGGCCGGGTTGTCGTCGTGGAGGACGAATTCCTCCTCGATGTCGACGGGCTGGAAACCGGCCGCGATGAGTTGGTCGAGGAGCGCGTCCAGCCGGGCACGCGCCACCGGCCGGCCGACCCCACGCGCGCGCTGGGTGACGAAGCGTTCCTGGACCCCGCCCGGCAGCACCCGCCGGGCATTGCGCGAGATATGCGCGGAGTGCCCCTCGACGACCGCGGTGAGCCGCTTGGTGTCGTAGGGGATCGGCAGCCGTAACTTGATGTGGTGCTCGAAGTGGCAGTGCGCCGGGAGCGTCGCCGCCTCCGCGTCGGTCTGCGGTACGCCCGCGTTCCAGGGCGCCGCCTCTATTTTCGTCCGTACGACGGTGAATCCGGCCCGCGCCAGACGCTCCACGCACTGCTCGGCCGCCCGGCGCTGCTCGTCGAGGCTGCCCGTGCCGTGCAGGGTGAGCATCGGCTGGGAGGGGGTGCGGCCGCGGTCCAGAACGATATGGGTGAGTTTGAGGCCGTGGGCCGCCGCCCACGCACCGAGCGACGCGATCGTGTCCGGCCGGTCGGCCCGTACCGTCACATGCGTTTCGAAATCGCCCTCGATGCCCCGGCCGAACTCGTCGTCCGGCGACGCGCCGGTGTCCGTACTGAAGTCCACCGAGAGACGTTACCAAGGGGAACGGGGGAAGGGGCGCCCCTTGGTGCGGTTCGGGGCGCCCCTGTCGAGCCGTTCTGTACTTCGGTCCTGCCCGTGGGGGGAGGTCGGGGGCCGAGGTCAGGAAACCTTGGCGAGGGCGGCGGCGAGGCCGTTCACCCAGAGCTGGTTCACCCGGGCGCGCTCGGCGGCGTTCGGCTGGGAGTTCTGGCAGGACGTGCCGGGGCCGCCACCCGACATCAGCTCGCTGCACGGACCGGAGTAGTGGTCCGGGAGGCCGAGGACGTGCCCGGTCTCGTGCGCGGTGACACGGGTGGAGTTGTACTGCTGGTTCTGCCGGTAGTCCAGGAAGATATAACCCCGGCCATGACCGTCGGTGCTCGCGTACGAGCCGCGCGAGTCATTTCCCTCGTAGTACGCGAAATCGGCATTGCTGCCCGACTGGAGCTTCACATTGCTGACGGCGCTGTTCCAGATCGATGTGCTGCTGGCTATCTGACTGGCGAAGCTCGGCGCGTTCGACGCGTTGTAGACCACGGTGACGGCCTGTACGCCCGGGTTCGCGGCGCGCTTTTCGGCCACGGACTTCAGCACGGCGTCGAAGAACGCCTTGTTGGCGGCGGCCTCCGCCTTCGAGCCGGCGTAGGCGGCGTACGAACCGGCGGCCGCGGGTGCGGTGGTGGCGGCGTCGGCGGCGGTGGCCGTGGGTGCGACACTGAACGCGGTCGCGAATGCCAGACCAATTCCGCAGATCGCGGAAATCGCCGTCTTGGGGTGCTTCATGTGGGGGGCTCCCTACTCGTCCGGTGAACGGGTTCGGTGAACGGGTTCGGCACGGGAGAGTCTCGGGGAGCCGGGCGCCCGGCGGATGATGTCAATTCCCGATAGCACCAGCGCATCACCCTGGCCGCCTTTCAGTGAATGCGCTGCCAATTACTGCGATTTGGACACCTGGTGCGGCTCATGAGGCGGCTCTACCCTCTGGGACATGGAGCTGGAGGTGAGGCACTTGCGTGCCCTGTGCGCCATTGCCGACACCGGCAGTCTGCACAAGGCGGCACGGCAGCTGGGGATGAGCCAGCCGTCCCTGACGACCCAGCTGCGGCGTATCGAGAACTCCCTGGGCGCCGAGCTGTTCTCGCGTGAGCGCACCGGCTGCCGGCCCACCCCGCTGGGCCGTTCCGTGGTGAGCCGGGCCCGGCCGCTGGTCTCCGGGATGGCCGCGCTGGTCGCCGAGGCGCGGGCGGCGGCCGGTCTGACGGGCGGTCCGCGGCTGCGGATCGGATCCACCGCGAGCCGAGCGCTGGTGGGCTGGCTGCGCCGGCTCAGACAGCGGCTGCCGGGCACGGACATCTCGCTCCAGATGGATGTCTCGGCCAACGCGCTGCTGCGGACGGTCGCGGCGGGGCAGCTCGATGTGGCCTTCGTGCACGAGGTGGAGGGCTGCCCGCTCAATGTCCCGGAGGGGCTGGAGAGGCGGGTACTGGTCGAGCGGGAACCGCAGTTCATCTCCATGGCCCGCGACCATCCGGCGGCGGCCAGCCCGGTGGTGGAACTCGCCGATCTCGCGGGGGACCGCTGGATGGTCGATCCCACGGTGGACGGTGAATGGGACGGGCTGCGCCGGGTGCTGGGCGCGGCCGGACTCAACCCGCCCGTCCTGCACGGGGATTACCTGACGGCCGCGTCACTCATCGCGGTCGGCGAGGCGGTGGCGCCCTGCCAGCCCACCTCGCGCCCGCGCGAGGACATGGTGATAAGACCCCTGAGGGACGACCCGCTGGCGGTGCGGCTGCTGCTCTTCTCGCGTCCGGCGACGGGCGGGGAGGACGGACCGGCGCCCCGGGAGACCGGTCCAGGCCCCGACCTCGACCGCGGCCCGAACCCCGACCTGGGCCCCGGCCACGATCCCGGAGCCCTGGGCACCGGGCGGCTGTCCATCGGCGCGGAGGTCTTCCGCGATCTGGAGGAGGCCTACCGCGAGGCCGCCCTGGGAGCGGCCGACTACCGTCTCTGGCTGACCCGCAACAAGAGCCCGCTCCTGCACGCTCCGGCGGCCTGAGGCGGCGCCTGGCGGAGGAGTTCGCTGCGGGGGAAGCCTGCCGTGGTACCGCGAGGCGGGGCGTCCGTACGGGCGAAGACGGTGACGCCCGCCCGCCTCCCGCAGGCGCCCCGCACCCGCACGTGCCCCGCGTGCCCGGTGCCCCGCGCGCCCCGCGTCTCGCGCGCCCGGCGCCCCGCGCGCGCCAGCCGGCCGACCTTCCGCGCCGGGCGAACAGCGCGTCGTCCGCCATGGCCCCGGGGAAGGATGGGCTTCATGGCGACCGCACCTCCATCCCCATCCCCACCTCCACTTCCACACCCACCGGCCCGTGTCAGCCGTACGGCCGTGCTCTCCGACATCCATGGCGTGCTGCCCGCCCTGGACGCCGTGCTCGCGGAACCCGACGTCCGCGCCGCCGAGCGCATCGTGGTGACCGGTGACATCGCCGCGGGACCGCAGCCGGTCGAGGTGCTCGACCGGCTCGCGGAGCTGGGGGAGCGGGCCGTACTGATCGGTGGCAACGCCGACCGCGAACTGGTCGAGGAGCGCCGGGGCCGGCCCCCGGCGATCCCGGACGAGATCGCCTCCTGGGCCGCGGGCCGGCTGCGTGAGGACCAACTCGCCCTGTTGGCCCGGCTGCCGCTGACACGGCGGCTCCATGTGTCCGGACTCGGCGAGGTCCTGTTCTGCCACGCGACGCCGCGTAACGACGAGGAAGTCGTCCTCGTCGACTCCCGCCTCGCTCGCTGGACGGAGGTCTTCGAAGGTCTCGACGAGTCCATCCGTACGGTTGTGTGCGGCCACACCCATATGCCCTTCGTACGGCTCGCCCACGGCCGCCAGGTCGTCAACCCGGGCAGCGTCGGCATGCCGTACGGCCGGCCGGGCGCGCACTGGGCCCTGCTCGGCCCCGGCGTCGAACTGCGCGTCACCCACTTCGACATCGACGCCGCCGTCACCGCGCTGACGGAGCGGTCCGGTTTCCCCGGCATCGCCGGGTGGGCCGACTACTTCCTCCACGCCCGCGCGAGCGACGCCGACGCGCTGGAGATCTTCGGCCCCCGGGACGGCCGTACCGGTCCGCGCCTCTGAGATGCTGCCCGACGGAACGGGTTCGGCAGACGGAGGCGGGAGAGAGCCGGTGGGTTTCACGGATGAGGTCTGGCACGTCGTGGCGCGCGAGGACGGGCGGACGGTCGGGCACATCGCCATCGAGGTGGCCGACTTCCCCTGGCTCAGCGGCCGGTTCACCCCCGGCCCGGCCTTCGAGTCGGTACGGCCGCTCTTCGACCACGAGCTGGCACTGCTCGACCACATCGACGAGAACCAGGACGCGTGGGAGGCGTCCTACGACGCCGTCGAACACGCGGTCGCCCTCCACTCCCCGGACGGCCCCGTCGCGGAGTTCCTGCTCCACATCAAGGGCGACCGAGCCTGGTTCCGCTGGAGCGACACCCCGTTCCCGGAGGACTGATCCCCCCCGCCCCGGACGGACACGTCCCCCGACCGAAAAGATGACCGCACCCGGACCGTCAGGGACGCCGTGTTCGGCGGCCTGGGGGCCGGGTGCGGTCAGGTAGACGCTGTGGGGGTGGAAACCACAGGTCAGAGGGGTTGATCAATAGATCAAGCCTTCTTCGTCTCCTAGGAACGGGCCGGGTCGGTGACCTGCGGGGATGTCTCCTGCGGGTCGCTGACCTGGCCTTTTAGTGATTGGTGGCGATGGGGGGCGACGGCCTTGAGCGGGTGTCCTGCGGACTGTGTGCGGACCGGCACGCGGTCGTCTTAGTGATGGGGCAGTTCTCCGCTACGGCATGGTCGCTGGCACTGGTGTGCGAGTGGGAGGTCCTTAACCGGGTGGAGGATGAGTGTCAGATGATGGATAAAGATGTCGCGAGCTTCGGGGCGAGGTGAGGGTAAAGGGGCAGGCCGACGCGGTCGACTAGGGAGGATGAGGACGTAGGCGTCAGTGGTGGTGCGGGGATGTCAAATCATTGGCTGGGCCTCCGTGCCTCGATGGCGTCCAGCGCTTTGCGGACGGTGGTGACCCAGGCGTGGTCCTGCCCGAGCCGGTCTTCCAAAGTGGCCAGGACTGCCGCGTACGCCTCCGCGGCCTCCGCCGACGGCAGCAGGCCCAGGTCGTGACGGCACTGGGCGAGGCGGAAGCGGGTCATCAATGCCTCCTCGTGGTTGGCTCCGAGTGCGGTGATCTCTCCCGCGAGGGCCTGCTCGTACCAGTGCAGCGCCTCGGTCCGACCCTCGTGCGCGTGCAGCATTCGGGCCAGGCAGTAGGCCGCCTTCCGGGCGTAGGCGTCGGCGGTTCCCAGGATGTCGGTGTATGCCTTTGCGACCTCCCGCAGCTCGTCCTGCGCCTCCCCATGGCGTTCCAGCGCCTTCAGCGTGTGGGCCAGGCAGTGGCGTTCGGACAGCACCTGCGAGTCCCGAGCGTCCACGGTGAGTAGTCGGTCCGCCAGTACGGCGCGGATCTCCTGCTCGGCTTCGGCTGGGCGGTCGCAGTACCGGAGCATGTCGCCCCGTAGGTGTCGGAGCCCGAGCGCCTCCGGGAGGGTGGGAGAACGCCTGTCCCCACTGCCGTCGAACCAGGGCAGCGACGCGTCGAGCAGAACAATGGCGTCCCGGCGACGGTCCTGGTGGGCGAGGTTGTCACACAGGCACTGGAGCATGCTCCAGTACAGCGTGTGCGTCATTCCCTCGGCGCCATACCCCTCCAGGTCGGTCAGCACCGAGCGGTACTCGGCTTCGGCCTCGGCCCACCGCTCGGCGGAGTCCAGTGCGTGCGCCAGCTGGTGTCGGTTGTGTAGCGGTAGAAAGCGGTGGTCCCCCGGCGTGCGGCTATCGAGGTTCTCGGCCAGTGCCCGGTACTCGGCGAGCGACCCCTCTTCCCCGTGGCCTCGTGCCATCATGCGCTGGGCGACGGTGGCGTGGGTGAGAAGGGTGAATGGGTCGTCGGGGCCCAGCTCCCGGCGGCGGGCTTCCAGGACAGCGCGTAGTTCCGCTTCCTCCTCGGCATCGGTGATCCGGCCATACTTGTGACGGGTGAGGGCGACGTTATAGCGGGTGATCAGCGTCTCGGGATGGTCCGGACCCTGGACCGCCAGCTGGCTGGCCAGGACGTCCTCGTACTCACGCAGTTCCTCCTCGCCGTCGAGCAGGCTTAGGGTGGCGCGGTGACGGACGGACAGCCGCACCGGGTGGTCTTCGGGGAGGACGGCGGCTCGGCGGAGCAGTAGGCGGGCGAGTGCCGCGTCCATGTCTGAGGCGGGGAGGTTGGAGAAGTTGAAGAAGGCGTAGGCGGCGAGCCCGGCCCGCAACAGCGGCAGCAGCAGCGCGTCGTCTCCTGTCCCGGCGTTCCTCTCTGGTGCGGCGTCCAGGGCGGCAGTGACATGGGGGGCCAGCAGACGCCACCAGGGCCAGTTGGCCGGCTGTTCGGGGGCGTGGGCCGCGCCCTGCGCGAGGAGTCGGGCCGCAGCATGCCACACTGCCAGACGCTCTTCAGGTGGGTCGTCGGCGAGCCGCAGAGCGTTGACCTCCCGCACCAGCCGGTGGCTGACGAGACACGGGAACGGCTCCGCCTTGTCGGCCAGACCGTTCGGCCCGATGTCAACGACGTCGATCAGGTTCAGGTCGACCAGGGCCTCTAGGGCCCGGTCGATCCGGTCCGCCCGGTCCGCATCCGTGCTGGGCGGGCATGGCAGGACATCGGGGTCCAGCAGGTCGACGGGGAACGGAGCCGCGGCGCAGCAGGACAGCAGCCGCATAAGGGTGCGGGCCTCCGGCAGTTGCTGTTCCTCCAGCAGGTCCAGGGACAACTCCCAGGTGCGGCCGATCAGACGGCGGTGCGCGCGTTCGGCGTCGGATTCCTCGGGCCGCCAGTGCCCGCCCTGGTCGAGCAGTTCGGCGCCGACCTCGCCGAGCGCGTCGGCGTAGGCCGCGAAGCTTCGTAGCCGGCCGCCAGGCCGGCGGCTCCGGTTGCGCAGGAGTCCGGCGCCGCGCGCCGCGCGGGCAAGGTGGGAGCCGGCGAGTTTGAGTGCCAGGGGCAGTCCGTCGAGTCGTTCGGCGAGTGTCTGTGCCTCCGCCGGGCCGCCGGACTCCCCGGCGAGGTCGAGCAGGACATCCCGCCCGTCGGCGGGGCTAAGGACGCCGACCCGGTGGGTGTCGGCTTCCCGGCCCCAGACGTCGGGGTTGCCGACCCGGGTGGTGACCACCGTCAGGCCGGAGAGGCTTGAGCGCAGCCAGCCAGTCCCGTCGCCGGGCGTGCCACCTGGCGCGGCGAGCCACGCGGGTTCGTCGGCGTTGTCCAGCACCAGCAGCCACGGGTGTTCGGCGCGGTCGAGCAGGCCCCACACCAGATCGGTGGCGCTGGTGCGACCAGACCAGGCCGCTTCGATGTCCCCGTCGTCGGCGCCCAGTTCGCGAGCCACCTCTCGCATACCGGTGACGGGCCCTTCCGGGGTGGCCGCAGACAGCCAGAAGACACGGTACCCGCGATCCCGGGCCTGACGGGCCAGGTGCAGGGCCACGGCGGTCTTGCCGCAGCCACCGAGGCCGCACAGGACCTGCGGCCGACTCTCGCCCTCGGCCAGTCTGGTCTCCAGCTGAGCCAACAACGCATCGCGGCCCCGCAGACGCGGCGGCAGCTCGCCGTAGGGCGGGCGGATGGAGAACGTTCCCGGGCCTACCAAAGCGGGGGGCTCGTCCGCCTCAGGGGGCGTCTCGGCTGAGGGCTCAGAGCCGTCGGCGCGGGCGGCCCGCTTCTCCGCGTTCACCGCCCGCTGGGCGGCTTCTCTGACTGCAGCCCAGTCCCGGTCGGGGGTGACGTCACAGCCGCGGAGCAGGGCGGCGAGCTTCTCCCAGGTGGGGACCCGCCGTGCGGTCAGCGCGTCGGAGACGGTGCTGCGGCCCACGCCGCTGCCGTCGGCCAGTTCCCGTACCCCTGAGTACCCCGCCCCTCGCGCTACCTCTTGGAGCCGATGCGCCAACTCCCGTGCCGCGCTCGGCGCGTTGCCGTCGACCTGTCCAAAGCCCGCTGCCACCCGTCCCCTCCCCGTGGTCACTGGTTAGACCCGAGCTTAGGCAATGTCCGGCCGGACGTCCGCAGGACAGCGGACACCGGACGTTCCCGCAGGCACGCACCGTGCTACTCGTCGGCTGTCCGGCGGCTGTCCGATGGCCCTTCAGGACGATTCCACACCCGCCTAAACCAGGGGGCAGCGGCGGTCGACGCCGCGTCACCGAGTAGGCAGGAGAACGGGAATGATCGTAGATCTGGGTTTGGCGGCGGCGGATTTCGTGCAAGCGCACCACAGTGAGCTGCAGTTGGGGTTCACCGTGCTCAGGCTGGCCGTCGAGGTTGCGCGGGGTGTCCGGTGGGGGACGCGGCGGCGGGACGGAAGGGTGGACATCGTCGTTGCTGAGGACACTATCCGGAGGGAAAGGCGTAATGGACGTCGAGTTGTTCGGCGGACGGGCGAACGATTCATCGGAAACGGTTGTCCCACTTGTCGGCATGGACGATGTGGACACACGGGCTCGTCGAGTTAGGTGGGAATCAGCCGTGTTTGTTGTCATGCGTCGTCCGACAGGTGGTACTCGTCTACTTCCAGCCGTCAAGTGACACCTGAGGACCGCTGTTGAGGTAACGATGGAGGGCGCTGGCCGTGGTGTCTACGAAGCCGACGGGGATGGAATCGGCGTCGACCCAGCAGACCTGGGCATGTTTGCTGGGTTCGCGGTTTTCGGGTTCGCCGGTCCATTTGTGGGTGGCGAAGACGACCGTGAGGAAGCCGTTGGGGGCCTCGACGCCCCAGGCGCCGTGGATGATGTGGGCGACCCTGAGGGACTCAGGCTTCACGGTGAGGCCGGTCTCCTCGTAGAGCTCGCGGACCGCGGTTTCGGTGATGGGTTCGCCCGGTTCGCTCTTGCCGACGGGGAGGTCCCACAGGCCCTGGGCGAACTTGGCGTTCTCGCTGCGCTGGAGGAGGACGACGCGGTTGGTGGCCTTGTCGTGGACGATCACGGCGGCGACCAGCAGGGTCATGGATTCCAGGGCCGGCTTGAGGGCCTTCGGCTGGTCGTTGGTCTGCTGGGCCACGGTGTTCCCTTCGGCGGGCGGGTTGTTGGGCATGTTAGGCGAGGGCCTCGCGGGCGCTGCGGGCGAGATCGGCTGCGCCGGGAACGCGGCGGCGTTGGTAGACCGCGAGCGTGGAGCGGATCGACGTGATCGCCTTACGGGTGCGGTCGGAGGTCATTCCCTCCATGAGGATCAGGGCTTGGGTCCAGGCGGCGACGGCCTCGTCGGCACGGGCCTGGGCTGCGAGGCTGTCGCCGAGGTCGGCGTGGGTGAGGGCGTGGACGCGCTTGTACTTCTCCGGGTCCCAGCGGTTGAGGGCGTCTCGGTGCTGCTGCTCGGTGCCGATGTGGTCGGCGAGGTCGGTCAGGGTGCGGGCGGTGTGGCTGGCCACGGTGCCGGCGGCGGGGCCGCTGACGCGGGAGTAGCTGGGCTGGGGGCCGTCGTCGCGGAGGAGGGCGTCTTCGGCAGCAAGCAGGGCGCGCGCGGCCAAGGGGTTCTCGTTGACCGCGGCGTAGGCGCGGGCGTGAGTGATGTGGAGGAGTGCTTCGGTCTGGCCGTCGACATGGCCGAGGCCGCGCCGCAGGGCGCCTTCGACGAGGTCGACACAGTGGTGGGGCTGCTTGAGGCTCAGGGCCTGGTGGGCGAGGGCGCGCATCATCCAGGCGGCGTGGCCGTGGGGGTCGGCTTCGCAGGCGAGCTTGTAGCCGACCTGGTAGTAGCGCTGGGCCACGCCTTCATGGCCTAGGTCGTGGTGCTTCCACCCTGCGAGGTAGGTGAGTTCGGCTACAGCGCCGAAGGCGGCCCGGCGTAAGACTTCGCTGGGGAAGCGTCCGCGCAGCATGGGTGCGGCGGTGTCCGCGAGGTACGCGGTGACGGTGGTCAGGCCGTGCCCGCCGCCGAGACGCTCGTCGGCGGCGCTGAAGGCCGCGGTGATCTGCCGTACGACGTCCATGTCCTCCGCGCCGACCAGGGACGTGCCCGAGCGGGCGCGGAGCATGCGGGCGGTGGCTTCGTGGTCGTAACCGAGCGGCATGGCGACGCCGGCGGTGGTGAAGGCCGCGATGGCGAGGAAGCGTCGGCGCTCGACGTCGGCCCGGCCCAGGTCGGTGACCGCGAGGACGGGGTCGGATTCCGCCGGCTCTTCGACATCACCGATCTGGAGGCCGATCTCGGCCTGGGTGACCGTGCGTCCCGCTCGGCGGGACAGTGCCTCGGCCAGGTACTGACCTACCCGGCCGGACGGGGCACGGGTGCCATTCACCCAGTGCGAGATGGCCGACTTGTTGGTCTGGAGGATTTCGCCGTTCTCGGCGGCGATGCGCCGCACGTCTCTGGCGAGGGCGTCGTAGGTGCAGTCGACCGCCGCGATGGCGTCGCGCAGACGGGAGTTGGGGTCTCTCTGCGCCGCCATGATCACCTCCGCCCTGGAGCTGTAAACCGCGTATACCGCTTCAACTGGCTTCCACCGTACCCACTGAGCGTGACCATCGGTTCACTTATCAGCAGCTGCCCGGAACGGCGTGACCGTGATCCAGGCTCCCCCTTGGTCCGGGCGGCTCCCCGAAGTTCCGTACGCCCACACCGGGCTCGGGCATTCCTGTGCCCGGACCCGGCCGATCAGAGACGGAGACACGGTGACCACCATCGACACCACGGCCATCACGGTCGAGCTGCCCGAGGCGTTCGACCCGCGCTGGAGCCGCCTGCCCGGCATCCAGGTCGACGGCCGACGCATCACGATCGACCCGGCCGAGTACTTCTTCCGCTTCGAGTCGAACACCTGGCTCGTCGCCGACTGGAAGCTGGTCAAGGTCCAGCTCCTGGACGTGGACGAGACGACCGAGAGCGCGGTCGAGCAGCTCGCGCTCGACTTCATCAAGAACCACGGTGAGTCCACGTCCGACGCCGCCCAGGTCCTGGCGACCGCGTACGAGGTGTACGCGTACCTGTTCCGCGACGAGCACCTGGCCGGCCTCGGCCTGCCGCAGATCACCGCCGGCCACCTGCGGATGCTGCGCGAGGCGGCCACGTTCATGGCGCTCAACAAGGTGGAGCTGGACGGGCACATCTCCAACGTCGGCCCGTGCTGGTTCTTCCCCGCCGCCACCTCCGTCGTCTTCGACCTGGACGACGAGATGGGCGGGATGCTCGACGAGGTCTACCACGGCGGCTGGTTCAACGAGCACCGCCGGATCGAGTCCATCAAGGCCCACGCCGCGCTCGGCGGCCGGCTCGTGCACGGCTGCCAGTCCGTGCCGGACCAGTCCGGCGGCGTGGTCGCGCCCTACGGCGCCTCGATGGCCAACTTCCGTGACGACCTCGCCGCGTTCAAGGCGGGCTGGATCGAGCAGGTCTACGCCCACCGCGTGAACCCCGCCGCGTAACCACCACCCGATCAGGCTCCGGGGCGGGCCGGCATCCGTCGCCCGCCCCGGACGCCACCATCTCCCCGGAGCCCTCCCGTGACCACGAACCCCAGCACCGAACTCCTCGACAACCTGCTCACCGCGACCGGCCAGACCACCGCCGTACGGGAGGAGGTACGCGTGTGGTCCATGTCCGGCGTCGAGCGCGTGACCTTCCCCGACGGCGCCACCGCCATCTTCAAATACGCCAAGAAACCCTTCGACAGCGAGGACCAGGCCCTCCGCCTGGCCCACACCCTCGGCGTCCCCGTCCCCCAGGTCCACGCCTCCGCCGTCCTGGACGGCTGGCTCGGCATGCTCATGGAGGACCTCGGACCGTCCGTCCGCGAGGCTGACGACCTCGACGGCGTCGCCGCGGCCGTGGTCCTGCACGGCACCCGTACGGCTCCTCCCTTGCCCGTCCTCGACCAGGAGCGACTGCGCACGCTGCCGACTCGGGCGCTGGAGCATCTCGAACGGCTGCGCAAGGCCGACCGGTGGCAGGACGCCGACGACATCGAGGATGCACTCGACCGGATCGCCCAGGCGGCCGAGGCCCGCTCGGCCGGAGCGACGCTGGAACCGTTCGGCTGGGTGCACTCCGAGTTCCACCCCACCAGCCTCCACATCGGCGAGCGCGGCTGGCGACTGCTCGACTTCGCCCGCGCCTTCACGGGTCCCGGCCTGCTCGACGTCGCCAGCTGGCACGGAACCATCGATCCCCCGCACCCCGTGCGCCTGCGCGTCTTCCTGGAGCAGTACGTCACCGTCGGCGGCACCCCCGACGCCCTCGCTCCGCGCGGCGGGCTCACCGCCGAGAACTGGGCCCTGGGCTGGCACCGCATGTGGGCCGTCGAGTGGTTCATGGAGCAGGCCGTCCGCTGGATCAACGACCCGGCAACCGACCCCGCCTACATCAAGGCCGTCCGCCGCCA
The DNA here is from genome assembly GCF_053608565.1 of Streptomyces sp. NPDC055025. Classification (NCBI taxonomy): domain Bacteria; kingdom Bacillati; phylum Actinomycetota; class Actinomycetes; order Kitasatosporales; family Streptomycetaceae; genus Streptomyces; species Streptomyces sp. NPDC055025. The sequence continues at coordinate 33,386 of NZ_JBSGVS010000045.1, forward strand.
CCTCACCGACGTCCTCCACCTCCTGGAGATCTGACGTGCTCGCCCAGGCATCCCCCTGGCACGCCCACGCCCTCCAACGCACCGCCGCCGGACTCGCCGAACCTCTGGCAGTACCCGCCCGGATGGAGTGGACGACGAGACCCGGCCAAGGGCCCGGAGCCGACGTCCTCGGCCCCGACCTGCGGGGCAAGCGACTCCTGGAACTCGGCTGCGGCCCCGGCCACAACGCCGCCCACCTCGCTACCCGCCACAGCGCCCACGTCACCGGCATCGACCTGGTCGGCCTCCAGGTCCGCCGGGCCCGCTCCCACTACGGACGGCTGAACAACCTCACCTTCGTCGTCGGCCACGCCCTGCACCAACTGCAGGCCTCCGAAGAGCAGTTCGACGCCGTCTACTCCGTCTTCGGCGCCGTCGGTCTCGTAGCCCCCGAATTTCTCCTCCCAGCCGTCGCCGAGCACCTCACGCCCGGCCGGGTGCTCGCCTTCTCCGTCCCGCACCCGCAGCGTGGCGGCCGAAGCCCCTCAGGCGACGACCGTCCCTGCCACGACCACGTCACTCTTCCCGACCGCACCCGGCTCCCCATCGCCCGCTGGGAGTTCGACACCGACCGCTGGGAGAGGCACCTCGGCCAGGCCGGCTTCTGGCTCATCTCGGCCCAGGAGTTCACCGACCCCCGCAGGGGCCACTGGCCCACCACCCTGCTGATCCGCGCCCGCAAGCTCTGACAGCCATCCGTCGCCCCGGCTTCCCCTGGAGGAACCGATGCGCCCGCCCTATCTGCTCCTCGACATCGACGGCGTCCTGATCCCCTTCCCTGGCGCGGACGGCTCGACCCCGGCCACCCACGACCGCCACGACGTCGTCCCCACCGGCCGCAGCGCCGACAACCCGGTCACCGTCTGGCTCAACCCCGACCACGGCCGCCTTCTCATGGACGTGATCCGCACCGGCCTGGTCACTCCCGTCTGGTGCACCAGCTGGCGCCAGGACGCCACCACCCTCATCGGGCCCCTTCTCGACCTCCCGGCCCTGCCGCACGTCGACCTGCCACGTCCCCAGATCACTACCAGCCACCCCAACGGCTACCTCTGGAAGCGCGACCACGTCGACGCCTGGCTGGGCGACGCCCCCGCCGTCTGGATCGACGACGACTTCACCGGCCTCGACCACGCCTGGGCGGCGGAGCGCACCGCCCGCGGAACGGCGACCCTTCTCGTTCAGCCCGACCCACACCTCGGGCTGCAGCCCGAGCACCTGACTGAGGTGACGAAGTGGGTCGCGCAGTTTCCCGTAGCCCGAGCCGCCTGACGACTGATGCCCTCGCTGCCACGGACAGCGAGGGCATCAGGGTGCGTAGCGGGCGGCCCGAACGCGACCTCGACTGGTGGGCTGGGGTATTCGGGTGGTGGGCTGGCGTATTCGGGCCTCCTCGTCATGAGTCACGCCACGTCAGGCCGTCGACCCGTTGAGGCGGTACTCCTCGGAGGGCATCGAGTCCCATTCGGTATTCGCGCCGTCGCGCGTCACCATGAACAACGGGCGCGATCGGAGGACCGGCCCGACTAGTTGCCCGCGCATGACGACCCCGGGATCATCCGGTCCTGCGTAGCCCTCGGGCGTGTAGCGGAAGTACACGTCCATTGCCTCGGCATACGCGATTGCGTCGCTCTCCAGCTCCGACAGGTCTCGCCCGACCAGCGGGATTCCGTCGTATGCGACCTGGGGACCGTACACGGCGTCGACAGCAATGCAGAAGAGGCCCACAGCTTGACTCACATAGGTTGTGACGGCAGATGGAGAAGGAGCCGCCCCGTGACGGCGGACCTCGACCTTCCAGGTCGGCGAGAAGATCGCGTGGTCCGGTGCACAATCGCTGACCTTCGTCTGGCCGGGTGTCTCAGCCGCCTCGACCACTTCGTCGACGGTCATACCGAACCGGAGCGGTCCCACGCCGACAGCCGGCGCGTAGGACCACTCGTCCCGTCCGGCGACTCCGAAATCGGCTTCGGCCTTGACCGCCATAGTCGCTCCTCTAGAGACACCTGAGAACTCACCGGCGCCCATCATGTCAATCACCGACCAGCAGACTGCCGGGTGCGGCCGGGCGCGAAAGGCTGTGAACTCAGCGATCGCCTCCGGCGACGGCTTCCGGTGCCCACGCGAGGGCTGGATAACGGGTCCCGCTGATCGTCTACGAGGTCGCCGACCTGGCGGCCGACGACTGCGGAGTGGGCCACGGCCGGTCGTCAGGTGTCGTTGCGGGGCGGCCGGCCAGTACGTAGTCGCGGTACTCATCGCCTGCCATGGACTGGTTCACCCAGCGTTCGAGTGCGGCTCCGGTTTGGCTCTCGGCAGCGTGCATGGCAGCAAGCGGCTCACTCGCGGTTGCCAAGAGCAGGCCGAAGTCCTCTTCCTCGTCGTCGAACAACGGTGGCAGCGAATCCAGGTCGCCAGTCAGGGGTTCGCAGTCGAGAGCGGTGTGGAGGTAGACCTCGTAGGACCCTCGGGACGGTCGTATTTCGACCCAGCGGACCCCCGGCCTCTCGGGGGTTCCAGTCGGTCCAAGGAACTGCTCGACGGAACGCCCCCGCTTCAGGACGCCGACGATGAATGGTTCTGCGAGATAGCGCACGCCGGAAGGCTATGGCGTGATGAGGACACGCGCCCGCAGAAGGGCATCTGACCGGGGTCAGCGGTGTCGACTGCGCTCTTCGGGCCTCATGGCCACTGGTGTGGCCGGAGGGTGTGGCGTGGCGGACATGGCCGAGGTGCCGCTGGTGGTGCTTCGGCTGCGAGCTGCTTGCGTCCGCCGGTTCGGTTGAGCGGTGATGCGCCAGTGGAGGACCTCGGCGGGGTGCTCGGCGCTGTCGAGTTCCCGCTGGGTGCCCACTTCGGCCAGGAGGCGTCGGGGGTTGTGGCCGGCAGTTTCGGCGTGGGCGAGGGTGGTGGTCAGGGCGATCCAAGTGGGGTCGGCGAGGATCCGGTCGGTGTGGTCGGGGAGGGCCTCGCGAACGTCTTGCTCGTAGCGGCGGGCGGTTGCGGCTCGTGGTGCGCGGTGGGCCAAGTCGGCCAGGACGGGTGCGGCGGCCCGCTGGTAGCCCGCCTGGAGGTGGCGGAGGGCTTCCTCGGCCGCAGCGGCCTGCTGTTCGTGGCCGCGCTGTTCGTGCCACTTGGCGGCGGCGCGGGCCAGGTGCACGGTGGCGAAGAGCAGGGCGACGGCGAGCCCGCCCGGCTTGTTGGAGGCGTAGGCGAGTTCCTTGGCGGCCTTGCGCAGGGCGGTGGCGGCCTGGTGGTCGGCGCGGGTGGCGGAGCGGCGGGCGCGGTTGAACGCCATCGCCGCCGCCCGCAGTTCCGCCCGGTGGGGGCCGGTCGCGGCGCTGGCGATGTTGTGCAGGGCATCGCCGAAGGCGGACAGGTGCCCTTGGGCGGCGGCATCGTCATCGGAGTCGAGGACGGTGCGTGCGGTGTGGATGGCGGTGGTGGTGTGCCGCCATGGGTCGGTGGGGTCCGCCACATACCGCGGGTGGTCGGCCACCTTCTGGTCGGGGAGGCGTTCGCGTAGACGGTTGATGGAGAGGTCGGGGGCGAGTTTCGAGCCGCCATACCAGACGGGTTCGCCAGCCGCGTTGGTGTCGCCAGGTGCGGCGAGGCTGTAGCCGATCACGTCGCCGGTCTCGGGGCCGAGGCGCGTCTTGACCTTGATGCCGAGGGACTGCAGCACGGTGAAGTAGTCGGCTTCGGTTCGTACGGCGGCGGCGACCGCGTACGCCTGCTCGCGCAGCCACTGCCGTGCCGTGACCGTCTGGCCCTGGCGTTCCGCCTTGGCACGTTCGGCGCCGGTGGGAGTGCGGGGCGCGGTGAGGTCGCCGGGCTTCAGGCGGCGCAGACCGAACTCGGTCTCGATCTCTCGGCATTCGGCTTGGGCCCGCTGTCCGTCGTGGTGGGTGCGGGGGCGGCGGCCGTCGGCGCGGACGGTGGTGGCCATGATGTGGATGTGGTCGTCGGCGTGCCGCACGGCGATCCACCGGCATGCCTTCTCGTCTCCTTCGGGGGCGATGCCTGTGGCGTGAACGATGCGGCGGGCGACCTCGGCCCACTCGGCGTCGGTGAGGTAGCGGTCGCCAGGCGCGGTACGGACCGGGCAGTGCCAGACATGCTGAGGTGGCTTCTTGCCGCCCAGCTCCCTGGTGCGCAGGTCGACATGGTGGTCGAGGCGCTTGGCGAGCAGGGAGTAGGTGGCTGCCGGGTCGCGGCCGGGGTCAGGGGCGCCGTCCATGTCCCAGGCGGCGACGATGTGCGGGTCGGTGTGTTCGTCGCGGCGGCCGGGGCCGAACAGGTAGACGATCAGTCCGCGGGTGTCGGAGCCGGTGGAGACGTCAGGAACCATGCGCGGTGCCCTCCGTCAGGAGCTGGTCGATCAGTCGGTAGCTGCTCTCAGCCGCTTGCTCGACGCGGTCCAGCACCGCCTCGGCGCGCTCGGGCACCGTTCCTCGGTGGATGGCTGCGGTGATCTGGTTGAGGTTGCCGCCGATGCGGTTCAGCGCGACCGTGTGTGCCTCAACGGCCTCGATCAGCGGGCGGACCGGGACGTCCTCCGGGCTGCCGACCAGCCCCGCCTTGCCTAGCGCGACGGCCAGGGCGGCGTCCCCGACGAATCCGGCGAACTTCTGACCGCGCTGGTGGGCTGCGGCGCTGATCACGCTTACAGCGGTCCGCGTGAAGCGGATGGTCTTCTCCTGGTCGCGCTTCTCCACCGTGCGCTTGCGGTTCATCAGCGCGGGCAGGACGGGGGCATCGAGATCCCGCCAGGAGGGCTGCTCGACGGGCGGTTGGACGTCGGTCGGCGGCTGAGTACTCGGGGCGACGGAGTCGGGTGCGGGCGAGCAGCTGGTCTCGGCTGCACCCTCCTCCGTCTCGGGCGCCCCCTGGCGCTCGGCCTTCTCCTCCGCCACCCCTGGGGCGGGGGCAATCGCGGACGAAGCCTCGTTAGAGGCTCGTTCGCTCCAGCTTGCTGCTGATCGGCGGGTCAGGCCGAAGAATCCCTTGCGGCGGCGGGTGGGGGCGTTGTCGGTGCTCGTTTCGGGCATGGTGGTGCTCCGGTGGTCGTGTGCGGTGGGGCTTCGTCACGTCCGTTGCATCCGTCCCGTAGCTGGTCAGGACAGGTACGGAGGCGGTCGCAGGTACGGAGTGATCCGTATCGGCGAGGAACTCCGTCCCCGCGCTGACCTGCGCGGGGACGGATGCGACGGATTGATACGGAGCTGGTGTCAGCGAGTGGGCCTGGGGCCGGCAGGCCCGCCGGGCGGACCGATGGGCAACGTCCCCGACGGAGGGGTCGGTGGCTTGCCCTGGGCCCGACGTGTGGGCGCGGTCTCGCCGGCTGCGGGGGCCGGTGGGGCGGGGTCGGGGCAGTAGCGGGCCCAGGCGTCGAGGAACTGGTTTCGGGCGTACGCCTTGGCCTGCCTGCCGTTCTCGAAACGGTGGTTGGCCGGGCTGATGCCGAAGTCGCGCAGCAGGTTGGCCAGGTGGTAGGCGTTTAGGCCCTTGGTGCCGTACTCGGCCCAGGGCGCTTCTGCGTCCTGGAGGAGGGCGGCGAGCAGGTCGTGGCTGCGCAGCGCTTCCTTGTCGCCCTGTTGCTCGAAGACTCGGCGGATGTCCCGGAGCAACCGGGTCTTCAGCGTCGTCTGTTCGTCCTGGACCACCTTGTTCCGGGTCATCGCCAGGCAGGCGGCGCGGGCCTGGGCGGGCCAGTGGCCGCCGGCCATGTCGGCGACGATGACCAGGGGCTCCCAGGTGTCCGCGGCTCGGTCCTCGACCGGCATCGGTGGCACCAGCCGGTGCGCGGTCCCGCGGAGTGGGGTCAGCCATGCGGCCAGTCGGTCGCGCAGCGCGTTCAGTTCCGGGACGGAGTGCCGGGAGCGGAAGGGGGCGACCTTCTCGCCGGGCTTGCGCTTCTGCATGCGGAGCACGACGGCGCGGTCCATGATCGTGTCCGGCAGGTCGCCGATGCCTGCCAGCGCGGCCATGGCGAAGGTGGGGAACGCGGTGGGCTTGTGTTCCGGCCCGGATATCCGCCAGGCGGGGCGGTTGCGCTGGTGTCCGGCGTTCAGCAGGCCCCGGAGGTCCTCCTTGTCGCCGGCCTTGGGGCCGAAGATGGTGTCGGCCTCGTCCACCAGAAGTGTCGGCGGGTCCTCGCCGATGATCCGGAAGACCACCGCCGACGAGGTGTTCACCGTCATCATCGGCCGGGACACGGTCTCGTGGAGCACGTCCAGGACGCGGGACTTGCCGCATCCCTTGGTCGGCCCCACCACCGCCAGGCGCGGCGCGTGCTGGAGGGCAGGCTGGATGTGGGAGGCCGCCACCCACAAGGTGACTGCGGTCAGGGCCTCCTCGCTCGGCAGTACGACGTACCGGCCGATCGCGGCACGCAGCTCGTCCAGTACGGCGGTCCCGTCCTGGTCCCGGTCCGCCGTGAGACCGGCGCGCTCGCGGTCCCCAATTCCCGGTCCGGGTTCGGGGACCGTCCCCGGATCACCGTGGTCCACCGGGACCGATGGTCCGGGTTCGCCATCCGACTGACCGGAACTCTCCGCGCGGTTCGTGGCTTCCGGACCGGGCCCATGGTCCGGGTTCCCGGTCCGGTCCGATAGGCCGTTGAGCTGCGCGTTCTCCGTCGGTCCGGGTTCCTGGTCCGGGTTGTCCGGAACTTCGGTCCGGGTTTCGGCCGTGGGTTGGTCCGGTCCCGGACCGCCCGGACCAGCGGCACGGTCCGGTCGATCGCCGGCCCCCGGAAGGGCGGACCGGCCGTCCGCTCGGTCCGGGCCGAGCCACGGGATGCCCTGGCCGGGGACCGCGGCGGCGGGCCAGACGACCTTGTGGGATGTGTTCGAGGTGGCGGGGGACGTAGAGTCCTCCATCGACGTTCCTCTCAGGTGAGGGACGGGACGGGCAAGGTCCCGCCTCTCATCGGTTCGTGCGTTCAGGGATGGGCGACGTGCTGGGGAATCTCCGGCCCTCGGCGTTGGCGCGCCGGGGGCCGTTGCTGTGTTCGGGGCTGCTGGCGGCTCATGAGGCCAGACCCCACTCGTCTCGGCCGTCGATCAGCGTGCGCTCGTAGCGCAGCAGCTCGGCCTCGGGGTAGAGCACCCGCTTGCCGACCTTGATGCCGCGCGGTCCCTTCTTGATCTGGCGCCAGTAGCGGACGGTGCTCTCGGCTGTGCGGTAACGCTCGGCGACCTCGGCGGTGGTCAGGTATCGCATGCATTCCCATTCGGGTAGGTGGTGATTCGATCTGCATAGAGTCGTACCCGACGATCCCCGGTTACCCAAATCGGGAAGCTCATGTTTCAATTTGGATAGCTACGGTGATGATGGAGGTTCGGTGGCAGGCGATAGGCCCGAGGGTGGCGAGGTGCCGCTGCTCTACAGCGAGGGGAATGTGGCCGCGCGTGTGGCCCTGGAGCGCGAGGTCAGAGGGTGGAGCACGACCGAGCTGGCGGAGCGGGTGACCAGAGCTGGCGTCAAGATGAACCAGACAGCGGTCTGGCGCATCGAGAACGGCACACCTCGCCGACGCATCAATCTCGACGAGGCCCTTGCCTTCACCCGCGTCTTCGAGCTCCCCCTCGAAGAGCTGATGTCCCCACCCCTGGAGGGGCTCGACATCGACAGTCGGCGGCTGGTCCAAGAAGCCGTCGAGTCGTTCTACGAGGCCCGCGACGCACGCGACCGCCTCCATCACGCCGTGGTCGCCATCGCCGACCACATCAAGGCCCATCCCGACAGCTCGCGGGCGATCCACGAGCAGTGCCTCCGCCTCATGGGCGACGAGCGGGACGCTCGCACCCTCAGCGGCGACATCGAGGACGGTGGCCACTACTGACAACCGAGACGAAGGAGAGGCCACTTGGCCAACATCCAGAAGCGCCCCAACGGCAAATGGCGGGCCCGATATCGCGACCTCGACGGCAAGGAACACGCCCGCCACTTCGACCGGAAGCTCGACGCCCAGCGCTGGCTCGACGAGGTCACGGCCAGCATCGTCACGGGCCAGTACGTTGACCCGCAGGCCGGACGGATCACGTTCGAGAAGTACGCGAAGAAATGGGAGGAGTCGCTCATCTCAAGCGAGGCGGGTGAGCGGATCACCGACAACGCGCTCCGGCTCCACCTCGTCCCGGCACTTGGCGCCCGCGCCATGGCGGCGATACACCGCAACGACCTCCAGGTGCTCTTCAAGAGCCTGTCCGAGCAGCTCGGTCCCGGCAGCGTGCGCAACGTCTACGACGTCCTCGTACGCCTCATGACCGCGGCCGTCGAGGACAAGGTCATCGCCTCCAGCCCGTGCCGCCGGATCACCCTCCCGCCCATGCAGGACGAGGAGGTCACCCCACCCACGGTTGCGCAGGTCGAGACCATGGCGCGCACGATGCCGCCGTACATCCGCGCGGCCATCGTCACGCTTGCCGGATCAGGCTTGCGAATAGGCGAGTTGCTCGGCCTCAAGGTGTCGGACGTTGACTTCAAGGTCGGCGTCATCCGAGTCGAGCGCCAGCGCCTCCAGTCCGGGAAGATCGGCCCGCCGAAGACCGCCAAGTCCCGGCGAACCGTCCCGGTCGGCGAAGTCGTCACCGATGCGCTCCTCACGCACCTCGCCGCACGCCCCTCCAAGGAGTGGCTGTTCACCATGGAGGAGGGCGAACCGCTCAACTACCGCCGCTGGAAGACCGAATGGAACTGCGCCCGCAAGGCGCTCCAGGCGGCCGAGCGCGAGGGCCGCAAGCCCGTCGAGCTGCCGCACATGGTGACCCACGACCTGCGTCACTTCTACGCCTCCGCGCTCATCGCCGGCGGTGCGAGCGTCAAGCAGGTCCAGCTGGTCCTCGGTCACGCGTCCGCCGTCATCACGCTGCGGATCTACGCCCACCTGTGGCCGGGCGAAGAAGACCGCACCCGGACCGTCATGGACGCCGTTCTCGGCGGCCTGCGGACCGGGTGCGGACTCGGAGACACTGCAACCAAGGAAATCGCAGGTCAGAGGGCATGATCTAAGATCAAGCCTTCTTCGTCTCCCAGAAGATACGGTCGATCTCGGCGATGAGCTCCAGCGCCTTCTCGCCCGTCTTCGGGTCTGTGGACGCCTTCGCGGCGGAGAGCGCCTTGAGGGTGTCGTTGACGAGCTGGTGGAGCTGCGGGTACTTCTCGAAGTGCGGGGGCTTGAAGTAGTCGCTCCAGAGCACCGAGACATGGTGCTTGGCGAGCTCGGCGCGCTGCTCCTTGATGACCGTGGCGCGCGCCTGGAAGTGGGCGTCGTCGTTGCCCTGCATCTTTTCCTGGACGGCCTTGACCGACTCGGCCTCGATGCGGGCCTGGGCGGGGTCGTACACACCGCAGGGGAGGTCGCAGTGGGCGCTGACCTTCACCTTCGGGGCAAACAGGCGGGAAAGCATGGAGCTGTCCTTCCTCGTGATCGTCTTCTCAGGTGCGACATTACTCGGTGAGAAGTCTGATTTCGCGAGTGCCCCCTAGGGCTTAGGACAAAAGTCCGGGGTGAATATGGGACTGGTGGCGGAACGTACCGTGGGACCGGGAGGTGCCGGATGACGGAGCACGGGCGGCAGCCGAGAGTGCAGTTGGGGATCGCGGAGGTGATGGGTCCGTCCATGTATCCGACGCTCAAACACGGCGATCAGCTCCTGGTGCACTATCGCGCCCCGGTGAAGGCGGGCGACGTCGCGGTGCTCAAACACCCGCTGCAACAGGACCTGCTCATCGTGAAACGGCTGGTGGAGCGGCGCGACGGCGGCTGGTGGGTGCTCGGGGACAATCCCGGCGCCGAGGGTGACAGCCGGGTGTTCGGGACGGTGCCCGAGGAACTGCTGCTGGGGCGGGTCAGGGCGCGGTACCGGCCGCTGGGCGATCAGCGGTCGGTGCGCGCGGTGATCTCCTGGCTCGTCTCGGCGGTGCGGACGGTCTCCGCGGTACGGCCGGTCCCGGCGGAGCGCTCGGTCTCCAGGCGTTTGCGGGCCCGGTAGGCGGCGACATTGGCCCGGGTCGCGCAGCGGTCGGAGCAGTAGCGGCGCGACCGGTTGGTGGAGGTGTCCAGATAGGCGTTGCGGCACGGCGCCGCCTGGCACAGCCCCAGCCGGTCGACCCCGTACTCGGTCAGATGGAACGCGAGCCCCATCGCCGCGGTCGCCGCGTATCCGGCCGTCGCGTTCGAGGGGTGGTCCGCCAGATGCATGTGCCAGCGCGGATGGCCCTCGTCGTCGAGATAGCCGTGGCCGGAGATCTGCGGGCTGACGGGGAACTCCAGCAGCAGCGAGTTGAGCAGATCCACCGCCTGGGTGGCCTCGCCCGCGTCGGCGGCGGTGAAGACCGCGCGCAGCCGGGCCCGTACCGAGCGGAAGCGGGTGACATCCGCGTCGGTGGCGCGGCGCGCCGCCTGGGAGCTGGGGCCGAAGAGGGCGCGGACGGCCTCGACCGAGGTCAGGGTGTCCGTGCCGCGGGCCGGTTCCTCGGTGTTGACCAGGCGTACGGCGGAGTCCGAGTAAGAGGCCAGTTCCACTTGTAGTCCTTACGGAAGCGGTCTAAAGTCGGGGCGGGCAGGGATGTAATGGCTGTTTATGGCTCTAGGGTATTACAAGGGAGGCGCTCATGACCGAGACGGCGGCCGGGACCGACTGGCGGGCCTGGCAGGAGAGCTGGGACCGCCAGCAGGAGTGGTACATGCCGGACCGCGAGGAGCGCTTCCGGGTGATGCTGGACATGGTCGAGGCCGTGGCGGGCCCGGAGCCGAGGGTGCTGGACCTCGCGTGCGGCACGGGGAGCATCACGGACCGGCTGCTGCGCCGGTTCCCCGCCGCCACCAGCACCGGTGTCGACCTCGACCCGGCCCTTCTGGCCATCGCCCGGGGCTACTTCGCCGGGGACGAGCGCGTGAGCTTCGTGACCGCGGATCTCGCGGACCCCGGCTGGACGCGGCTGCTGCCCCCCGGTCCGTACGACGCCGTCCTCACCGCGACAGCGCTCCACTGGCTCAACACCGCGCCGCTGGCCGCGCTGTACGGACAGCTCGCGGGGCTCGTCAGGGACGGCGGCGTTTTTATGAACGCCGACCACATGACGGACCCGGACACCCCCCGGATCAACGCGGTGGAGCGCGCGCACCGGCACGCCGGTATGGACCGCGCCAGGGCCGCGGGCGCCCTCGACTGGGCCGATTGGTGGGACCTCGCGGGCAAGGACCCCGTCCTCGCCGCGCCGACCGCCGAGCGGTTCGAGATCTACGGAGAGCACGCCGACGGGGACACCCCCTCCTTGGACTGGCACACGCGGACGCTCCTGGAGGCGGGCTTCGGTGAGGCGCGCGCGGTGTGGGCCTCGCCCTCCGACACCCTCGTACTCGCGCTGAAGTAGCCACCGCCCGAGTAGCCACCGCCCAAGTAGCCACCGCCGCGCCGGCGGGGGCCGTACGGCGGCGCCGTACGGCGGGGGCGGTACGGAGTCGTCCGTACCGCCCCGCCGGCCGATGCTTCCGCCGGTCCATGCCTCCGTTACAGCACCTTCGACAGGAACGACTTCGTCCGGTCGTGCTGAGGGTTCGTCAGGACCTCGCGCGGATGGCCGGATTCGACCACCACACCGTTGTCCATGAAGACCAGGGCGTCGCCGACCTCACGGGCGAAGCCCATCTCATGGGTGACCACGATCATCGTCATGCCGTCCTGGGCCAGATCGCGCATGACATCGAGGACATCGCCCACCAGCTCGGGGTCGAGCGCCGAGGTCGGCTCGTCGAAGAGCATCAGCTTCGGCTCCATGGCCAGCGCGCGGGCGATCGCCACGCGCTGCTGCTGGCCGCCGGAGAGCTGGGAGGGATAGCTGCCGGCCTTGTCGGCCAGACCGACCCGGTCGAGCAGCCGCTCGGCACGGGCACGGGCCACGGCCTTGGTCTCGCCGGCCACCTGGACCGGCGCCTCCATGATGTTCTCGATCGCCGTCATATGCGGAAAGAGATTGAAGCGCTGGAAGACCATGCCGATGTCCCGGCGCTTCCTGGCCACCTCGCTGTCCTTCAGCTCGTACAGCTTGTCGCCCCTCTGGCGGTAGCCGACCAGCTCGCCGTCGACCGACAGCCGGCCGGCGTTGATCTTCTCCAGATGGTTGATGCACCGCAGGAAGGTCGACTTGCCGGAGCCGGAGGGCCCGATCAGACAGAAGACCTCGCGCGGCGCGACCTCCAGGTCGATGCCCTTGAGGATGTGCGCGGCACCGAAGGACTTGTGGACGCCCTCGGCCCGCACCATCGGGGTCCCGTTCATATCGCCGTCCTTCACCGTCCGGGTCATGCCGTGCCTCCCTTGGGCCGGCCGAGGGAGAGCAGATTGGCACGGACGCGCTGGAACGGTGTCGGCGGCAGGCTGCGGCTCGACCCGCGCGCGTAGTGACGCTCCAGGTAGTACTGGCCGATGCTGAGCACCGAGGTCAGGATGATGTACCAGACCGCGGCGAGGAAGAGCATCTCGACCGTGGCGCCCGAGCTCTGCGAGACGTTCTGGGTCGCCCGCAGCAGTTCGGTGTACTGCACGGCCACCGCCAGCGACGAGGTCTTGAGCATATTGATGACCTCGTTGCCGGTGGGCGGCACGATCACCCGCATCGCCTGCGGTACGACGATCCGGCGCAGCGTCTTGCCGTGGCTCATGCCCAGCGCGTGCGCCGCCTCCGTCTGGCCCTCGTCGACCGACTGGAGGCCGGCCCGGCAGATCTCCGCCATGTACGCCGCCTCGTTGAGCCCGAGGCCCAGCAGCGCACAGAGGAACGGGGTCATGAACGAGGACCACTCGTCCTTGTAGATCGGTCCGAGGTTGATGTACTCGAAGACGATGCCCAGGTTGAACCAGACCAGGAGCTGTACATAGACGGGGGTGCCGCGGAAGAACCAGATGTAGAACCACGCGATGGTGGACGTCACCGGGTTCTTCGACAGCCGCATCACCGCCAGGACGATGCCCAGCACGACCCCGAGCACCATCGCGAGCACCGTGATGACCACGGTGTTCCTGACGCCCGTCAGGATCTGGCTGTCGAAGAAGTAGTCGGGGATGGCGCCCCAGGTCACGTCGCCCTTCGCGAAGGCGTAGACCAGCGCGACCAGCGCGCCGATCGCGATCACCGCGGACACGTACCGCCCGTAGTGCCGCACCGGAATCGCCTTGATGGATTCCGGCGGGATGGGTGCCGTGTCGCCTGGGCCGTCCTGGGGGCCGTCCGATGTGTGGATGTCAACCGTCACGGATGTCGCCTTTCAGGGCCTTCGAGGCCGTGTTCCGAGGCTGTGTTTCGAAGCCGTGCGCGGACGGGCTCAGGATCCGCCGTTGAGCTTGGCTTCCGTGACAGCGCCGGCCTCGACGCCCCACTTGGCGACGACCTTGCCGTACTCGCCGTTCTTGATGATCTCGTTCAGGGCGGCCAGCAGCGCCTTCGACAGCTCGTTGCCCTTGGCCACGGCGATGCCGTACGGAGCGGCCTCGACCTGCTCGCCCACGAGCTGGAAGTCATTGCCGCCGCCCGAGGTCTTCACGGCGTACGCGGCGACGGGGAAGTCGCTGGAGCCGGCGTCGGCGCCACCGGCGCGCAGCCGGGTCTGGGCCTCCAGGTCGTTGTCGAAGGGCTCCAGGGAGATCTTGCCCTTGCCCGCCGCCGTACACTTCTTGCTCTCGGCCTCGGCCAGATCGTGCGAGACGGTGTTGCGCTGGACGACCATCTTCTTGCCGCAGAGGTCGGACCAGGCGGCGATGCCCTTGTCGTCACCCTTCTTGGTGTAGATCGAGACACCGGCGGTGAAGTAGTCGACGAAGTCGACGCCCTCGCTGACCTTCTTGCCGGTGTCGCCGTCCACACCGTTCTGACGGTCCTTCGTGTCCGTCATGGCCGACATGGCGATGTCGTACCGCTTGGAGCGCAGACCCGTGAGCAGGGTGTCGAACGTGCCGGTCTCGAACTGGAACTTCACCCCGAGCTGTCTGCCCATCGCGTCCGCCAGGTCCGGGTCGAAGCCCACCGTCTTGCCGGACTCGTCCTTGAACTCGATCGGCGGGTACGCGATGTCCGAGCCGACCTTGATGACACCCTTGTCCTGGATCGCCTTGGGGAGCTGATCGAAGAGCGGGGCCTTGTTCGTCTCCGAGGTCTTCGGACCTCCGTTGCCGCTGTCCGTCTGGTCGCCGCAGGCGGTCAGCAGCAGGGTGCCCGCGACCGCGATCGCGCCGGCCGTGGCGATCCGGGACCTCGCGGCGGTCGTACGGCGGGTGGTGCGTGCGATCATGATCAGGATCCTCCGGCGGTGAGGGGAGCTGCCAAGTGGCCGGGAACGCGCCTTCGAGTACCGCGACCATTTGTGATTAGGGCATCCTGCCATTCGGACTGGCCCATTCAGGGGGCCGAGCATGTCAAAATCGGGTAACGGGACACCCCCCACCCCCAACATGGCGGTACCTCAAGACCGGACCATCTGTTGGAATGCCTTCTTCCGGCCGGAGGATCTCCGGTTCCCTACCGTTCCCGAACATGATCCATGCCGTATGTCAGCGATGTCGGACGGTTCGGCCATGGGTCGTGTCGTCGCGGCCATATGGACTCGTGGACGCGGAGGTCCGTCGGGTAAGAAGGACATCACACCCCTCATCCGGGGCCCAGGGCGCGTGTGCGGCGCGCCCGCGCGTCCGCAGGGACCCCGCCGGGCGGGCCAACCGCCCTCGCGGGGCACGGACGCGGTGCCCACCCACCCCTCCTCAACCAGGAGTGGCCACCCTCAACCATGAAGACGTAAGGGGTCATCAGCACATGGCAGCGGAGATCGTGAATCCTCGCAGCACCGACGCCGGCACCAGTGGCACAGCCCGTGGCGCCGCCCGTGGCACCGCCGGTGGCGGTCCGGGCGGTACGGGGAGCGCTCAGGGCGGTACGGGCAGCGCCCGGAGCGGTACGGGCAGCGCTCAGGGCGAGCCCTTCGATCAGGCATTCGATCCGGCCTTCGCGCTGCACCGCGGCGGCAAGATGGCCATCCAGGCGACCGTGCCGATCCGGGACAAGGACGATCTGTCCCTCGCGTACACACCCGGCGTCGCCAAGGTGTGCAGCGCCATCGCGGACCGGCCCGAGCTGGTCCATGACTACACCTGGAAGTCGCAGGTCGTCGCCGTCGTGACGGACGGTACGGCGGTGCTCGGACTCGGCGACATCGGGCCGGAGGCCTCGCTCCCCGTGATGGAGGGCAAGGCGATCCTGTTCAAGCAGTTCGGCGGGGTGGACGCGGTGCCGCTGGCGCTCGGCACCACCGACACGGACGAGATCATCGAGACCGTCGTACGGCTCGCGCCCTCCTTCGG
This sequence comes from Streptomyces sp. NPDC055025, assembly GCF_053608565.1. Classification (NCBI taxonomy): domain Bacteria; kingdom Bacillati; phylum Actinomycetota; class Actinomycetes; order Kitasatosporales; family Streptomycetaceae; genus Streptomyces; species Streptomyces sp. NPDC055025. The sequence goes on from NZ_JBSGVS010000045.1 coordinate 48,784, forward strand.
CGGAGTCAATCTGGAGGACATCTCGGCGCCGCGCTGCTTCGAGATCGAGCGCAGGCTCCAGGAGCGGCTCGACATCCCGGTCTTCCACGACGACCAGCACGGCACGGCCATCGTGACGCTCGCCGCCCTGCGGAACGCGGCGAAGCTGACGGGGCGTCCCCTGGGCGAGCTGCGCGCCGTCATCTCGGGCGCGGGCGCGGCCGGTGTCGCCATCGCCAAGTTCCTGCTGGAGGCGGGCATCGGCGATGTCGCCGTGGCCGACAGGAAGGGCCTCGTCAGCCCGGACCGCGGCGATCTGACCGACGTCAAGCGGGAGCTCGCCGGGCTGACCAACCGGACCCGGCTCTCCGGCTCGCTGGAGTCCGCGCTCTCCGGCGCGGACGTCTTCATCGGCGTGTCCGGCGGTACGGTGCCGGAGCCGGCGATCGCCTCGATGGCGCCGGGGGCGTTCGTCTTCGCGATGGCCAACCCGAACCCCGAGGTCCACCCGGACATCGCGCACCAGTACGCGTCGGTCGTGGCGACCGGGCGCAGCGACTACCCCAACCAGATCAACAACGTGCTGGCCTTCCCGGGGGTCTTCGCGGGAGCGCTCCAGGTGCGGGCGTCCCGGATCACCGAGGGCATGAAGCTCGCCGCGGCGAACGCGCTCGCGGATGTCGTCGGTGACGAACTCGCCGCGGACTATGTGATCCCTTCGCCGTTCGACGAGCGGGTCGCGCCCGCCGTGACGGCGGCGGTGGCCGCGGCGGCGCGCGCGGAGGGCGTGGCGCGGCGCTGACGCACCGTCGGCGGCGCTGTGTGCGTACGGGCCGTGTCGTACCCCTCGACGGGTGCGGCGCGGCCCGCGTCACAGGCCCGGACAGTTCCCGCGCGCCGCCCCGCGCCTCTAGGGTCGAGATCATGTTTGCCGCCTACGTAGCGCGTACCGACTTCAACGACCCCCTCGCCGGCCTGGTGCTGGGTGAGCGCCCGGCGCCCGGGGTACGGCCCGGCTGGACGACCGTCACGGTGAAGGCCGCCTCCCTCAACCACCACGATCTCTGGTCGCTGCGCGGGGTGGGGCTGCCCGAGGAGAGGCTCCCGATGATCCTCGGCTGCGACGCGGCCGGGATCGACGAGGACGGCAACGAGGTCGTCGTGCACTCCGTCATCGGGCAGACCGGTCATGGCGTCGGGCCCCGGGAGACCGGCTCGATCCTCACCGAGCACTACCAGGGCACCTTCGCCGAGCAGGTCACCGTGCCGGTGTGGAACGTACTGCCCAAGCCCGCCGGTCTCACCTTCGAGGAGGCCGCCTGTCTGCCCACCGCCTGGCTCACCGCGTACCGGATGCTCTTCACCAACGCCGGGGTACGGCCCGGGGATTCCGTGCTCGTCCAGGGCGCGGGCGGCGGGGTCGCCACCGCCGCGATCGCCCTCGGCAGCGCGGCGGGGCTACGGGTGTACGCGACGAGCCGTGACGCGGCCAAGCGGGCGCGCGCGGTCGAACTGGGCGCGCTGGAGGCGTTCGAGCCGGGCGCGCGGCTGCCGCACCGGGTGGACGCGGTCATCGAGACGGTCGGTGCGGCGACCTGGTCGCACTCCATCAAGTGTCTGCGGCGCGGCGGCACCCTGGTGATCTCGGGTGCGACGAGCGGTGACCGCCCGGCGCACGCCGAGCTGACCCGGATCTTCTTCCTGGAGCTGAGGGTCGTCGGCTCGACGATGGGCACCAAGGACGAGCTGGAGGATCTGCTCGCGTTCTGCGCGACGGCGGGGGTACGTCCGGTGATCGACGCGGTACTGCCGCTGGACCGGGCGCGGGAGGGGTTCGAACGGATGGCGGCGGGCGACCTGTTCGGGAAGGTCGTGCTGACGCCCTGACGCCCTGACGTCGTCCGGCCGCGGCGCCCGGAGCCTCCTGGCTCTGACGGCCAGGCCGGGCGTGGTGGCGGAGGTCCTGGCCGACCACGGGGCGACGTACGGGACGCTGGAGCGGACGATGTTCGGCGGCGCGCCCCCGTCGGACCCCCGTCAGCCCCTCCGGCGACCGGCTGACGGCCCGACAGCCCCCCGGCGAACGGGACGGTCGGTCACCGTGCGTTCGCGCGGAGCCGGACAGCACGCCGACGCCGGAGCGCCGTCAGCGTCATGGCGAGGAACGAAATGCCCGCCGCGATTGTCCAGTTCCGGGGCTTCATATCTTCCTTCCGAACCGCCCCGCTACAGGCACTTCAGTCCGTTCTCGGCCATTCGGGGCCGCCCGTCAGTCCCCCGGCAACCGCAGCACCGCGCTGATATGGGCCGCCGCCGTGGACAAGTGGCGGCGGGCGGAGGCCAGTTGGGAGGGGGTTACGCCGTTGTCCCGCGCCGCGTCCCGGATGTCGTCCCGGAAGCGGTCCAGGAGACGGTCCAGATCGCGGGCAGGGTCACCGGTCTCCGGGGTCTCCTTGAGCCAGGCGGGGTCCTGCGCCGGTGCCATGGGCTCGGCCGTACTGGACCGGGCTGACGCCGGCTCGGCCGATCCGGGGCGGGTGGAGCTGTGCTCTCGGGCCCCGGGCTCGGCGGCCCCGGACTCCCCGGCGCCGGGCTTGGCGGGTGTGGGCTCGGGCCTGGCACCCCAGGTCAGGCCGCCCAGCTGGCCGGCCAGTTCCGACAGGCCCTCCCGTACCCCCGTCGGCCAGTCGCCGCGCAGGAAGTGGTCCTGCACCTGGTCCTGGACCTGCTTCGCGATGCGCTGCATCTCCTGACGAGCCGTCTCCTGGGCCTCCTTGGCCTGACGGCGCGCCTGCTGCGCGTCCTCGCGGGCCCGGCGGGACTCGTCCTTCGCGCGCCGTGCCTGCTCCTTCCACTCCTGTTTCGCGCGCTTCAGCTCCTCCTTCGCCGCGCGCCACGACTCGCTGTCCGCGAACGCCGTGTCCCAGTCCGTCCGCGTGCCGTCCTTACGGGTCTCGGAGGCCGCCGCGCGCATCTCGCTGCGCAACTGTCCCGCCGCGCCCCGTACGTCCTCGCGGATCTCCGCGGCCAGTTCGGAGACCGACTCGCGGATCTCCAGCTCCAGATCGGCCAGTTCGCCGCCGCGGCCCGCCAGTTCGGCGCGGCCCGCGTCGCTGATCGAGTAGACCTTGCGCCCGCCCTCGGTGGCATGGGTCACCAGCCCCTCGGCCTCCAGCTTGGCCAGCCGGGGGTAGACGGTCCCGGCGGACGGCGCGTACAGGCCCTGGAAGCGCTCCTCCAGCAGCCGGATCACTTCGTACCCGTGGCGGGGCGCCTCGTCGAGGAGCTTGAGCAGATAGAGCCGGAGTCGGCCATGGGCGAAGACCGGGGGCATGTCAGAGCTCCTTCACATCGGTCGGCACCGCGTCGGTCGGCACCGCGTCCGTCGGCACCGGGACGGCCGGTTCGTACCGCGCCGGCGGCCTTCTCAGCAGCGCGATCGATCCTGACACCGTCGTCGCCCTGAGTGTGCCCGTGCCCGCCCCCAGCGTGCCGGTGATCCGCTTGGCCCCCCACCGCCCGCTGACCCGCAGATCCTCGAACGCGTTGGCCACCCGGCCGCTCGCCGTGTTCGCCTCGACCCGCGCGTCCGCGGGATGCGGCAGCCGGATCGCGACCTCGCCGGAGACCGACGTCAGTTTGATGTCCGTGGGCCGGTCCCCCGGATCGAGGTCGACGACCATGTCGCCGCTGACCGAGTCGGCCCGTACGGAGGATCCCGCGCCCTCCACGACCGTCAGATCGCCCGAGACCGAGTTGAAGCGGAGATCGCCGGTGACGGCCTGTGCCTCCAGACTTCCGGAGACGGTGTCGGCGCGGACCTCGCCCGACAGCCCGACGAGTGTGGTGTCGCCGCTGACCCCCCGGACGTCCGTACGTCCCCGCATCCCGGAGACCACGGCCCCCGCCCCGACCACCCCGACCTCCACCGCCGCGCCCGAGGGGACGGCGAGGGAGACGACGGCGCTGCGGTGCGGGCCGCCGCGGTCGAGCCACTTGAGGAGGCCCTTCCAGGGCAGTTCCCCATGGGCCACGGTGAGCGTGGAGCCGCTCCGGGTCACGGTCAGCGGCGGTCCCTCGACACCGGAGATCTCCAGCCGGGCGCCGCCCCGCCGGCTCGGCGCGGACTCGTCCGTGCCGACGACATTCACCGTCCCGTCGACGATGCGCACATGGACCGCGGTCACCGGGTCGTCGAAGGCGAGCTTCGTCGGCCCGGCGACTTCCCATGTCGACTCTGGCATCGTGCTGACCTCCCAGGGCCTGCCTTGACGCAACATATCGCGTCTCCTGAGAAACACGATATATCGCGGTTCCGGGAAGTCAAGGCCGGGTGGCCGAACCCGAGGGAACCCCAGGGGCTCTCGACGGGCATAGCGCTCATATCCGGGCGAAGTGTCCTAGCGTAAGAGGCATGAACGCGACTTCCGTGGGGGCTCTGCTGCTCTGCCGGGCCGAGCCGGCGGCGGTACGGCCCGCCGCCCATCTGCTCCGCGAACGGCTGTTGCTCGTCCCGGCGGGCCCCGGCTGGAGCGTGCTGGTGCCCGAGGGCAAGCCCTGGCGGGACGGCGGCGAGCCGGTCGACCGTGTGGTCGCGGGCTGGTCCACCGCGCTCGCCGTCGGCGTCAACTGGCCGGTGCTCGCCCTCTGGTGGGACGCGGACCGCGCCGGATACACCCTGGCGGCCGGATTCCGGCGCACGGTCGGCTATGTCTGGCTGGCGGACGGCACCCCGGTGGGCGAGGACGAGGCGATGCGTACGTTCACGGCCCGTCTCGGCCTCGATCCCGTACTGGACCTCCCGGCCCTGGAACCGCTGACCCGTCAGGACCCGGACGCCGACTCCCGGGACCGGCTGCTCGCCTTCGCCGCGTATCTCTCCAGGGCCGGGGTCGTGCTCCCGGTCGGGCTGGGTCCGGGTGAACCGGCCGACCGGCTGCGGGAGGTGGCGCGTGTCCAGCCGGGTGCCGAGCAGGTGGAGTGGGCGGGCTGGCGCGACACCGTACGGGCCGAGCTGGATGTCGTCGAGGAGGGGCCGCTCGGGCCCTGGCTGCGCGGCCCCCGGGCCCGGCTGGCCGGTGCGGGCCAGCTCGCGGCCGGTGTCCCGCTCACGCTCTGGGCGGCGCGCCGCCACAGCGCGGGATGGGCCTTCGCCGGTGCCCTGCTGATCACTCAGGGGATGCTGACGCTCGCGTACGACCGGCTGCGCGCCGGACCGTGCCGGGTGCTCACCCGTCCTCGTCCTCGTCGTCCAGCCGGGCCAGCCATGTCGCGAGCCGTTCGACCGGCACCTCGAAGTCGGGATTGAGGTCGACGAACGTACGGAGCTGCTCGGCGAGCCACTCGAAAGTGACCTCCTCCCCGCCGCGCCGCTTCTCCAGCTCCTCGATCCCACGGTCGGTGAAGTACATGCCGAACAGCCTAATGCCTGGTCCTCAATGCCTGGTGAGGGGCGGTACGGCGGCGCGCGGCCCGGCCTCCCGGCCGCGTCCGGGACCACCGGGGAACCGGGCGGGGGCGAATCGCCGTCCTCCTCCATTGCCTCGCTTCGGCTCCGTACTGCCGTTAACCTGCGGGGAATTGGGGGAACGGGGGCGTCATGGAGGACGGAGAAGTCCGTATCACCCGTATCGAGATGCCTGACGGCACGCCCGTATGGGCCCGGATCTCGGGTGCCGAGGAGCTGAGGCGGCCCTCCGGGGGGCTGACCTACTCGGACACCGGATTCGCCGATCAGGTGCAGGCGCGGGTGGAGAGTCTGAACGGGGTGGTCACCAGTGTCGCGAGGTCGCTGGCGGGACCGCTGAGGACGGTGCGGCCCGACGAGGTCAGCATCGAGTTCGGCATCGAACTGACCGCCAAGGCGGGCAAGGTCGTGGGACTGCTCGCGGACGGTGAGGCCAAGGGGGCGATCAAGGTGACTCTCACCTGGAACAACGGCGGACCGCCCGCTGATCTGTCGGCGGCGCCGCTCGTGCCTCCCCAGGCGATGGCACCGCCCACGGCCGCACCCTCCGGGGCGCCGCAGTCCGGCGGAGCGTCACCGGGCGGGACATCGCCCGGCGGGGCATCGCCCGGAGGCGAGCCGTCCGGAGCGGCGCCCTCCGGCGGGGCATCGGCGGGGGGCGCGCCGACGGCTCCGGCGCCCGGCGCGGAGCCCGGGGGCGCACCACCCGGCGCACCGGCGCACCCCGGCGGGCTCACGCCTCCGGCCGGGAGCGGACCATGATCGACGGGTTCGGCCGGGGCGCGCCGGGCGCCTCGGACGAGACCCGGCGTGCGCTCAAGGACCTCGTCGCGGCGGCGACCGTGCGCATCCATGGCCCGGCCTACGGGTATGCCCCTGATGAACCGGGCGGCGGCTTCCTGGGGAGCGGCTTCTTCATCGCCCCGAGCTGGGTTCTCACGTGTGCGCATGTGGCGATGCAGGGGGAGGGGCGGGACGTGACAGTGGTCTTCGAGACCGGCCCCGGCAGCGGCGAGGGCGAGTCGTCGGTGACGGGCTCCGTGGTCGCCGCGCTTCCCGAGCCGCCGCGCGACGCGCTCGCGGCACGCTCGTTCGGTACGCCCGGGAGCTGGCCCGGCCCCGATCTGGCGCTCATCAGACTCGGCAGACCCATCGAGCACCCCTGTGTCTATGTCACCGAGCGGCCCGCGGCCTACTTCGCCGGCGGGCAGGTGCTCTACTCCGGGTGGACGGAGGTGGGCGGCCGGCTCAAGCGGCTCAGCGGCTTCTGCACCGTGCAGGGCACGCTCGGCGGCTGGGGCGATCCGGACGAGCAGATGCGGCTCGGCGGGGACCTGCTGCCGCCGGGTGTCTCCGGCGGACCCGCCGTCGACCCGGCCCGCGGCGAGGTGGTCGGTGTGCTCAAGTCGCAGCTCGTCGGCGGTCTGGGCGGCACCTCGATCGGTATCGAGCAGCTCCGCTCGCTGCCGGTGCCCGCCGCGATGGCCGGAGCCGAGTCCGACGACGACTACCAGGCCGTGTTCCACGCCCATGACCGCTATCACGCGGACCGCCACACCAGCCGGGTGGGCACCGGCCGCACCTGGGCCGATGTGCAGAGCGGACTCGGCGCGGGCGCCGACCGCGCGCTCACCCCGCAGCAGCGCATCATCCTGCTCGGCAGACTCGCCGAACTGCCGCCGCCGGTCTCCACGCGCGGTCTGCTCGATCTGCTGGTCCGGCTGCCGAACGTCCACTCGGTCGACCGCTATCCGGCGCCGAGGAGCTGGCGGGACGGGCTCGGCGCGCTGTACGAGACCAGGGGCGGCGAGGCCGCGCTCGAACTCGTCCTGCGCTACTGCATGAGCGTCATCTCCGCCGAGCGCCCCTATGTCACCCACTCCACGGCGGCGGCCGAGGAGGCGCTCTGGAACTGGGTGAAGTGGATCGCCGACGACCGGCTCTCGCGTGAGTTCCGCAACGAGATCACCCGGCTCTGGTCCGCGGCCCGCCACCGCACCGACCGCGCGCAGCGGCGCGCGTCCCCGGCGTACGGCGAGCGTCCCGTGGAGGGCGAGGGCTCCTTCGTCCTGCTGGAGCTGGAGCCGCGCGGCTGGGAGCGGGACAGCTACGACTGGCGGGTCGGTGTCGCCCGGCACACCGGCGAGGTGGTGCCCGTCAGGGAGGACAGCAGGGGCACCCCCGCCCAGGACCTGCCGGCCAGACTCGCCGCGCCGCTGGCCGAGGCGTTCCGGCGGTGCGACGAACCGGACAGCCCCGCCGTGCTCCAGGTCGCCGTCGTCCAGGCGCAGCTCGGTCTGGAGGTCGACCGCTGGCAGTTGTCGCGCGACGAGCCGCCGCTCGGTGTCGTACGCCCGGTGGTGGTCCGCTGTTCGAATCCCGAGCCGCCGCTCTCGGAGGGCGAGGCGCGTGAGCACAGGGCCCGGTGGAACCGCACCTGGAGCGTCGCGATGCGGGGCGAGATCATCGACTGCGAGGACGGATTGCGGGTACCCGTACCGATGGAGGAGGACCTGCGGGCGCTGGCGTACGAGACCGTGCCGGTGCTCTGCCGGTACGGGGACCGGCCCGACGGCGAGACGGCGGCCGGACTGACCCGGGTGGTGCGCGGGGGCTTCCACATCGCCCTGCTGCGCCGCGGCGAGGACAGGACCGACATGGTCTGCGCGGATTTCCACCGCCGCGCGCTGGACACCGTCGCCGAGGCCAGGACGGCCGATCAGCTCCCGCGCAAGATCCAGGAGCTGAGACGCGGGGTGCGGGCCGGCCGGACGGAGATGTACTGGTCGGACGGCGTGGCGCTCTACTACGACGACCCGCACCACCCCCTGCCCGGATCGGGACAGCTTCTGGAGGCGCCGTGAACGGGCCTGCGCACGGGCCTCTTACGGGGTCAGCGGCGGATCGCTACGGTGATGCACGTCGTCCTCGCGGCGACGCGTGTTCGGCCCTCCCGACTGCCCCAGACCGCCCCGGCGGACGAGTGACGATGAGGATCACGTGATGAGTGAACCCGGCGAGTGGCTCATCTACCGAGGGGCCGGCGAACCGCACGGAGGCATCAGCCAGCTTCCGCCGCCACCGCCCTGGCGGGACTTCGCGGGCGGTGACGACACCTCGTCGAACGGCTCCGCCGACCGGCGGCTCGGCGGCTACCGGCACGAGGCGGAGCTGCACCGGCCGGGCGCGGAGGAGCTGGAGATGATCAATGCCGCGCTCTATCTGCGGCGTCCGCTGCTGGTCACCGGCAGTCCCGGCGCGGGCAAGAGCACCCTGGCCCACTCGGTCGCCCATGAGCTGGGGCTCGGCCGGGTGCTGCGCTGGCCCATCGTCAGCCGCTCCACGCTGCTGGACGGGCTCTACCACTACGATGCGATCGCCCGGCTCCAGGATGTGCAGATCGCCGCGCACCGGGGCTCGTCCGGTCCGGGCGGCACGGATGACGCCGACGACACCGGTACCGGCGGCGCGGACGGCACCGGTACCGGCGGCGCGGAGTACCGGGATCCGTCGGCGGACATCGGCAGCTATATCCGTCTCGGCCCGCTCGGCACCGCCCTGCTCCCCTCCGCGCTGCCCCGTGTCCTGCTCATCGACGAGCTGGACAAGAGCGACATCGACCTGCCGAACGACCTGCTCAATGTGCTGGAGGAGGGCGAGTTCGGCATACCGGAGCTGGAGCGCATCGCCGACCGGCTGCCCGACGGCGAGGCAGAGGTGCTCACCGACGACGGTACGAAGGTGAAGGTGAGGGGCGGCCGGGTGCAGTGCAGGGCCTTCCCCTTCGTCGTCCTCACCAGCAACGGCGAGCGCGACTTCCCGGCGCCGCTGATGCGCCGCTGTATCCATCTGGAGCTGGGCCGCCCCGACCATCAGCGGCTCGCCACCTTCGTACGGGCCCATCTCGGCGACGAGGCGGCCCGCGCGGGAGACGACCTCATCGCCCACTTCCTGGAGCGCTCGCGCAGTGAACTGATCTCCACCGACCAGCTTCTGAACGCCATCTACCTCACCGACGCCGCCGCCCCGGCAGGCCGGGACCGGCTCGCCGACCTGCTCATCCAGCGACTCGACCGGCCGAGGTGATGCGCTGATGCCCGACGTCACGGTACGGCACGGCCCGGACAGCGAGCCGGAGCCGGGACGCGGGCATGCCCCGGAGCCGGGACGCGGGCATGCCCCGGAGCGGTCTCCCGCCGGCGGGAACGGGCCGCCGTACGACGGCGCGCTGCTCACCGCGCTCGTCGCCCGGCTGCGCGAGGCCGGTCTCGACCCCGACGCCGAACAGCTCTGCGATGCCATCTGGCTGGCGCGGCAGACCAGCGGCCTCCCGCCCGGCCGGCCCGCCGGCGCGCAGACGGAGGACGGACTCCGCGCCGGTTCCGAGCCGACGGGCCCCGGACCGCTCGCCGTCACCCGGCCGGGCGATGAGGACCGTACGGGCGACGACGGCCCGGTGGACGAGCCGCTCCAGCGGCCCGAACCCCCGGACCCCGACCGGCGGATCGCGCTCTATCCCGTACCCCGCGATGGCGGGTCGCGGGTCAGGTCGGGCGGTGCCTCGGCGGCGCTGACCCTCGGAGTGCCCGCGGCGCCCGCGCTGCCCGCGCCCCTGGAACTCCAGCGCGCCCTGCGCCCGCTCCAGCGATACCGTCCCGCGGCGCCGCCGTTGCGCCGTACCCTGGACGAGGTGGCGACCGTTGAACTAAGTGCCCGTGCCGGCGGGCTGATCATTCCGGTGTTCCGTGGGGTGTCCCGGGCGGACGCGCTCCTTCAGTTCGTCATGGACACCTCGTCGTCCATGCGGGTGTGGGAGCGGCTCTTCGGCGAACTCCAGCAGATCTTCGGCCAGTTGGGTGCCTTCCGGGATGTCCAGGTGCGGTATCTGCACCAGGGCCCCGACGGAGCGCCCGCCGTCAGCAGGAGCCCCGACCCGGCCGCCGCGCCCCTCAGCTCCGCCGACCGGCTCAGCGATCCGACCGGCCGCCGGGTCACCGTGGTCGTCAGCGACTGCGCGGGACCGCTCTGGCACAGCGGACGCGCCCACCGGCTGCTGCACCAGCTCGGCCGCCAGGCCCCCACCGCCGTACTGCAACCGCTGCCGCAGCGCATGTGGAACCGCACCCGGCTGCCCGTCACCTACGGTGTGCTCTCCCGGGGCGAAGGGCTCGCGGGAGCCGCCGTGCTGAAGGTCAGCGACGAGACATCGGCGGGCGCGGCGGCACACCCCGGCGCCCTCGCCATCCCCGTACTGCCGCCGGTCGCGGGCGCGCTCGGCGCCTGGGCCCGGCTGCTGTCGGGCACCGGCGCGGGCCGGATCTCCGGCGCGGTCGGCTGGGTGCGCGCCGACCATCCGGCGGCGCCCCCGCCGCGTCCCGGCGACCGGATGTCCTCGCTCCAGCTCGTCAGCCGGTTCCGCTCGGCGGCCTCCCCGGTCGCCGGACAGCTCGCCGTCTATCTCGCGGCGGCTCCGCTCTATCTGCCGGTGATGCAGCTCGTACAGCGCACGATGCTGCCCGACTCGGGCCCCTCGGAACTCGCCGAGGTGCTGCTCAGCGGACTGCTCTCGCGCAGCAAGAGCGACAGCGCGGAGGACGGTCCGTGGTACGAGTTCGCCCCCGGGGTGCAGGAGGCGCTGCTGGGACCGCTGGGGCGGGACGAGGCGATGCTCGTGCTCAAGCACTGCTCGGAGTACATAGAGCAGCGGTTCGGCAGGGGCGGTCCGAACTTCCCGGCGCTGGCGCTGGCGCAGCTCGGCGACGGCAGCCATGGACCGCTCTTTCCCCGCGGCAGCCTGGACGACGACGGCGCGTTCGGCCCCGACGGCACCGACGCCGGGGAGAACGGGGAGCCGGGCGGGGGCGGACCGCGGGTCCCGCATCCCTTCGCCGAGGTGGCGGCCCGGGTGCTGGAGCGCTTCATGCCGCTGCCGGAGCAGTTCACCGACAGCGATCCGGGCGGACCCGGTCCCGAGGACCGGACCACCAACGCCGCGGTGGAGAGCGCCCGTGTCCTCGTGCGTCAGTTCGAGTCCGACGGCATGGTCCAGTATCTGATCGACGCCGTGCAGCAGCTCCGCGGTGCCACCGAGCGCGAGGCGCCGGGCGCCGCCGACCCCGAGCTGTGGGCCGAGACCGCCCGCTGTCTGCTGCGGCTGTGGGAGGTCCAGGGCGGCGGCGAACTGCTCCGTGAGGCCGTACGGGCGGCCGAGCGGGCCGCCGCGCACCCCCGGGCCGTCCGCGAACGGGCCGTGCTGGCACAGGTGCTGCACGCGGCGGCCGACGACCGGCGCCGGCGCGGCGACCGGCGCGGCGCGCTGGAGCTGCTGCGCCGCGCCGACCGTGAGTACACCGTCGCCTGCGCCGCGCCCGGTCTGGAGCCCGGCGAGGCGCTGCGGCTCACCCTGGAGCGGGTGCGCGCGCTGGAGGCGCAGTGGCGTCTCGGCGGGGACAGCGCGCTCCTCCAGGGCGCCATCGGCATGCTGGAGGCGTTCGCCGACGTCTGGCCCGATCAGGAGAACCGTCCCGTCGGACTGCCCCTGGCCCACGGCCGCACCCTGCTGCGGCTGTCCGGGGCGACCGGCGACACCGAACAGGCACAGGTGTACGCGACCCAGGCCGCGCGGTCGCTGCGCAAGGCCCTCGCGCCGGGCTCGGGAGCGCACACCGTGTCCACCCAGGCCAGGATTCTGCTGGATCTGGTGGACGCCCTGCTGCGCTCCGGCGAAGGTCTTGAGGAGGCCGGAACCTTGATCGAACAGTCGCTGGCGACCGTACGGGACGAGCGGCTGCTCGCCTCGCTCAGGGCGCGCGCGGCGCGGGTGTGCCTCGCCCGGTACGAACGCTCCGGCGACCCCGCGGATCTTGAGGAGGCGGCCGAGTGCTTCGCCCGCGCGGCACGCGGCACCGCGCGTGACACCCGGGCCCACGCGGATCTGCTCGCCGAATGGGGCGCCACCCTGCTGCGCCGCGCCGAACTGCCCGACGGAGCGCCGTACACCGGTGCGGCCGTGCGGGTGCTGCGCGACTGCCGTACGGAGACGGTGACGGGCACCGCGCGCCAGGCCGAGCGGCTGCTGATGCTGGGACAGGCGCTGATGCTGCGCCACCGGATCAACGACGACAGGGTGGATCTGCGGGAGGCCGAGCATCTCTTCGGCCTCGCGGCCCAGGAGGCCAACGAACCGCTGACCGAGGCCCGCTGCTGGCTGGAGCTGGGGCGCTCCCATCTCGACGCGTACCGGACCCTGCACCGGCCGGCCCGGCTGGACGACGCGGCCGAGGCGTTCCGGGACGCGGCGGACGCGGCCAGGACGGCGGAGGAGGAACTGGAGAGTCCGCAACTGCGGCTCCGAGCCGTCCGATTGCGTGCTGAGGCGTACCACTGGCGGGGTATGACATACGAGAGGGCCGGACGGCCCCGAGCCGCGCGTGAGGCATACCGGGCGGCCCGTACGGAATGGCGCAAGCTGCCGGACGGCGGCGGTGGGACGGCCGGATCGACCATGGAGCGACTGGCCGAGCTGGAGCGCTGAGCCGGGCGCTCCACGACAGGGCTACGGGGAGACGAGATGAGCGACGTGGTGCACGGCGCGGCGGACGGGGTGCCGAACGCCGGGACACAGGGCGGCGGCGCGCTGCCCGATCTGCTGGCACTGGACCTGGAGACACTGCGGACCCTCGACCACCCGGTGCTGACCGAGGTGGTGGCGGATCTGCGGGGCAGGGCGGAGCAGCCGCGGGAAATGCTGTGGGGGTTCAACAACGCCTTCTGAGAAGTGGTTTCGTGCCCGTTTCGGTCCGGGACACCGTTGAACCGGTCAACCTTGCCCGGCGGGGGTTTGCCTCCCCGGTCATCGAGGGAACCACGCCTTCGGCCAGGCGGCCCCGGCTGTCCCGGACAGACGGGCGGGGCCGCGCGGACGCCGTACATCATGGGGGTTACGGACGTGGCTCGACGGGGGAGTCCGCGCGGCTCGGCGTACCCGTATGCCGGGGCGCCCGGTTTCCGGACGCCCCGGGAGACCGTTCCCTTCGGGCAGTTCATCGTCAAGGTGCACGGCCGGTGCAATCTCGCCTGCCGCTACTGCTATCTGTACGAGGGCCCCGACCGGACCTGGCGCGACCGCCCCGCCGCGGCCCCGCCCGAGGTCCTGGACCGCGCCGCCGCCCGGATCGCCGAGCACGCGGACGCGCACGCGCTGAGCGAGCTGGCTCTCGTGCTGCACGGCGGTGAGCCGCTGCTCGCGGGCGCCGGCCGGCTGGCCGCCTTCGCCGGTCTCGTACGCGAACGGGCGGGCCGGGAGCGTACGGTCCACGCCACCGTGCAGACCAACGCCACCCTGCTCACCGAGCGCCGGATCGCCACCCTCGCCCGGCACTCGATACGTGTCGGTGTCAGCCTCGACGGCGGGCGGCCCGCGCACAACACACTCCGCACCGATCACGCGGGGCGGCCCTCCTGGCCCGCCGCCGTACGCGGCACGCGCCTGCTCGCGGCGCACCACCCCGAGGCATACGCGGGCATCCTCACCGTCGTCGACCCGCGGACCGATCCGGTCGAGATGTACGAATCCCTGCTGGAGCTCGGCCCGCCCGCCCTCGATCTCCTGCTGCCGCACGGGAACTGGACCACACCGCCGCCCGGTCTGCCCGCCATGGACCCGCGCCGCCACGGCCCCGGCGCCAGCCGCCCCACCCCGTACGGCGACTGGCTCAGCACGGTCTTCGACCGCTGGTGGTCGGCGGGGCGCAGGGAGACCCGGATCCGGCTCTTCGAGGAGTGTCTCGCCCTGCTGCTGGGACTGCCCGCCGCCACCGAGTCCCTCGGGCTCGATCCCGTCAACGCCGTCGTGATCGAGACCGACGGCGCCATCGAGCAGGTCGACTCGCTCAAGTCCGCCTACGACACGGCCGCCGCCACCGGACTCGACGTCTTCCGCCACTCCTTCGACGACGCCCTGAGCCACCCCGGGGTCGCCGCCCGGCAGGCGGGCGCGGCGGCGCTCGCGGCGGGCTGCCGGGTCTGCCCCCTGCTCACCGTCTGCGGCGGCGGCAACTACGCGCACCGCTACCGCGCGGGAGACGGCTTCGGCCATCCCTCCGTCTACTGCGCGGATCTGGAGCGACTGATCCGGCATGTGGCGGCCAGACTCGGCGAAGCGATAACGGCGGCGCGGCCGGAGGCGATCCGGGTCGCCGCCGCCGTCGCCGGTGCGCCCCGCGACGGTACGACTCATGCCGGTGCACCTCGCGACGGTACGACTCATGCCGAGGTGACCCGCGCCGAGGTGACCCGCGCCGAGGTGACCCGCGACGGTACGACTCACGCCGGTCCGGCCGAGCCCGGGGCCGAGCCCGGGGCCGGGGACGAAGCTGTCGGCGGCGCCCACGCCGCCGCGACGACGACGGGAGACTCCCGGTGAGCCTCGCCGTTCCGGAGCCGGTGCTGCGTGAACTCGGCCGTACCGAAGGCGGATCCGAGACCCTCGGACTGCTCGTACGCGACCAGCACACCCGCCGTCTCGTCCTGCTGCGCGCCCTGCTCGACGCCGCCGGGGCGGCACCGCCCTCCCTCTGCCCGCCCGCGGCGCTCGACCGGCTCCGCCAGGACTGGGCGCTGCTGGAGGCGGCGGAGCGCGCCGACCGGGCCGCCGTGCGGACCGTACTGCTCTATCCGCTCGTGGGCCCCTGGGCGCAGAGCTGTCTGCGCGGCCTCACCGCCCCCGGGCCCGCCCCCGGACTCCCCGCCGATCTCGCCCACTTCAGCGCGCTCGCCGCCGCCGCCGCGATCCGCGCCCGGCTGCCCTTCACCACCCGGCTGACGTCCCAGGACGGGCTGCTCGCGCTGCCGACCCTCGGCGCGCTGCGCACCGAACCGGGACCGCCCGCCCAGGTCGACGCCGAACTGACGGCGGACCGTGTGACGCTCCGCCAGGGCTCCGCCGCGCCCGTCACCGTACGGATCACGGCCGACGGCACGCGCGCCGACGACCCGCGCTGGCTGCCCGTGGTCACGCTGCCCGCCGTACGGCCCGGAGCCGCGCCCGTACCGCTGGACGACCTCGATCCGTACCGCACGGCGGGCAGCGGTCTGGAACGGCACGGTCTGTCCGCCGTCACCAGCCTCGACGCCGGTGAACGCACCACCTGGGCCCGGTCCTGGGCCGGGGTGGAGCCGCTGCTCCGTATCGGCGGACCGCACCGTCCGGCCGAGACGGCGGCCCTGCTGCACTGCGTGGTCCCGCTCGCCCCGCCGCCCGGCGCCGCGCCCACCGGCGAGGGCGCGGCACACTGCAGCGGCACCCGCCGCGAGGCGTTCGGCGCCGTTCTCAGCAGCCGGCCGGCCACCCCCGCCTTCTTCGCGTCCACGCTCGTCCATGAACTCCAGCACACCAAACTCGCCGCGCTCGCCGCCCTCGCCCCGCTGCACCACGAGGACGCGACGCCCCGGCACTTCGCCCCCTGGCGCTCCGACGCCCGGCCCTTCGACGGACTGCTCCAGGGCGCCTACTCGCACATCGCGCTCGCCGACTACTGGCAGCGCTTCGCGCTCGCCGCCGACCGGCTCTCCCACCGCGACCAGGCCTGGGCCGAACACGCCCGCTGCCGCGAACAGGTCGGCGCGGTCCTGCCGGTGCTGGCCGGCTCCGGGGCGCTGACCCCGGAAGGCCGTGTCCTCGTCAACGAGATGATCGCGATGTACCACCGGCTCACGGACACCCCGCCACCGCCCGGCCATCTCACCCGGGCGGTGGCGTATGTACGTACGGCGCGGATGATCTGGCGCCAAAGGAACGGAACGTGAAGCGGCGCGCACCGGGATGGAATCCCGGGGCTCCGGGGTATGTTAAAAGGGCGTATGACGATGCAGGGAGACGGCCGAATGCCCGCAGTGCGTAAGCCAGTTGGAGCAACCGGGCCGCAGGCTGTCACCATCAGTTTCGCGGGTTTCAACCGGCCCTGGGCGGCCTGGATCGGGGACCGTCTGGAGCGGCGCGGACTCCCGGTCGTCTACCAGCGCTGGGACCCCCCGGTGGAGACACCGCTGGAGGAGTCGCTGCGCGATCTGCTGCTCGCCCCCGGCCCTGTGCTGGTCATCCTCAGCGACTGGTACTTCCAGCTCGGCCCGCGCACCCACGACGAGTGGAACAGGGCGCTGCGCGAGGTCGTGGCCCCCGAGCCCGACCGGTTCGCCGCCGTCACCATCACCACCTCCGCGCTGCCCGGTGCCACCGCCGTCCTCGCCGCCGCCGATCTGACCACCCTCGGTCAGGAGGAGGCCGAGCGGCGCATCCTCACCCGTCTGGGCCTGCCCGCCGATACGCACGCGGAGCCGGTGGACACCCGGCGCGGCCCCCGCTACCCGGCCGACACGCCCGACGTGTGGGGCGGGGTCCCCCGCCGCAACACGCGCTTCACGGGCCGCGAGCCCCTGCTCAACGACGCCTACCACGCGCTCCAGGCGGCCGGCAGCGGCGCCGGAGTGGTCACCCTGCACGGGATGTCGGGCGTGGGCAAGACACAGCTCGCGGCCGAGTACGTCTACCGCTTCGGCGCGGAGTACGACGTGGTCTGGTGGGTCTCCGCCGACAAGCGCGTCACCTGCCGGCAGAAACTCGCCGAACTCGCCCCGGCACTCGGCCTGTCCACCGGTGTGGAGTACGGCGAGCGGCTGCGCGCGGCGCGTGACGCGCTGCGCCGGGGCGACCCGTACAGCCGGTGGCTGCTCGTCCTGGACGGCGCCGACGAACCCGACCAGATCTGGGATCTGGTGCCGACCGGTCCCGGGCATGTGCTGATCACGGCGCGCAACCCGGAGTGGGGCGAGCACAACAGCGCCCTGCTGGAGGTCCCGGTCTACGACCGCGAGGAGTCGGTGGCGTTCGTACGCCGCCGGGCGCCCCGGCTGACCCACTCGGAGGCGGACCAGCTCGCGGAGGCGCTCGAAGACCTGCCGCTGCTGCTCGACCAGACGGCCGGCTGGCTCAACGACTCGGACATGTCGGTCGACGAGTACATCGAGCTGCTGAAGGACGGCATCGACCAGGATGTCGTCAGGGTCTCCGCCGACTTCCCGCTCGCCTTCCAGACCGGCTGGTCGATACTGCTCAACAAGCTCCGTGAGACGGTCCCCGAATCGGTCGACCTGCTCCGGCTCTGTACGTTCTTCGCGCCCGGCGCCATCCCCGTACGGCTGGTACGGGACCTGCCACCGGACACGCTCCCGGAGAAGCTCCGCGGGCTGGTCGACGACCCGGTGCGGTGGGCACGGGCGATCGGCAAGCTGCGCCAGTACGCCGTCGTGCGCGCCGCCGGGGTCGGCGAGCGCGAGGTCCACGACTCGGTCAACGGCGAGGGGCTGGCCGGGGTGGCCGGCGACACGCTCTACATGCACCGGATGGTCCACCAGATCGTCCACCAGGACATGCCCTCGCAGGACCACAAGGAGTTCATCGAGGTCGTACGGCGGGCCCTGGTGCAGGCCGACCCGGGCCGGCCCACCGACACCCGGCTCTGGCCCCGGTACGCGGAGATCACCCCCCATCTCAAGTGGGCCGACGTACTCCGGAGCACCGACCCGGCGATGCACACCCTGATCCTCAACTGCCTGCGCTACATGTACCTTTCGGGCGAGTACCGGGCCGGGATCAACCTCGGCAGACGCGCGCTGAAGGCCTGGCGGGTGCTCCTCGGCGAGACCCATCCGAGGATCTGGGACCTCAGCTACCACTACGCCAATGTGATGCGCGCCGTCGGCGACTACGCCGGCACGGAGGTCATCGAGCGGGCCGCCGTCGAGCATCTGCGCGCGGAGAAGGGCCCGAAGGATCTGGAGCATCTGCGCGCCGCGGGCGGGCTCGCCGCGGATCTGCGCGGTCTCGGCCGGTACGAGGAGGCCTTCGAGATCTCCGGCTGGATCCTCGCCTCGTACCGCGAACTCCTCGGCGAGCAGGACTCCCGTACCCTCAACGCCCAGAACAACCTGGCCATCTCGCACCGGCTGCTCGGCCGGTACAACGAGTCGCTGGAACTCAACCGGCGCACCCTGGAGGCCCGTCGGCAGCTTCTGCGGCCACGGCACGCCTGGACACTCTTCTCCGAGATCAACTACGCCACGGACCTGCGGCTGCTCGGCCGCTACAGCGAGGCCGAGTCGCTCCAGTCGCAGAGCGTGCGCGTGCACCGCATCGTGCTCGGCCGGGACAATCCGCAGACGCTGCGCGCCGAGCACAATCTCGCGCTGTGCCTCTACCGGGCGGGCGAACGCGGCAAGGCGGGGGCGCTGTTCACCCAGGTCCTGGAGAGCTGCGAGCGTGTCCTGGGCGAACAGGACCCGCTGACGATGATGTTCGCGGCCAGCCAGAGCTGCTTCGCCCGTGAGCACGGCGACATCGACCAGGCCATGGCCATAAGCGACCATGTGGTCGACGGCTATGTGGCGATGCTCGGCGAGGGCCATCCGTATGTGGCGGGCACCCGTGCCAACCACGCCCTGATCCTGCGCAATGTCGGGGAACGGGACCAGGCCCATGTGCTCATCGAGGACGCCCTCGCGGATATGACACGGGTCGTGGGCGAGAACCACCCGTGGACCCTGGGCTGCGCCATCAACGCCTCCGCGCTGCGCAATATCGTGCGCGACCTGGAGGGCGCCGCCGCGCTGACCAACGGCACCATCACACGTGCCTCCGAGGTCCTCGGCCGTACCCACCCGCTGACGCTCTCCGCCCGTATCGCGTACGCGGCGGATCTGCGGGCCCTGGGGGACGCGCAGCGCGCCGAGAAGGCCGAGGGCGAGGCCCTGGACGACCTGGTGGCCACGCTCGGCGCCCAGCATGTGCACACCGTCGCGGCCCGGTCGCGTACCCGGCCGTACTGGGACTTCGAGCCGCCGATCATCTGACCGGTCCGAGCTCCGACGCGTCCCGCCCGCGCCGTGGCCGGGCGGGCCGCGTCCAGGGCCGGCCTCGGTCCCGACCGGGTCCCGACCCGGTCCCGGCCGTCGGCGGGCGGGTTCGGGGAAAGTGCTGAAACGCCGTCAAGGGTCCTGTAGAACAGGGCCCTTGAGCGGTGGAGGGGGGAGACGCATGACGGTCATCGTGGGTCCCACGGCGCCGGGGGAGGACGGACCGATCCCCGTCGTGATTGACACGCGGAGGTACGAGCCGGTCCCGGCCGAGGGCCTGGACGCCGTGTACGACGCCGTGTACGAGGGCGAGGACACCCGGGACGGCGCGGCGCGGCGGGTCATACAGGTGGCCAGGGACTCGTACGGCGAGGGACTCGATCTGGCGCGGCGCTGTGCCTCGCAGGCCATGCGCAGACTCGGCGACCTGGGGGAGGGGCTCCGCCCCGACGAGATCGAGTTACAGGTGTCGATCACGCTGGACGCGGGCATGGCGGCGGTCGTGAAGGCCGGGGCCGAGGCCCAGCTCCAGATCACCTTCCGCTGGCAGCCGGGCGGTACGGGAGCCGCCCCGGCGGGCGGACCGGCGGGCGGCGCGGCGATCGCTCCCGAGGGCGGCGCGGCGGGCGGACCGGTCCCGGGTACTCCGGCGGGAGCGACTCCGTGACGGGGGAGACCGACGGCGCCGCACCGGACCCCGGCGAGACGACCGGCCCCGCCGCATCGGAAACGGCTCCCGCGCCCGACCCCGTACCTGAGGCGGCCCCGGCAGCGGCGGCCTCGGCCGCGGTGACCGCGCCCGTACCCGTACCGGCCATTCCGATCCTCCCGTACAGCCGGGTCGTCGGACAGGACGACCTCAAGCTGGCCCTGGAGCTGAACTTCATCGCCCCGCGCATCGGCGGGGTGCTGATCACCGGCCAGCGCGGCACCGCCAAGTCCACCGTCGTCAGGGCCTTCGCGCTGATGTCCCGCGGCGAACTGCCCGTCACCCTGCCCATCAACGCCACCGACGACCGGGTGCTCGGTGGCTGGGAACTGGACGCGCTGATGCGCGGCGAGGCGCGAGAACAGTCCGGACTGCTCGAAGAGGCCCATGAGAAAGGGCTGTTGTACGTCGACGAGGTCAATCTCCTGGACGACCATCTCGTCAACATCATCCTGGACGTGGTCTCCACCGGTGTGCTCTCCGTCCAGCGCGAGGGCATCGCCGCGGACAGGCATCTCTCCTTCGGGCTCGTCGGCACCATGAACCCCGAGGAGGGCGGACTGCGCCCGCAGCTTCTCGACCGCTTCGGTCTCATGGTGACCGCCGCCGAGCTGGACACCGAGGCGCGCCACCGCGTGATCATGACGGTGCTGACCTTCGAGGAGGAGCTGGCCGAGGAGACGTCCGTCTGGCGGGCCGACGCCGCGGCGGAGGGCGCCACGCTGAAGAACGCGCTGCTGGCCGCCAGGACCGCGCTGCCCGGGGTCGAGGTCGGGGAGGGGATCGGCAGGCTCTGCGCCGAGGCCGCGGGGCGGCTCTCCGCCGTGGGCCACCGCGGCGAACTCGTCACCGTGCAGGCCGCCCGCGCCCTGGCCGCGAAGGAGGGCGCGGCGCGGGTCGAGCCCGGACATGTCCGCAGGGTCCTGCCG
Organism: Streptomyces sp. NPDC055025; assembly: GCF_053608565.1. Taxonomy (NCBI): domain Bacteria; kingdom Bacillati; phylum Actinomycetota; class Actinomycetes; order Kitasatosporales; family Streptomycetaceae; genus Streptomyces; species Streptomyces sp. NPDC055025. Next base: position 69,776 of record NZ_JBSGVS010000045.1, read on the forward strand.
TTCGCCCTGCGCCACCGGCGGCCCGAGTCCACGCATGGCGGCACCTTCGAGTGGGGGCCCGACGACGACGCGCGCGTCGAGGACCTGTTCGGCTGACCGGCACATGCCCGAGACACCCCAGATACCCGAGATGCCTGAGAATCCCCGGGACCAGGCCCGGGACCAGGTCCAGGTTCCGATTGCGGCCCAGGCCCCGTCCCCGGTCCCGTCCCCGGTCCGGACCCCGGCTTCCTCCCTCGGCTCCGACGAGCTCGCGCGGCGGCTGCTGGCCGTCCTGGTCTGTGCCGCCGTCGAGCCCGGACTGCCCGGTGTGCTGCTGTTCGATCTGCCGCCCGAGCTGACCGCCCCCGTCACCGAGGTGTTCGCCGCTCTGGTCGGCCGGACCGCCGGAGCACCCGAGGGAGCCGGCGGGCCCGACCGGGCCGTGTCCCTGACCACCCTCGGCGCGGCGACCAGGGACGAGGACCTCTGGATACGCCCCCGGCTGGCGCGCGGCCCCGACGGCATCAGCTTCACGCTCGTACCCGGCCCGCTCACCGAGTCGCCCGCCGGTCCCTCACTGGTCGTCGTGCCCGATCTCGCCCGGCTCAGCGTGTCCGGCATGCGGGCCGCGGTGCAGCTCCTCGGCGCCGACGTCGCCACGGTCGAGCACTCGGGGCTGCGCCACCGATGGCGGCCACGCGCCCGCTGGCTGGCCGTCTGCCGCGCCGAGGACACCGAACGTGTCCCGCCGCATCTCCTCGACCGCTTCCCGGTCCGCCTCTCCGTCGCCGGACTCCGTACGCTCCCCGGCACCGGCACCGGCACACCACCGCCGGGCACCGGCCCTCCCGGCGCCCCTCTCGGTGACCGCGTCACGGACGCCATGGACCTCGGTGACCGCTTCACGGACCCCCTGGGCCCGCTCCCGGACGCCTGGCGGGCCGCACTGGCCCCGGGGGCGTCCCGGCCGCCCCTCGCGCTCGCCGAGGAGCTCGCCCCGCGCGTACTGGAACTGCTCGGCCCCGACGCCGGTCACCGACGGGCCCTCGCGCTGGCCCGGATCGCCCGCGCGCTGGCCCGGCTCGACGGTGCCACCGAGGTCACGGCCGCCCGCGCCGACGAGGCCGCGCGGCTGATCGGACTCCCCGGGGCCCCGCTCCCGTCCGTCGCCGCCCCCGCGTCCGGCCCCGGCCTCGTACCGCCGGAGCCGCCACGCCCCGGCGACCGCCCCGGGCGCGCACCGCGCCGTACGGACCGCGGCCCCGACGGGCAGCGCCGGATGCCCGCGGGCCGGCCGGTGCTCGCGCCGGAGCCCGCGGAGAGCATCGGACCGGGACCCGTCCCGGAGGCGGGAGCGCCCGCCACCCCGTATCCGGAGGACCGGACCGCGCCGTCGGCCGAGTCCGCCTCCCTGCGCACCCCCTGGCCCCGGGCCGCGGGACCGGCCTCCACCCGCGGACCCGTCATCGGGGTACGGCGCTCCCACGATCTGCGCGACCTCGCCTTCGTCCGAACGGCGATGGAGGCCGCCAAATACCAGGCGGTACGCGGGAATCCAGCGCGGCTGGCGATAGCGCCGGGCGATCTGCGCGGCTACGCGCGCGCCCCCGAGCCGGAGCGGCTGCTCGCCCTGGTCCTCGATCACACCTGCCGCTCCGACCTGCCCTGGCGGGACGCGCTCGAACCGTTCCTCCAGTGGGCCTATGTCAGCCGGGCGTCGGCCCATGTGGTCGAGGTCGGCCGCGGGGACGCGGTGAGCGGGTTACGGGCCGAGTCGTTCGCCGCCCGCAGCGTCCTCGACCCGCGCATCGCGGCCGCGCTGGTCCGGCCGCCCGGCCGCGCCACCCCGCTCGCCCACGGTCTCGACCAGGCGGCACAGGCCCTGCGCCGCGCCTTCCAGCACCACCGGGCGGGTCTGGTGGAGGCCTGGCTGGTCGTGGTCACCGACGGCCGGGGCAATGTGCCGCTGGACGCGAGCCGCCGCGGCCGTACGCCGGACGGCCCGGTCGGCCGCACGGGTGTCGAGGACGCCCTCGCCGTCGCGGCCCGGATCGGCGGTATGGACCGTACCCGGCTGCACAGCGTCGTCCTCGATCCGCTGCGCCGGCCGTACGCCGAACTGCCCCATCTCCTCGCGGACGCCCTCGGCGGCACGGTCGTCGAGGGACGGGCCACCACCGAGGCGGTGAGCGGCGATGGGTGGTGAACCCCACCGGCTCACCCGGTGGCTCGCCGGCACGGCGGGCGCGCGGCTGCCCCGCGCGGCCCAGCGGCCACACCGTACCCCCGTCCCCGTGGAAGCCGAGCCGGGCGAGCCGGAAGCCCTGGGCGCGGCCCCGGTGGACCCCGGCGCCCGTCTCCCGCACGCGATGGCGGTGATCAGGGTCGAACGGGGACGCCATCCGAGCGGCCGGGAGGCGTTCGGGTTCAGCGCGCGCTGCGAGGGCGTCGCCCCGCTGCCGTACATCTCGGGCGCCACCCAGTTGCGCCCGCCCGCGATCGGCCTCGGCAACGCCCGCGCGGGCGGTGAGGCGCCGTCCGAACTCCTGCGTGCCATCCGCCGCTGGTCGGCCAATCAACGGCGGCTCGCCGACTGGATCAACCGGGCCCGCGCGGAGCACGGCGCCGAGCTGCATCTCCTGATCTGGGACGACACCGGATACGAACTCCCCTGGGAGACCCTCTGGCTGCCCGCCGACCCCGGACACGGCCTGGCGGGCGGGCTGCTGGGCGCGCTGGTCGTCATGTCGCGCTGGACGACGATCCATGAGCTGGACCACGGTCTGCCACACACCCCCGGCGTCTGCGCGGGCCGGGTGCTCGGCTACTTCCACCGGGAGATGCGGCACGACATCGCCGCCTTCCGGGACTACGCCCATCAGCCCCATCTGAGGATGAGCAGCTTCCTCGACGCCCTGGACGAGCACCCCGGCGAACCGACCGGACTCGTCTACATGGCCGCCCACGGCACCTACGACGAGCGGCTCAGCGCGCTCTCGCTCGCCGAGGTGACCTGGGCGGAGCTGGACGAGCGGGCGATGACCGTACTCCACGAGGACCAGGCACTGGTCTGTCTCAACGCCTGCCACTCCGGACGGTTCGTGGACAACGGCGCGGGAGGCGAGGACGCGCTGCGCGGCTTCGCCGAACTCTTCCTCCGCAAGGGCGCGGGCGGCGCCATCGTCACCGCGGGCAAGGTCGGGGACAGCGAGGCCCGCGATCTGATCGGACAGCTGGTACGGGAGGTGACGGCGGAGCCCGAGCGGCCCGTGACCCATTCGCTGCGCGCCTTCAGGGCCCGTGCGCTGGACGACTTCGGCCCCCTGTCGGACATCCCCCGTATCCAGCATGATGACGGGAAAGTCGACAAGGACGGCCAGAAACGGGTCCTGCGTCTGCTCTACAGCTTCATGTTCCAGTACTACGGCCATCCGCTCACCACACTCCTGCTCACCGGCCGGCGGGACGACGAGGGACCGGAAGGGGGCGGACCGTGACCAGCGCGGAGCGGCCCCTGCTGATCGAGCCCGTCGTCAGCCGGCCCCGCGAGGCGGAGGCGGGGCGCACGTATCTCGTCACGGTCGATCTGCGGGGCCCGCTCGGGCCCGGCGGCGACGGCGGCGGCGACGGCCGTGGCGCCGGTCCCGGTCCCGAGTGGCCTTACCAGGACGAGGAGTTCACGTTCACCGTCGGACTCGACGGCTCTCCGCACTTCGTCTGTGAGGTGCTGGACGATCCCAGCGTCGTCCTGCACCGCTTCGGCGGGACGTACGGACCGGCGCGCTTCGTCGTGACGGCGGGCCGGACGGCGGGTCCCGCCTCGCTGTGGCTGACCATCAGCAACCAGTGGGGGATGCCCGTACGCAAGGCCGAACTGCGCTGCCGGATCAGGGAATCGGGTCCCGGCGCGGGCGCGGGCGAGGACGAAGGCGCGGGTGCGGGTGCGGGTGCCGGGATCGTGGGGTACCTGCCGGAGGCGCCCGGGGGTGTGCCCGCGCCCACGCCCACGCCCGAGCACATGCCCGAGCGCACGCCCACGCCCGCGCCCGCGCCCGAGAACACGCCTGCGCGGGCTCCTGGGGAGGTTTCCCGGGGAGTTCCTCGGGAGGCTCCTCGGGAGGCCGAGGCGCCCGCCGAAGCGCCCGGGGAAGCACCCGTGGCACCGGACACCCCGGACACCCCGGACACCCGGGACGGGCCCACCGGCTCCTTACCGGCGGCCCCGCCCCGGCGCAGGCCCGGCAGACTGCGCGCCATCCTGGACCGGGCACTGGGCAATCCCGCGGAGTCCCGCCGCGAGGCGCCACGGAGCGAGTCCCCGACGAGTCCCCCGGCGGGACGGATCGGCGCGGAGGCACCCGAATCCGTGCCGGAATCCAAGACCGAGCCGGAGCCCGAGCGCAGGCCTGAACGCGGGCCCGAGCACACGCCCGAACGCAGGTCCGCGCGCGGGCCCGAGGGCTCCGTAGCCCCCTCCGGAGCCCCCTCCGACCAGGACATCCTGATCGTCTTCGCCGGTTTCGACCGGGTCTGGGCGAGCTGGATCGGGGACCGGCTGGAGCGGCGCGGGGTGCGCGTCACCCATCTGCGGTGGGACCCGCCCCCCGAGACCCCGCTCGCGGAGGCCCTGCGGGAGCTGCCCTCGGTGCGGGGCCGGATCCTGCTCGTTCTCAGCGACGCGCTCCTCCGGCTCGGCCCGCGCGGCCACGACGAGTGGAACAGCGCACTGCGCGAGGTGACCGCCGACCGCTCCGGGCGCTTCGCGGCCGTCTCCGTCACCGGCTCCGCACTGCCCACGGCCACCTCGGTCCTCGCCCCGGTGGAGCTGATCCGCCTGGACGCCGTGGACGCGGAGCGCCGGCTGCTGCTCGGACTCGGCCTGCCCAGGGACCATCTGCCGGACGGGGCCGCCGGGCGCGGCCCCCGCTATCCGGCCGGCGCTCCCGAGGTGCGGGGCGGAGTGCCGCGCCGCAACATCCGGTTCACCGGCCGGGAAGAGCTGCTGGACCGGACCCGCCGGCTGCTGGCGGAGTGGGGCGAAACGGCCCGGGTGGCCCTGGTCGGTATGTCCGGGGTGGGCAAGACACAGCTCGCGGCCGAGTACGTCCACCGCTTCGGCTCCGACTACGACCTGGTCTGGTGGGTCTCCGCCGACCGCCGGTCCATCCTCCGGCAGCAACTCGCCGATCTGGCGCCCCTGCTGGGGCTGGCCACCGGGGCCGAGTACGGGGAGCGGCTGCGCGCGGTACGGGACGCCCTGCGGCGCGGTGACCCCTACGCGCGCTGGCTGCTGATCCTCGACGGAGCCGACGACGTCGAGGCCGTCGCCGATCTGGTGCCGACCGGGCCGGGGCATGTACTGATCACCTCCCGGCACCCGGACTGGGACCGGCACCCCGGCATCGTGGTCGAGGTGCCGGCCTACACCCGGGACGAGTCGGTCGACTTCCTGCGCCGCCGGGCCCCGCGGCTGACCCACGCCGAGGCCGATCAGCTCGCGGCGCTGCTGGCGGACCTGCCCCTGCTGCTCGACCAGACCGCGGGGTGGCTCAACGAGTCCGGCATGCCGGTCGAGGTGTACACCGAACTCCTGCGCGACGACCGGGCGGAGGACGCCGTCAGTGTCTCGGCCGACTTTCCGACGGCTTTCCGGACCGCCTGGGCGATCCTGCTCAACACGCTCCGCGAGACCGTCCCCGAGTCCGTCGACCTGTTGCGGCTGTGTACCTTCTTCGCGCCCGGCGCCATCCCCGTACGGCTGATCCGGGACCTGCCCCCGGACGCGCTCCCGGACCGGCTCCGCCCGCTGGTCGAGGACTCCGAGAGATGGGCGCGGGCGGTCGGCAAGCTGCGCGAGTACGCGGTGGTGCGTGTCCTGGGAGACGACGAGCGCGAGGGCCCGGATCCGGCGGGCGCCGTGGTACTCCCCGGTACGACGGGCGGTGACCCGCTCTATCTGCACCGGATGGTCCATCAGATCGCCCACCAGGACATGCCCCCGGAGGATCACCGGGAGTTCATCGAGGTGGCGCGGCGGGCGCTCACACTGGCGGACCCCGGCAATCCGGCCGACTCCCGGCTCTGGCCCCGGTACGCGGAGATCACCCCCCATCTCAAATGGGCCGATGTGCTCAGGAGCACCGATCTCCCGATCCACACCCTGGTTCTCAACTGCCTGCGCTACATGTATCTCTCGGGCGAGTACGGATCCGGGATCCGGCTGGCCGAGCGGGCCATGGCCGGCTGGCGGGAACTGCTCGGCCCGACCCATCCGAGGATCTGGGACCTCAGCCATCACTACGGCAATCTGCTGCGCGCCATCGGCGACTACCACGGCAGCGAGGCCGTCGACCGCGCGGCCAGCGAGTACTGGCGCGCCGAGCACGGTGTCCAGAACCTGGAGTATCTGCGCGCGGCCGGCGGTCTCGCCGCCGATCTGCGGGGCCTCGGCCGCTACCAGGACGCCCTGGAGCTCTCCCGCGACACACTCGGACTGTATGCCTCACTCGTCGGCGAGGAGGACGCCCGTACCCTCACCGCGCAGAACAACCTGGGTGTGTCGCTGCGATTGCTCGGACGGTACGAGGAGGCGCTCGAAGTCGACCGCCGCACTCTCGCCATCCGCGGCAGACAGCTTCCGCCACGGCACAGCTGGACCCTCTACTCGGAGATCAACCAGGCCATCGACCGGCGGCTGCTGGGCCGTTACCGCGAGGCCGAGGCCATCCAGGAGCTGAGCGCCCGTACACACCGGCAGGTGCTCGGCGCCGACAATCCGCAGACGCTGCGCGCGGAACACAATCTGGCGCTCTGCCGCTACCACGCGGGTGACCGGGCCGGCGCCCGGCCGCTGTTCGGCGAGGTGCTGGCGCGCTGTGAGCGGGTGCTCGGCGAGGAGGACCCGCTCACCACGATGATCGCGACGAGCTGTGCCTGGGTGGAGCGCGAGCTGGGAAACCTGGACGTGGCACTCGCCCGGCACGAGGAGGTGGAGCGCCGCTACTCCGCGATGCTCGGCCCCGCCCATCCGTTCACCGTCGGAGTGCGGGGCAACAAGGGGCTGACCCTCCTCGCCCTCGGTGAACGGGACGCGGGCCGCGAGGAGATCGAGCGCACCTACGCCGGGATGTGCGAGGCGGTCGGCGCCGGCCATCCCTGGGCCGTCGGATGCGCGCTCAACACCGCCACCGCCCGTACCCGGACCGGCGACCACGAGAGCGCGGCACTGCTGAGCCGCGACACCGTGGAGCGGGCGCTCCGGGCGCTGGGCCGGGATCACCCGCTGACCCTCCTCTGCCAGGTGGGGCTCGCGGGCGATCTGCGGGCGCTGCGGCGGATCGAGGAGGCGGGCAGGACGGAGGAGGAGGCGCTGAACGGACTGGCGGCGACGCTGGGCGCGCGGCACCCCGTGACGGCCGGGGCACGGCAGCGTGTCCGGCCCCACTGGGACTTCGAGCCGCTGATCATCTGAGCTGGTCCGACGGGCTCGTCGGAAACACCGCGTCCGCCGCACCCGGCCGGTCCCCGCGTCCGCCGGTGTCCCCGCACCGGTGTGTCCCCGCACCGGACGGATCCGGATACGCCGGAGGCCCGGCCCCGCGAAGTTCGCGGAACCGGGCCTCCTGCCCGTACGGACCGTACGACGCGGGCCGGGCGGGCCGGGCGGGTCGAGTGGCCGACGGGTCAGGCGTCGAAGACCTCGCTGGCGAGCTGCTGCTGCTCCGCCTGGTGGCGCTTGGCCGAGCCGACCGCGGGCGACGAGGAGTGCGGGCGCGAGATACGCCGCAGCCGCTCGCCGTGCGGGACATCGGCGCCGACCGCCAGGTCCAGGTGGTCGATCAGGTTGAGCGCGATGAACGGCCAGGCACCCTGGTTCGCCGGCTCCTCCTGCGCCCACAGGTACTTCGCGGCGTTCGGGAACTTGGCGATCTCGGCCTGCAGTTCCGCTCCCGGCAGCGGGTACAGCCGCTCCAGACGCAGGATCGCGGTGTCCGTGATGCCACGCTTCTGCCGCTCGGCGTCCAGGTCGTAGTAGACCTTGCCGGCGCAGAAGACGACCTTGCGCACCGCGTTCGGGTCCACGCTCGTGTCACCGATCACCGGGCGGAAGCCGCCGTTGGTGAACTCCTCCGACTTCGAGGCCGCGGCCTTCAGACGCAGCATCGACTTCGGGGTGAAGACGACGAGCGGCTTGTGGTGCGGGTTGTGGACCTGCCAGCGCAGCAGATGGAAGTAGTTCGACGGCAGGGTCGGCATGGCGACCGTCATGTTGTTCTGCGCGCACATCTGGAGGAAGCGCTCCGGGCGCGCGGACGAGTGGTCCGGGCCCTGGCCCTCGTAGCCGTGCGGCAGCAGCAGCGTGACGCCGGAGGTCTGGCCCCACTTCTGCTCGGCCGAGGAGATGAACTCGTCCACGACCGTCTGCGCGCCGTTGACGAAGTCACCGAACTGGGCCTCCCACATGACCAGCGCGTCCGGCCTGGCCAGGGAGTAGCCGTACTCGAAGCCCATCGCCGCGTACTCGCTGAGCAGCGAGTCGTAGACGTTGTAACGGGCCTGCTCGACGGTGAGGTACTGGAGCGGGGTGTAGTCCTCGCCCGTCTCCTGGTCGACGAGGACCGCGTGGCGCTGGCCGAACGTACCGCGGCGGGTGTCCTGGCCGGAGAGCCGGACCGGGGTGCCCTCCATCAGCAGCGAGCCGATCGCGAGGGTCTCGCCCATGCCCCAGTCGATCGTGCCGTCGTCCACCGAGGACGCGCGGCGCTGGAGCTGGGGCAGCAGCCGGGGGTGGACGGTGACCGAGTCCGGGATGTTGACCTGCGACTCGGCGATCCGCTTGACGACCTCCTGCGAGACCCCGGTGATGACGGAGACCGGGAACTCGGCCTGGGCGTCGGGCACCTGGGCCGGGGCGGGCTGCGAGGTGGCCTCGCGGACCTCCGCGAAGACCTTCTCCAACTGGCCCTGGAAGTCCTGGAGCGCCTGCTCCGCCTCTTCCAGCGTGATGTCGCCGCGGCCGATCAGCGACTCGGTGTAGAGCTTGCGCACCGAGCGCTTCTTGTCGATCAGCCGGACCATCTGCGGGTTGGTGAACTGCGGGTTGTCGCCCTCGTTGTGACCGCGGCGGCGGTAGCAGATGAGGTCGATCACGACGTCCTTGTTGAACGTCTGGCGGAACTCGAAGGCGAGCCGCGCGACGCGGACCACGGCCTCCGGGTCGTCACCGTTCACATGGATGATCGGCGCCTCGATCATGCGGGCGACATCGGTCGCGTACATGGAGGAGCGGGAGGACTCCGGGGAGGCGGTGAAGCCGACCTGGTTGTTGATCACGATGTGCACCGTGCCGCCGGTGCGGTAGCCGCGGAGCTGCGACATGTTGAGCGTCTCGGCGACGACGCCCTGGCCGGCGAAGGCCGCGTCGCCGTGGAGCGCGAGCGGCAGCACGGTGAAGTCCGTACCGCCCTTGTTGATGATGTCCTGCTTGGCGCGGACGACACCCTCCAGGACCGGGTCGACCGCCTCCAGGTGCGAGGGGTTGGCGGTGAGCGAGACCTTGATCTGCTCGCCGTCCAGACCGGTGAAGGTGCCCTCGGCGCCCAGGTGGTACTTCACATCGCCGGAGCCGTGCATCGACTTCGGGTCGAGGTTGCCCTCGAACTCGCGGAAGATCTGCGCGTACGACTTGCCCACGATGTTCGCCAGGACGTTCAGCCGGCCGCGGTGGGCCATACCGATGACGACCTCGTCCAGCCGCGACTCGGCCGCGGCGTCCAGCACGGCGTCGAGCAGCGGGATGACGGACTCGCCGCCCTCCAGCGAGAACCGCTTCTGGCCCACGTACTTGGTCTGGAGGAACGTCTCGAACGCCTCGGCCGCGTTGAGCCGGCGCAGGATGCGCAGCTGCTCCTCGCGCTCGGGCTTGGCGTGCGGGCGCTCCACGCGGTCCTGGATCCACTTGCGCTGCTTGGGGTCCTGGATGTGCATGAACTCGATGCCGGTGGTGCGGCAGTACGAGTCGCGCAGCACGCCCAGGATGTCGCGCAGCTTCATCATCGACTTGCCGGCGAAGCCGCCGACCGCGAACTCCCGCTCCAGGTCCCACAGCGTGAGCCCGTGCTCGGTGATGTCCAGGTCGGGGTGCTTGCGCTGGAGGTAGTCCAACGGGTCGGTGTCGGCCATGACATGGCCGCGCACCCGGTAGGAGTGGATCAGCTCGAAGACCCGCGCGGGCTTGGTGACGTCCTCGTCGTGCGAGGCGTCGATGTCCTTGAGCCAGCGGACCGGCTCGTACGGGATGCGCAGCGCCTGGAAGATCTCGTCGTAGAAGTCGTTCTCGCCGAGGAGGAGCTGGCTGACGATGCGCAGGAACTCGCCGGAGGCGGCGCCCTGGATGACCCGGTGGTCGTAGGTCGAGGTCAGCGTCATGACCTTGGAGATGCCCAGCTTGTTCAGGGTGTCCTGCGACGTGCCCTGGAACTCGGCCGGGTAGTCCATCGAGCCGACGCCCATGATGACCGACTGACCGGGCATCAGACGCGGCACGGAGTGGACCGTGCCGAGGCCCCCCGGGTTGGTCAGCGAGACGGTGACGCCGGTGAAGTCGTCCATCGTCAGCTTGTTGGCGCGGGCGCGGCGGACGATGTCCTCGTACGCCTGCCAGAACTCGAAGAAGTTGAGCGTCTCGGCCTTCTTGATGCCGGCGACGACGAGCTGGCGGTCGCCGTTCGGCTTCACCAGGTCGATGGCCAGACCGAAGTTGATGTGCTCGGGCTTGACCAGGGTCGGCTTGCCGTCGCGCTCCGCGAAGGAGTAGTTCATCGACGGCATGGCCTTGAGCGCCTGCACCATCGCGTACCCGATGAGGTGCGTGAAGGAGATCTTGCCGCCGCGGGCCCGCTTGAGGTGGTTGTTGATGACGATGCGGTTGTCGAAGAGCAGCTTCACCGGGACGGCGCGCACGGAGGTGGCCGTGGGCAGTTCCAGCGAGGCGTTCATGTTCTTCGCGACGGCGGCCGAGGGGCCGCGCAGCGTCACATACTCCGGGCCCTCGCCGGCCGTGGCGGGCTTCGCCGGGGCCGGGGCGGCCTTGGCGGCCGGGGCGGCGGCGGGAGCCGCCGGAGCGGCGGGTGCGGGCCGCGCGGGCGCGGCGGGAGCCGCCGCCGGGGCGGGAGCCTGCCGGACGGGAGCCGGGGTCACGGGCGCGGCCGGCTGCCGGGGGG
>NZ_JBSGVS010000046.1:0-40442 GCF_053608565.1 Streptomyces sp. NPDC055025
AAACGCTCGACTGGGAAACCCCAGCCGAGCGTCTCGCTAAGCTCCTGGCCACAGCCAGTTGATCACCTGTGTTGCAACGGCCCCTGGAATTCGCCGGGTGCGCCGGGGCCCGTCGTGGAGATCCGGTTCCGTGGGGACGGAACTGTCAGAGGCGTTCGATCACATAGTCGATGCACTCCGTCAGCGCCGCGACGTCCGCCGGGTCGACCGCCGGGAACATCGCCACGCGGAGCTGGTTGCGGCCGAGCTTGCGGTAGGGCTCGGTGTCGACGATGCCGTTGGCGCGCAGCGCCTTGGCGACCGCCGCCGCGTCGATCTCGTCCGCGAAGTCGATCGTGCCGATGACCTGCGAGCGCTTCGCCGGGTCGACCACGAACGGCGTCGCGTACTTGGAGGCCTCGGCCCAGCCGTACAGCGTGCGCGAGGAGGTGGCCGTGCGGCGGACCGACCAGTCGAGACCGCCCTGCGAGTTGAGCCAGCCGAGCTGCTCGTTGAGCAGGAAGAGGGTGGCCAGCGCGGGGGTGTTGTATGTCTGGTTCTTCAGCGAGTTGTCGATCGCGGTCGGCAGCGAGAAGAACTCCGGCACATGCCGTCCCGAGCCGTGCACGCGGGCGGCACGCTCCAGCGCGGCGGGCGAGAAGACACCGATCCACAGGCCGCCGTCGGAGGCGAAGGACTTCTGCGGGGCGAAGTAGTAGACGTCCGTCTCGCTGATGTCGACCGGCAGACCGCCCGCGCCGGAGGTCGCGTCGACCAGGACCAGCGCGCCCTCGTCGGCGCCCGCGACCCGCTCGACGGGGGCGGCGACACCCGTGGAGGTCTCGTTGTGGGTGAAGGCGTAGACGTCGACTCCGGCCTCCGCCACCGGGTCCGGGTGCGAGCCGGGGTCGGAGGTGATGACGGTCGGCTCGGCCAGCCAGGGGGCGAGCTTCGCCGCCTTGGCGAACTTGGAGGAGAACTCACCGAAGGAGAGGTGCTGCGACTTGTTCTCGATCAGACCGTGCGTCGCGATGTCCCAGAAGGCGGTGGAGCCGCCGTTGCCCAGGATCACCTCGTATCCCTCGGGCAGCTCGAAGAGGTTCCGCACCCCGTCGCGTACCGAGCCGACCAGGTTCTTCACCGGGGCCTGCCGGTGGGATGTGCCGAGCAGTGAGGTACCGGTGGCGGCCAGCGCGTCCACCGCCTCCGTCCGCACTTTGGAGGGACCTGCGCCGAAACGGCCGTCGGCGGGCTTGATGTCAGCGGGAATCTGGATATCGGCCACGGGCCGGAGCCTAGTCCCTTCCGGCGCGCGGCCGGCAACGGTGTCCGTCGGATGAGACACCGCTCCCGGCCCCGGGAGAGAACGCTCGGGGCGGGTCGGACGCGTCTTCCGTGGCGGGAGGGGTTTCACTCGCAGGGACGACGCTGTCACCTGCTGTGATAGCCGCTGTCACCCGTCCCCGGGCTCGTCGCCCCGCTCGTCCTGCGCCTCCTGCCCGTCCCGCTCGTCCTGCTCCTTCCGCCCGTCCTGCCCGTCCCCGTCCTGCGGCGCCCGGTCAATGTCCTCCTGCGCCCGCGCCTGCTCCGCCGCGCGCTTGGAGGCCAGCTCGAAGAGGTATTCGATCAGTGTGATCAGGACGTATTTGCTGGAGGAGCGGTCCCGCGCGTCGCACTCCACCAGCGGTACGTCCGGGGACAGCGCGAGCGCCGCACGGATCTGGTCCACCGCGTGGAAGGGGCCGCCGAAGTCGTTGCAGGCGACGATGAAGGGCGTGCCGTGGTGTTCCAGCCGGTCGAGGGCGTACCAGGAGTCGGAGAGACGGCGGGTGTCGACCAGGACGACCGCGCCGAGGGTCCCCGAGAAGAGCCGCTCCCAGAGAAACCAGAAGCGCTCCTGGCCGGGGGCGCCGAAGAGATACAGGACGGACTTCTCGTCGAGGGAGATCCGGCCGAAGTCGAAGGCGACGGTGGTGGAGTTCTTTCTTCGCAGCCCGTCGAGGCCGGCGATCGCGTCGATGTCCGCGCTCGCCCGGGAGATCGTCTCCTCGGTGTTGAGGGGACGGATCTCGCTGACGGAACGGACCATGGTGGTCTTGCCGACACCGAAGCCGCCCACGATGACGATCTTCAGGGCGTTGTTGACGGTGCTGGCCAGTGCGGGTCCGTCCGAGGACCGCTGCGTCAGGGACGGGACGGCCATGGCCGCGCCCGTGAACCGCTCGGGGGTTCCGGCGGGCCGTTCAGAGGTTGCGGAGTCCAACGCGCACCTGCTTCGGGAGGTCGGGATCGGGGAGTCGCGAGGCCGCATGAGCCGTACGGGGATGGCGGGCGCCCCGGGAACGTGCCCGGGGGCGGCCCGTTCATGCCCGTGCCCGTGGGCCGCTCTGTCCGTGTGCGGTGGTGCGCGGGGGAGGGCCGGCCTGTTCGACGGAGGGGACGAAAGGGATGGAGGGGACGGAGATGATGGAGCTGCCAGTCGTGGTCATCGTGGATCGCCTTCCGGGTGTGTGGGGTCGGCCGGGTGCGGTGGAGCGGTTGGTACGACCTTCCGGAAGGCGCTGAACCGGTGTGCCGGTGGGGCGGCGACGGGCACGGCGGGGATGGGGAAGCCCCGCGTCGCCCACGGTGGGTGAGCCAGAGGTGATCCGGAGGTGACAGGCTCGGAATCTGTTGAATATTGCTCAAACGGTGGCCACTATATGAGATTTGACGATCAGTTTGGGAGTTTCCTGTTCGCTTTTCTTCTGCGCTCCGAGTGCGGCGAGCGGCGAAAAGCCAGGGTTGTGGTGGTGGCGGAGGCATCCTGGGCTTATGGCTGAGTCGGATACGAACACAGCGGCAAGGGCGACGGCGGCGACGACCACGGCGGAGGCAGCGGCCACGGCGGCCACGGCGCTCGCGCGGGCGCTGAGAAAGGCCGTGCGCGGCGAGGTGGAGTTCGACGCGGCGGCACGCGCGCTGACGACCATGGACGCGTCCAACTACCGCCGGGTCCCCGTGGGTGTGGTCGCGCCACGCGACACGGCGGACACGGCGGCGGCGCTGGCGGTCTGCCGGGAACACGGCGTACCGGTGGTGCCACGCGGCGCCGGGACCTCGATCGCCGGGAACGCCACCGGTGTGGGGGTGGTGCTCGATCTCACCCGCCATCTGCGCTCCATCGTGTCCGTGGACCCGCAGGCGCGCACGGCGGTCGTCCAGCCCGGGGTCGTCCTGGACGATCTGCGCGCCGCCGTGAGGCCGCACGGACTGACCTTCGGGCCCGATCCGTCCACGCACAGCCGCTGCACGCTCGGCGGGATGATCGGCAACAACGCGTGCGGATCGCACTCCGTGGCCTGGGGGACGACCGCCGACAACGTCCAGGGGCTGTCGGTCCTGACCTACGGCGGTGACACATTGCGCCTCGGCCGGGGCTGGGACGGCGCCCCCGCCGGACTGCGCGAGCTGATCGACCGCAATCTCGCGCCGCTGCGCACGGGCTTTCCCGCCGGACTGCCCCGGCTGATCTCCGGTTACGCGCTCAACGCGCTGCTGCCTGAGGCGGGCCCCGACCTCGCCCGCGCCTTCTGCGGCAGCGAGGGCACGCTCGGCGTCGTCACCGAAGCGACCGTACGGCTGGTCGAGGCACCCGCCGCGCGGGCGCTCGCCGTCCTCGGCTACCCGGACGAGAGCGCCGCCGCCGAGGCCGCGTCCGGGCTGCTGCCGTACGGCCCGCTGACCGTCGAGGGCATGGCCGAGGACCTCGTACGCGTACGGGACGGAGGCGGCGGGGGCGGAGGCGGCGGGGGCGGTCGGGCGCTGCCGCGCGGCGGAGCCTGGCTCTTCGTGGAGACCGGCGGCGCGACCCCCGCCGAGGCACGGGCCGCCGCCATGGAGATCCTGCGCGCGGCCGACCCGCTGGACGGCATGGTGGTGGACGATCCGGCCGGACAGCGGGCCCTGTGGCGGGTACGGGAGGACGCGGCGGGCACCGCGACCCGTATGCCGGACGGCAGCGAGGCCTGGCCGGGCTGGGAGGACTGCGCGGTGCCGCCGGCCCGGCTCGGCGCGTATCTGCGCGACTTCCGCGCCCTGCTGGCCGCACACGGCCTGCGCGGCACGCCGTACGGGCACTTCGGCGACGGCTGCGTCCATGTCCGTATCGACTTCGACCTGCTGAGCGAGGACGGCGTACGGCGCTTCCGGCGGTTCTCCGAGGAGGCGGCCGGTCTGGTGGTCGCGCACGGCGGCTCGCTGTCGGGGGAGCACGGCGACGGACTGGCGCGCTCCGAGCTGCTGCCGAAAATGTACGGCGACGAACTGACCGGTCTCTTCCGGCAGTTCAAGGACGTCTGGGACCCGGCGGGCGGGATGAACCCGGGAGTGCTCGCCCGGCCCGCCCGGCTCGATGAGAACCTCCGCTTCTCCGTGCTGCCGCGCGAGCGCGTCGACGTCGCCTTCGGCTATCCGCACGACGGACCCGGCGGCGGGGACTTCTCGGCGGCCGTACGCAGATGTGTCGGGGTGGCGAAGTGCCGGGTGGCGGGGCCGAGTTCGGGATCGGAGGTGATGTGCCCCTCGTTCCGTGCGACGGGTGAGGAACAGCACTCCACACGGGGGCGCGCCCGGCTGCTCCACGAGATGCTCGCGGGCGAGGTGGTCACGGACGGCTGGCGCTCGGAGGAGGTACGGGACGCGCTCGATCTCTGTCTCTCCTGCAAGGGCTGCCGGAGCGACTGCCCGGTGGGCGTGGACATGGCCACCTACAAGGCGGAGTTCCTCCACCACCACTACCGGGGCCGGCGGCGGCCCGCCGCGCACTACGCGCTGGGCCGGCTGCCGGTGTGGCTCAGGGCGGCGGCGCCGTTCGCCCCGGTGCTGAACGCGGCGGCGCGGGTGCCACCGCTGGCGGGCCTGGCCAAGCGGCTGGCCGGCATCGCTCCGGAACGTACGATCCCACGGCTCGCGCCCGAGACCTTCGGACGGTGGCTGAGGCGCCATATGAAGGGCAGGACCGAGGTGTTCACCCGTGGCCGCACGGTGATCCTGTGGCCCGACACCTTCACCGAGCACCTGGCGCCGTCGGTCGGACAGGCGGCGGTACGGGTGCTGGAGGCGGCCGGTGTCGGCGTCGTGGTGCCGCCGGGCGAGCGGGGCGGCCAGCGCGGGCGCGGCGGGCAGGTGTGCTGCGGGCTGACGTATGTCTCGACGGGCCAGCTCGATCAGGCCCGTACGGTCATGCGCCGCACGCTGGACCGGATGGAACCCCTGCTCGACCTCGATCTGCCGGTGCTCGTCCTGGAACCGAGCTGCGCCGCCACGCTGATGACCGATCTGCCGGAGCTGTTCCCCGGCGATCCGCGCGCGGCGCGGCTGGCCGCGTCCGTACGGACCTTCGCGCAGGCCCTGGAGGAGTGCGCGCCGGAGTGGGAGCCACCGAGGCTCGACCGCGCGGTCGCCGGCCAGACCCACTGCCACCAGCACGCGGTCCTCGGTGACGCGGCGGACCGACGGCTGCGTGAACGGGCGGGTCTGACCGGCGAGTTGAGCGGGGGCTGCTGTGGTCTCGCGGGCAACTTCGGTTTCGAGCGGGGCCACTACGAGGTGTCGGTGGCGTGTGCGGAGGACCAGCTCCTGCCCTCGGTGAGGGCGGCGGAGCGGGCGGGGGGAGTGGGGGTAACGGGGGGAGCGGGGAGGGGTGCCGGGAGGGGTGCCGGGAGGGGCGCGGAGCTGCTGGCGGACGGTTTCTCCTGCCGTACCCAGCTCGACCAGCTCGGCGGACACCGGGCACGGCATATGGCGGAGGTGCTGGCGGAGGCTCTGGGGGAGGCGCGGGGAGAGGACCCGGCGGGGGCGGGGTGACGGCGGGGGCGAGGTGATGGCGGGGCCGAGGTGACAGTGGGGCGAGGTGATGGCGGGGTGGCTCTCCGTCAGCTCTCGGTGGGCCGGCGTCTGCGGACCACCGAGACCACGCCCGCTCCCGCGACGACGGCGGCATCGGCGGCACCGGCGGCACCGGCGACGCTCGGTGCCGTGGCCCCTGTCGGGCCCGTGGACCCCGTGGACCCCGTGGAATCCACGGACCCCGTCGTGGTCAGGACGGTCCTGGGCGGTTCCCCGGTGGTGGACGCCCGCGACCGGGCCGCGTCCAGGATCAGATCCGTGACCGCCTTCGGGTGGGTGAGCATCACGAGGTGCGGGGCGTCGATCTCGACGGTGCGGGAGCGGGCCCGCCGGGCCTGGAAGCGCTCCAGCTCGGGGGAGACGGCCCGGTCCTGGCGCGAGATCACGGCCCAGGAGGGGATGGTCCGCCAGGCGACGGAACCGGCCGCGTCCTTGAACGCCTGGGCGTCGATGGGCCGTTGAGAGGCGGCCAGCACGGCCGTGGTGGCCTGGGGGAGCGAGGCGGCGAGGACCGGGCGGTACAGCTCGGGCTTGACATGGAGATCGGTGCCTGTGGATCCGTCCGGCTCGGTGAACGGCACCGGCTTCAGGGCCGGGTCGAGTTCGCTGCCGGGAAACATGCCGGAGAGGACCGAGAGGACCTCGCCCTCGTCGGGCACCAGCGCGTTGATGTACACGAGCGACTTGACATGGGGGTTGCCGACCGCCGCGCCGCTGATCACCGCGCCGGCGTAGGAGTGGCCGACCAGGACGATCGGGCCCTCGATACTTCTGAGGACGCTCGCGATGTACGCCGTGTCACCGGGCAGACCTCTGAGCGGATTGGCCGGGACCATGACCCGGTAGCCGTCGCTCTGGAGACGCGGGACGATCTCGCGCCAGCTCGACGCGTCGGCGAAGGCGCCGTGCACCAGCACGATCGTCGGTCTGGCGGTGCCGCCGCGACGGTTCGCGGGGGCGGCGGGAGCGGCGCCGGCGGTGGGGACGGCGGTCGCGAGAGCGGTCGCCGTGAGCATCGCGGCGAGCGCGTACCCCCGGCGCGATGGTATCCGCGGGCCGGGCCGCGGACCTTTCCCCGGGCCGGTGCGCGAGGGTATGGCCATATCTCTCTCCTCTGACGGTCGGACGAGATCGGCATCAGTGTGGTCAAACCCCCGGGGGCGGGGCGCGCGGCGAGAGGCAAGCGGGTGAACGGGACCGCCATTCGGGTAGTGGTACGCGTACGGGGAGTGACTGGGGTGCGGGGTGGAGGTGGCTGGTGGCCGGTGGCCCTCGTGGTGGCGGAGTGCCTCTCGGTTCCCGGTACCGCGGCTCACGCCTGCCCGTCACCCGGGCTCACGCCTCCGCGGTGAGTTCGTGCGCCAGGGCCGCGAGACGGGGGATCGCCGGGTGCGTGGTGCCCTCGCGCCAGACCAGGAAGACCGGGAGGGGCGGGGCGTCGGAGAGCGGACGGTAGGCCACACCGGGATGCGGATGGACGGCTGCCGTCGAGGCGCCCGTGACACCGATACCGCGCGCCGCGGCGATCGCCGTCAGCCAGTCGTCGGTGTTGGTGACCGTGACGGTCATGGCGGGACCGGCGTCCGGCGGCCACAGGGCCGGACTCGTGGTGCCCGAGACCCGGTTGAAGATCAGCGGTTCCGGCGCCAGGTCCGCCAGCGTGAGCGACGCACGCGCGGCCAGCGGTCCGTCGGCGGGTACGGCCGCCACCCGGGCCTCGGTGAACAGCAGTTCCTTGACCAGCCCCGGGATCTCCACCGGCCCGCGCAGCAGCGCCGCGTCGACCTCGCCCCGGGTCAGCCCCGCCGTACGGTCGTCGATCCTGAGCAGTTCCAGCGGGGTCCCCGGCTGCTCGCTCTGCCAGCGCCGCAGCAGGGGCGTGGTGTACGGGCCGAAGGCCGACCACGGGTGGCCGAGCCGCAGCGGCCGGCGCCGCAGCCGCCCGGCGTCGAGTGCCTCGTCGAACGCGGCCACCGCCGCGGCGGCCTTGTCACGGAAGACGCGCCCTTCGGCGGTGAGCGCGAGATGGTGGGTGGAACGCTCAGCGAGCCGTACGCCGAGACGCTTCTCCAGCGCCGCCAGGGCGCGGGAGACGGCGGGCTGGGTGAGGTGCAGCCGGTCCGCCGCCCTCGTCAGGTTGGATTCTTCGGCGATGGCGAGGAAGCAGCGGAGATGACGCATCTCAATGCTCATGCGCGTGGAGCATAACGGCAGCCCAATCGGCATTTCACGGGGTGAGATACCGAGCCGTAGCGTGAGCGGGGAAACGGACGGGTGAAGTACAGTACGTTGGACTCCAAGTCCATTGAAGTGAACCGTGCGTCAAGGGGAGGATCCCGGTGGAAGAGCCGCGTACCGCTACGGCCGCAGGCGCGGTCCAACTGCCGGAGGTGGCCGGAAGCGCGCACGCCGCCCCGGCGGAGACCGGTGGCCGCCCGGGGGCGTCCGGGCGCGCGCTGGGGCCGGTCACCCTTGTCGTCGCCGGCGGGCTGTCCGTGCAGTTCGGCGCGGCCGTCGCCGTGCTGCTCATACCGCGCACCGGCGCCCTCGGAGTGGTCTCGCTGCGGCTCGCGCTCGCCGCGGTCGTCCTGCTCGTGGTGTGCCGGCCCACGCTGCGCGGGCACTCGCGCGCCGACTGGGGAACGGTCGTCGCCTTCGGTGCGGTGATGGCCGCCATGAACGGGCTCTTCTACCAGTCGGTGGACCGTATCCCGCTGGGCGCGGCCGTCACCCTCGAAGTCCTCGGCCCGCTCACGCTCTCCGTGATCGTCTCGCGGCGGCTGGTCAATGTGCTCTGGGCCGTGCTGGCCCTCGGCGGGGTGCTGCTGCTCAGCGGCGGCGGTTTCGACCGGCTCGACCCGGTGGGCGCGGCGTTCGCCGTGTCGGCGGGCGCCATGTGGGCGGCGTACATAGTCTTCAGCGCGCGGACCGGCCGACGCTTCCCGCAGGCCGACGGACTGGCGTTGGCCATGGCGGTGGCGGCGCTGCTCGCGCTGCCGCTCGGGATCGCGGAGTCGGGATCGAAGCTGCTGGTGCCCTCGACGCTGGGGCTGGGGCTCGCGGTGGCGGTGATGTCCTCCGTCCTTCCGTACACCCTCGAACTGCTCGCGCTGCGGCGGCTGCCCTCCTCGACCTTCGCCGTGCTGATGAGTCTGGAGCCGGCCATCGCGGCGACGGCCGGGTTCCTGGTGCTGAGTCAGGCGCTCTCCGCCGCCGAGTCGCTGGCGATCGCGCTGGTCATCGCGGCGAGCATGGGCGCGGTGCGGACCCAGGTGGGCGGGAAGGACGCGGGGACCGGCCGGGAGTGAGGCGCGTGCGGGTAAAGCAAGCACGCTTGCTTGTTTCTCCGGGCGCTGCCATGCTCCGGGGCACGCACATAGCCGTGTCCCGAGGGGAGCGCACCCGTGTCCGTATCCGGTTCCGCATCCGGTCCGGAGTCCGCGCGTGGTCCGGCGTCCGGTGTCGCGCTGCTCGGGTTACTCGGCGATCTGCGCGCCGAGAGCGAGGAACTCGACGCTCTGGTGGCCCCTCTCGGCCCCGGGGACTGGTCCCTCGCGACCCCCTCACCCGGATGGTCCATCGCCCATCAGATCGCCCATCTCAGCTGGACCGACCGGGCCGCGCTGCTCGCCGTGACCGATCCGGCGGCCTTCGCGGAGGAGTCGGAGAAGGCCCTGGCGGCCCCCGATTCCTTTGTCGACGAGGGCACGGCGGCCGGGGCGTCGCTCCCGCCCGCCGCGCTGCTCGCCCGCTGGCGCGAGGGCCGCGCGCGGCTCGGGGACGCCTTGCGCGTATCACCGCCCGGCGCCCGTTTCCCCTGGTACGGACCGCCGATGAGCGGCGCCTCGCTGGCCACCGCGCGGCTGATGGAGACCTGGGCGCACGGCCAGGACGTCGCGGACGCGCTCGGTGTCCGGCGTGAGCCGACCGCGCGGCTGCGGCATGTGGCGTGGATCGGCGTACGGGCCCGCGACTACGCGTATCTCGTCCGCCGGGAACAGCCGCCCGCCGAGCCCTTCCGTGTCGAACTGACCGGACCGGCCGGGGAGTCGTGGACGTACGGTCCCGAGGACGCGGCCCAGCGGGTGACCGGGCCCGCGCTCGACTTCTGTCTGCTGGTCACCCAGCGGGCGCACCGCGCGGATCTCGCCGTACGGGCCGAGGGCGCCGACGCCGGCCACTGGCTGGACATCGCCCAGGCCTTCGCGGGTCCGGCGGGCGCGGGCCGCGCGCCGAAGGGGGACCGATGAGCGGCCCCGCGCCCGCGCCGGGTGCGCCCGGTGCGTCAGGTCCGCCGGGTTCACCGAGTGCGCCGGGTGCGTCAGGTCCGCCAGGTTCACCGAGTGCGCCCGGTGTGCTGCGGATCGGGAACGCCTCCGGCTTCTACGGCGACCGCTTCGACGCACTGCGCGAGATGCTCACGGGCGGTCCGCTCGATGTCCTCACCGGGGACTATCTCGCCGAGCTGACGATGCTCATCCTGGGCCGGGACCGGATGAAGAACCCGGACGCCGGATACGCGAAGACCTTTCTGCGCCAGTTGGAGGAGGGGCTCGGGCTCGCCCATGAGCGGGGCGTGCGGATCGTCGCCAACGCGGGCGGACTCAACCCCGCCGGGCTCGCCGCCGCCGTACGCGAGCTGGCCGGGCGGGTCGGGGTGCCGGTACGGGTCGCCCATGTCGAGGGCGACGATCTGCTGACCGGTCACGCGCCCGCCCGCGGGACACCGACCGGTCACACGCCCGCCCGCGGGACGCCGACCGGTGACGTGCCCGCCCGCGGGACCGGGACATGGGGCGAGGGCGTCCTCACCGCCAACGCGTATCTCGGCGGCGCCGGGATCGCCGCGTGCCTGCGCGCGGGCGCCGATGTGGTGATCACCGGCCGGGTCACCGACGCGGCGCTCGTGACCGGACCGGCGGCGGCCCGCTTCGGCTGGGACCCGGAGACCCCGGAAGGACGGCACGCGCTCGCCGGGGCCGTCGTCGCCGGGCATGTGCTGGAGTGCGGCACCCAGGCCACCGGCGGCAACTACTCCTTCTTCACCCGCCACGACATACGCCGCCCCGGCTTCCCGCTCGCCGAGATCCACGCCGACGGCTCGGCGGTCATCACCAAACACCCTGGTACGGGCGGGGTCGTGGACGTGGGCACCGTCACCGCGCAACTGCTGTACGAGACCGGGGGCGCCCGGTACGCGGGCCCCGATGTGACCGCCCGGCTCGACACCGTACGGCTCGCCCAGGACGGGCCCGACCGCGTCAGGATCACGGGCGTACGGGGCGAGCCGCCGCCCCCCACCCTCAAGGCCGGGCTCACCCGGATCGGCGGCTGGCGCAACGAGGTCGTCTTCGTCCTCACCGGTCTCGACATCGACGCCAAGGCCCGGCTGGTGCGCGAGCAGGTCGAGGACGCGCTCGCGAAGCGCCGCCCCGCCGAGGTGCGCTGGGAGCTGGCCCGCACCGACCACCCGGACGCCGGCACCGAGGAGACCGCCAGCGCCCTGCTGCGGCTCGTCGTACGGGACAGCGATCCCGAGGCGGTGGGCCGGGCGGTCGGCGCGGCGGCCGTCGAACTCGCGCTCGCCAGCTACCCCGGTTTCCATGTGAGCGCACCACCGGGCAACGGGGCGCCGTACGGGGTCTTCGAGGCGGTGTACCTCGACGCGGCGGATGTGACGCACACGGCCGTACTGCCGGACGGACGGCGGGTGACGGTGCCGCATCCCGTCCGTACGCGCGCACTTGAGCCCGTCCCCGAGACGGTTGAGCCGCTTCCCGACCTGCTTCCCGACCTGCTTCCCGAGCCGCTCCCCGACCCGCTCCCCGCCGGACTGCCGACCCGCCGCGCGCCCCTCGGGCTCGTCGTCGGCGCCCGCAGCGGGGACAAGGGCGGGGACGCCAATGTCGGGGTGTGGGCGCGGGACGAGGACGGCTGGCGCTGGCTGGCCCATGAGCTGACCACCGAGCGTTTCCGGCAGCTCATCCCCGAGAGCCGGGAGCTGACCGTCGTCCGCCATCCTCTCCCCCGTCTCCGCGCCCTCAACTTCACCGTCGAGGGGCTGCTGGGCGAAGGCGTCGCCGCCCAGCACCGGTTCGACCCCCAGGCCAAGGCCCTCGGCGAGTGGCTGCGCGCCCGGCACCTGGACATCCCGGAGGTACTGCTGTGATCCCGGAGGCACTGCTGTGACCGCGCCCGCGACCCTGACCGTGGAGGCACCGCTGATCCCGGAGGCACCGCTGACCGTGGACGTACCGCTGATCGCGGGGGTACCGCTGACCGTGGACGTGCCGCTGACCATGGAGGTACCGCTGTGACCGTGCTCCCCTCGGCCCTCGACACCGCGTCCCCCGACTACGCCGCCCACCGCGAGGCCATGCTCACCAAGCTCGCCGAGCTGGCGGACGAACACGCCAAGGCCCTGGCCGGCGGCGGTGAGAAGTATGTGGCCCGCCATCGCGCGCGCGGCAAACTCCTCGCCCGGGAGCGGATCGAGCTGCTTCTCGACCCGGACACCCCCTTCCTGGAGCTCTCGCCGCTCGCCGCCTGGGGCAGTGACTACCCCGTCGGCGCGTCCATGGTCACCGGTATCGGTGTGGTCGAGGGCGTCGAGTGCGTGATCACCGCCAACGACCCGACCGTACGGGGCGGTGCCTCCAACCCCTGGACGCTGAAGAAGGCGCTGCGGGCCAACGAGATCGCGTTCGCCAACCGCCTGCCCGTCATCAGTCTCGTCGAGTCCGGCGGCGCCGATCTGCCCTCCCAGAAGGAGATCTTCATCCCCGGCGGGGCGCTCTTCCGCGATCTCACCCGGCTCTCGGCCGCCGGTATCCCCACGATCGCGGTCGTCTTCGGCAACTCCACGGCGGGCGGCGCGTATGTCCCCGGGATGTCCGACCACACCGTCATGATCGAGGAACGGTCGAAGGTCTTCCTCGGCGGACCGCCACTCGTGAAGATGGCCACGGGCGAGGAGAGCGACGACGAGTCGCTCGGCGGCGCCGGGATGCACGCCCGTACGTCGGGGCTCGCGGACCACTACGCGCTGGACGAACAGGACGCGGTCCGTCAGGCGCGGCGGATCGTCGCCCGGCTCAACTGGCGCAAGGCGCACGCCGATCCGGGCCCGGCCGAGCCCCCCAAGTACGACGAGGAAGAGCTGCTCGGGATCGTCCCCGGCGATCTGAAGATCCCCTTCGACCCCCGCGAGGTGGTCGCCCGGGTCGTGGACGGCTCGGACTTCGACGAGTTCAAGCCGCTGTACGGGCCGAGCCTGGTGACGGGGTGGGCCCGGCTGCACGGCTATCCGGTGGGGGTGCTGGCGAACGCGCGGGGCGTGCTCTTCTCCGCCGAGTCCCAGAAGGCCGCGCAGTTCATCCAGCTCGCCAACCAGCGGGACATCCCCCTGGTGTTCCTCCACAACACCACCGGCTACATGGTCGGCAGGGAGTACGAGCAGGGCGGCATCATCAAGCACGGCGCGATGGTGATCAACGCGGTGTCCAACTCGCGCGTTCCGCATCTGTCGGTGCTGATGGGAGCGTCGTACGGGGCGGGGCACTACGGCATGTGCGGCCGGGCCTACGATCCGCGCTTCCTCTTCGCCTGGCCGAGCGCCAAGTCCGCGGTGATGGGCCCCCAGCAGCTCGCCGGGGTGCTGTCGATCGTGGCGCGGGCCTCGGCGGAGGCCAAGGGCCGGCCGTACGACGAGGAGGGTGACGCGGCGCTGCGCGCGATGGTGGAGCGGCAGATCGAGTCCGAGTCCCTGCCGGTGTTCCTGTCGGGGCGGCTGTACGACGACGGGGTCATCGATCCGCGCGACACCCGTACCGTGCTCGGCCTGTGTCTGTCCGCGATCCACTCGGCGCCGGTCGAGGGTGTGCGCGGCGGCTTCGGCGTTTTCCGTATGTGACCTCCGCGTCATGTGATCTCCGCGTCATGTGATCTCCGCGTCATGTGACCTCTGCGTCATGTGACCTCCGATTGACGTACGCGGACAAGGGCGAGGGACCTGATGATCACTTCTGTACTGGTCGCCAACCGGGGCGAGATCGCCTGCCGGGTCTTCCGGACCTGCCGTGAGCGGGGGATCGCGACGGTCGCGGTGTACTCCGACGCGGACGAGGGCGCGCTGCACGTACGGGACGCGGACACGGCGGTACGGCTGCCGGGGGCCGTGCCCGCCGACACCTATCTGCGCGGCGATCTGATCGTGAAGGCGGCGCTGGCGGCGGGCGCGGACGCCGTGCACCCCGGCTACGGATTCCTCTCCGAGAACGCGGAGTTCGCACGGGCCGTGCTGGACGCCGGGCTCGGGTGGATCGGGCCGCCGCCGGAGGCCATCGAGGCGATGGCGTCGAAGACACGCGCCAAGGAGCTGATGGGCGCGGCGGGCGTGCCGCTGCTCGCGCCGGTGGATCCGGCCACGGCCACGGAGTCGGATCTGCCGCTGCTGCTCAAGGCGGCGGCGGGCGGCGGCGGGCGCGGAATGCGGATCGTCCGCGAACTCGGCGCTCTCGGCGAGGCGTTGACGGCGGCGTCGGCGGAGGCGCGCTCGGCCTTCGGTGACGGGGAGGTCTTCGCGGAGCCGTATGTGGAGCGTGGCCGCCATGTCGAGGTGCAGATCCTCGGGGACACCCATGGCACGGTCTGGGCGCTGGGCACCCGGGACTGCTCCCTCCAGCGCCGCCACCAGAAGGTCATCGAGGAGTGCCCGGCGCCCGGTCTGCCGGACTCGCTCCGTACCGTCCTGCACGAGGCCGCCGTCACGGCGGCGCGCGCGGTCGGCTACACGGGCGCGGGCACGGTCGAGTTCCTGGTCTCCGCCGAGGGCCGTCCGTACTTCCTGGAGATGAACACCCGCCTCCAGGTCGAACACCCGGTGACGGAGGAGGTGTTCGGACTCGATCTGGTGGCCCTGCAACTCTCGGTCGCGGAGGGCGCGGCGCTCCCCGCCGGGCCCCCGGCCGCGCACGGCCACGCGATGGAGGCCCGGCTCTACGCGGAGGACCCGGCCAGGGCGTGGGCGCCGCAGACGGGCACGCTGCACGCCCTGGAGTTCCCGTACGGCCCGCCGTCGGGTCTCGCGGACGCCACCGCGCCACGGCTGCGCGTCGACGCCGGTTACGCCGGGGGCGACACGATCGGAGTGCATTACGACGCGCTGCTCGCCAAGGCCGTCGTCTGGGCCCCCACCCGCGACGAGGCGCTGCGCGCCCTGCGGTACGCGCTGCGGCGGGCCCGGGTGCACGGGCCCGGGACCAACCGGGAACTGCTCGTACGGTCGCTGGAGCATCCCGACTTCACGGGCGGACGGTTCGACACCGGGTTCTACGAGCGCCATCTCGACGCGCTGACCGGGGCCGCGCCCGCGTCCGCGCCCACGTCCGCGTCCGCGTCCGC
The DNA here is from genome assembly GCF_053608565.1 of Streptomyces sp. NPDC055025. Lineage (NCBI taxonomy): Bacteria > Bacillati > Actinomycetota > Actinomycetes > Kitasatosporales > Streptomycetaceae > Streptomyces > Streptomyces sp. NPDC055025. The sequence continues at coordinate 15,271 of NZ_JBSGVS010000046.1, forward strand.
GCCCGGTGAGCGGTACGCCGCGATCGCCGCCGCGCTGGCCGACGCGGCAGCCCGGGGGAGCGGCGGGAGCGGCGGGAGCGGCGGGAGCGGAGGCGCGGCCGGGGTTCGCGGCGCGGCCCGGGGGAGCGGCGCCGCGCTGCCCGCCCGGCTCGGCGGCTGGCGCAATGTCGGAGCCGGGACCCAGAGCAAGACCTACGGCGAGCACGAGATCCGCTACCGGACCACCCGGCAGGGATTCGCCGTCGAGGGCGACGACGTACGGGTCGTCGCCGTCGGACCCCACCGCGTCAGCCTCGAAGCCGAGGGAGTCGTACGGCACTTCGAGGTCAGCGCGTACGGCGACGAGGTCCATGTGGACAGCGCCCACGGCGCGTACCGCCTGACCGCCCGGCCGCGCTTCGGCGATCCCAGCCGGCACACCGAGCCGGGATCGCTGCTCGCGCCCATGCCGGGCACCGTCGTACGGATCGCGGACGGAGTGGCCGAAGGCGCCCGCGTCACCGCGGGGCAGCCGCTGATCTGGCTGGAGGCGATGAAGATGGAACACCGGATCACCGCGCCCGCCTCCGGCACACTCACCGCGCTCCACGCCGCGCCCGGCCGCCAGGTCGAGGTGGGCGCCCTGCTCGCCGTGGTCACCGACACAGCACAGGCCGCACATACCGAACGGACCGCACCGGAGGAACCGTCATGACCGGCAGCTTCCTGATCGAGACCGAGGAGCGGACCGCGCTGCGCGCCGCCGTCGCCGCCCTCGGCCGCCGCCACGGCCGCGGCTACGACCGCGAGAGCCTCTGGCGCGAGGCCGGGAAGCTCGGCTATCTCGGGGTCAATCTGCCCGAGGAGTACGGCGGCGGAGGCGCCGGGATCACCGAACTCTCGCTCGTGCTGGAGGAGTTGGGAAGCGCCGGCTGCCCGCTGCTGCTGATGATCGTCTCGCCGGCCATCTGCGGCACCGTGATCGCCCGCTTCGGTACGGACGAACAGAAGCGGCAGTGGCTGCCCGGCCTCTCCGACGGCTCCCTCACCATGGCCTTCGGCATCACCGAACCCGACGCGGGATCCAACTCCCACCGGCTCACCACCACGGCCCGCAAGGACGGCGGCGACTGGGTGCTGAACGGGCGCAAGGTCTTCGTCTCCGGCGTCGACATCGCCGACGCCACCTTGATCGTCGGCCGTACCGAGGACGCGCGGACCGGCCGTCTCAAGCCCTGTCTCTTCATCGTCCCCCGGGACGCGGAAGGCTTCCACCGCTCCGCGATCGACATGGAACTCCACGCCGTGGAGAAGCAGTTCGAGCTGGTCATCGATGACGTACGGCTGCCCGCCGACGCGCTGGTCGGCGACGAGGACGCCGGACTGCTCCAGCTCTTCGCCGGACTCAACCCCGAACGCGTCATGACCGCCGCCTTCGCCCTCGGCATGGGCCGCTACGCACTGGACCGGGCGGTCGAGTACGCGAAGACCCGCCAGGTGTGGAAGGAGCCGATCGGCGCCCACCAGGCCATCGCGCACCCCCTCGCCCAGGCCCATATCGAACTCGAACTCGCCGCCCTGATGACGCGCAAGGCCGCGTATCTCCTCGACGCGGGCGACGACACCGGCGCGGGCGAGGCCGCCAACATGGCCAAGTACGCCGCCGCCGAGGCCTGCGTACACGCCGTCGACCAGGCAGTGCACACCCTCGGCGGCAACGGCCTCACCCGCGAGTACGGCCTCGCGTCCCTGGTCACCGCGGCCCGGGTGGCCCGGATCGCGCCGGTCAGCCGCGAGATGATCCTGAACTACATATCGCACCAGTCCTTGGGGCTCCCCAAGTCGTACTGAGTCTCGTACGGAGTCTCTCGCCAACAGGCGGACACGGGGCGGTTCTCAGAACCGGGGCGGTTCTCAGAACCGGGGTGGTTCTGAGGAACCTCAGGAGAGCGGCCAGCCGCGCAGGGCGGCGTCGGCCATCCTCTGGAGTTCGTCACGGGGGACATCGCTCGCGGCCTGCACGGCGATGCCGTGGGCGAGGGTCACGATGTAGCGGGCCAGCAGGCCCGGATCGGCCTCCGGCGGCAGGTCGCCTTCGTCCACGGCTCGCTGGAATCGTTCCCGTATCCAGGAGTTGCCGTCGTCGCGCCAGGCGATGAGCAGATCGCGGATCTCCTGCCCGGAGTCGCCGACGGCCAGCGCGGCCTGCACGCCCAGGCAGCCGTGGGGATGGGCGGTGCGGGTGGTGTTACGGATGGTCCCGGCGAGGATCGCCCCGGCCACCCCGAGCGCGGTCGGTTCCCGTAGGGCGCGGACCAGATAGGCGCTGGGGCCGGTGATGTAGCGGTCGAGGGCTTTGCGGAACAGCTCCTGCTTGTTGCCGAAGGCCGCGTACATGCTGGTCGTGGAGATGCCCATCGCCTCGGTCAGGCAGGCCAGGCTGGCGCCCTCGTAGCCGTGTTCCCAGAACACCAGCATCGCGCGCTCCAGCGCCTCGTCGGCGTCGAACCCCCTCGGACGCCCTCTCGGACCACTCTGTTTCGTTCCCACTGGTGCGCCCTGCCTTTTTCTGTAGCGATCGATGCGGAAAGTGCTACTCTTCCATTCTGCATCAATCGCTACAGAACTCGAAGCGAATCCTTGGAAAGAGGGGTGCCCTCATGTCCGAAAGTGAGCTGCGCGCGTTCTACGAGCGCTACCTCCAGGCACTCAACGCCCATGAGTTCGACGGCATGGACGAGTTCATCAGCGACCGGACCACGCTGAACGGCGAGCCCGCGACCCGGGAGGACCTCCTCTCGGTGCAGAAGCACGATGTGGACGCGGTGCCGGACCTCCACTGGGAACTGAGGGAACTGTTCTTCGACGGCGACCGGCTGGCCGCCCGTCTGATCAACACCGGCACCCCGGTGAGGGAGTGGCTGGGCGTGGCGCCCACCGGCGCGTCGTTCGAGATTGTCGAGTACGCCATCTACCAGGTCCGTGCCGGGCGCTTCATTCATATGACGGCCCTCCACGACGCCGGAGAAATGCGCCGGCAGCTGGCGGTCGGCCGATCTCGCTGACCACACGGGGCCGTACGCGGCGCATGCGACGGCCCGCCGGGGCCGACCGGTCCGCTCGGTGCGGCGGCCCGGTCGGGCCACTGTGCCCGCTCGGTCCGACGGCCCGCTCGGGCCACTATTTCGGGAGGAAGACCATGACCGTCACCCTGATCACCGGAGCCAACAAGGGCATCGGGTTCGAGACGGCGAAGCAGCTTCTGGAGCTGGGCCACACGGTCTACATCGGCGCGCGTGACGCCGAGCGGGGCGAGAAGGCCGCGGCGGCGCTCGGCGCGCGGTTCGTCCAGCTCGACGTCACCGACGACGCCTCGGTGAGCGGCGCGCTGGCGACGATCGGCGCGGCCGAGGGCCGGCTCGACGTCCTGATCAACAACGCGGGCGTACTGGGCGCCGGGGCCATCGACGGCCCCACGGCACTGCGGGTCTTCGACACCAACGCGGTGGGGATCGTCCGCGTCACGGAGGCGGCGCTCCCCCTGCTCCACGAGTCCTCGAACCCCACGGTGGTCACGGTCTCCAGCAGCGTCGGGTCCTTCTGGGCGGTCACCAACCCCGACCGGCCCGAGTACGGCCTGCCGCTGGCGCTCTACGCCGCCTCGAAGGCGGCGGCCACCATGCTCACGGTCCAGTACGCCACGGCCTATCCGGGCATCAAGTTCAACGCGATCGAGCCCGGCACGACCGCCACCGACATGACGGCCGACTTCGGCATCGGCCGCTCTCCCGAGGAGAGCGCCAGGGTCGTGGTCCGCTTCGCGACCCTGGACGCGAACGGCCCGACGGGAACGCTCCAGGACGAAGCGGGGGAACTGCCCTGGTAGCCACCGGCGACCGAACTCTGTAAGGCGCCACGGCCACGCGCTCAGGACGCGCAGACCCCCGCAGGGCCGTGAGGCGGTTCATTGGGACCGTGGCCGTCTCGATCAGGCTGACGTTCTTCGCGTCGGCGGTCACCTGGCCGGCGGAGACGACGACGTACTGTGCGGAAGGCCTACAGGTCAGCTCGTGCCCATCTCTCCTTCGCCAACGGCTCAAGCAGCACGCGCGAAAGTCACCCGGCGTCCGCGCGAGCTGCGCGCCGACCGCGCCCTCCGCCGAACCGAAGGGGCGCAATGACAGGCCCTGCGTCGCGTACGACGCGCTGCACCACGCCAGAGTGCCGAGGGGACGCGCGCGGACAGTGCTACGGGCCTGGACAGATCCGCGTCGACCAGCCGCCCGCCACGGCTCCGGGCCGGGGCGGGTTCCGCACATCGAGTGAAAGGAGGGCAGACAGCCACGCATGCGGCGCAGTGTGACGTAAGACTCGATCGCCCGCCAAGAGGAGATCGATATGGCACTCATCTGCCCTCACTGCAAGGCCGCCGAGGCCATCGCCTACGTGGAGAACGAGGACGGACAGACCCTCTTCCCCTGCTTGTTCTGCGAGCTGCCGCCGGGCCCAGGCCCCACACACTTCACCGCGTGCGTGACCGCACCGTGCGACACGACAGGCTGCGGTGGAGATGTCGAGGACCGCTACCAGTACGGGGCCGCGGGCCGCGTGCTCGTGGTGCGTCGACTGCCGTGCGAGTACTGCGGATCAACCAAGACCGGAGTGCGTAATGCCCCAGATCAGTGAGGTCATTTCGTGCCCGACTCCTGGCTGTGACGGATCACGATCCGACACCTGGGAGACCGACGACAAAGGCAACAAGATCAGCAAAGTAAGCAGCAGCTCCTGCCACAAGTGCGGGAACTGAGGAAGGCCTGGCCGCACGCACGGTGGGGCCGGGCCTCTATCTACCGCCCCCGCCTGTGCGGGGAATACGTGACGACCTTGCCCCAGCCGTACCCCCGGCACCGGACCACCCCCGCCCGTGCGGGGAATACGCGGCCGAGACCGCCGACGAGATCAGCCCGCACGGACCACCCCCGCCCGTGCGGGGAATACATCAAGCTGCCGAAGATCGGCACGGTGAAGACGGGACCACCCCCGCCCGTGCGGGGAATACCCTTCCTGAGCTGCGGTGTTAGAGCAGCTTTGCTGTTGCTTGGCCAACACTCATCCGCATGCCTACATCCTCTCAGAGCCTTGGGGCGACGGAAGTCGTGGTTCCCCTTGGCGCGGAGGGTCGTCGAGCCGGTCCTTCGCGAGGAGGTCCACGCCGTAGCGGGTGAGGAGCCATTCGCAGTCCAGTGCCAGGAGTCGTACCTGCACATGCGCGGCCAGGGTGCCGCCGGCGAGGGGTTGTTCGGCGTCGGTCGAGATGTTGTGCAGGCGGGAGCCGAGGACGTACCACTCCCGGCTTCCGCGCCACATCTGGTCGACCTGGGCCTGTGCGGCGGGAAGCATCTCGGTGGCGTAGGCGCGGAGGTCCGTGGCCAGTCCGGCGAGTTCCTCATGTGCGCCTGCTCCGTGGCCGGCCGCCTGTGCCGAAGCTCGACAGCTGTCACCGACCGCACTGCGTATGCTGCGCACGAGCCAGGCCGGAGCAGCCGGGTTGTCACCAGGGAGGCGCTGTAGTTGTCACACACAGCTGATCGTCGGCCTTCCTGTCGACCGGGTCGCAGCGTGACCCGCGACGACCTCATCGCCATGCTTTGCGAACAGACCCCGGCATCCGGACCTGCGAGGGCCGCCTTGATCGCCGGGGCCGACTTCGTCGTCTGGGACGGCCTGGTCCCCGCCAACCAGCACGCGGGCGTTTTCCGGGGCCGAATGCTCCATCCCCTAAAGCGTGGCCACACGATCGATGGCCTTGCCGACAGCATCGACATCCTCAGGCGGGCTGGGGAAGAGCCGCTTCGTACCGGATCCATCGACGCGGTGGGCAGGTCATCCTGGTTCATGATCTTTCTGAACTCCACGGCGACAGAAGTGGTGGCCTGCTGCGGCGGGCGCCGACCCACCATTGAGTCAGCTGTCCTGTCGAATTGCATCTGTCAGATAGCGAGCCGTCGACCTGCTGGGATGCCAGGCCGTTTGAGAAGACGGAGGCTCGGGGTTCTCAAACGACCTGGCTTTCGTGGAGGGTGGTTCACAGAACTGTCCAAAGGCGGCAACAGGTGAGACATGCCTGCGGGGACCCCCGGTGCAACCGGTTGTCAGTGCTGTTCGGCAGGGTGTGCATGTGACGAATCGAGGCGAGGAACGTGGCGCACCCATCTGGTCTGAACTGCCTTCGACGGCCAGAGAGCTGCTCATGGCAACTGAATGGGGCGCCCTGCAGCATGCATATGGGAGCGCCGAGGACACCCCGCCGTACCTGTGTCAACTCCTGAACGAGGATCCCGAGGTGCAGGCCGAGGCGCTGGGAATGCTCGATATGTCCGTGCTGCATCAAGGATCCCTGTACAGCTCCACCCCGTCGGCCGCACTGTTCGTCGCAGCGATCCTGACCCACCGCCAGACTTTGGCCGAGCACGAGAGCTTCTTCCCCTGGGACGACCGGACCCGACCCCTACGGGCCGCACTACTCGACTGGCTCGGCCAGATCGCCGACTCGGCCTCCTATGGCGAGGACCCCGGCAGCGAGGACGAGTACGGGGATGAGTACGACGGCGAGGACGAAGACGAGCTCGAAGCGATCCACGCATGCCGGAGTATCCGACGCGAGCTTTACGACGCGGTCGAACCGTTCCTCGACGATCCGCATCCGGACACCCGAGAGGCAGCCCTCGGAGCGGTCACCCTGCTTCTGAAGGCACCCGACCTCGCCGAGCTCGTTCCCCGCGCCGCCCACCGCCTGCGTAGCGTTCTCGCAGCGGATGGCAGTCGCCGAGAACGCTCCTCCGCAGCTCTGGCCATGGGCGCCTGGGGCCAGGACACCACCGGCCTCCTCAACGATCCTGATCCGGCCGTGCGCACCTGCGCCGCTCTGGCCAGCGGATGCGCGCACATGCCACGCGCCACCGCCGTCCTGCTCGAAGCCCTGCAAAACCCGGTCGAGGCAGACCACTGGTTCCCGGACCCACTCCCTCAATTCGACGGCTGGCTCCGCTTTACCCTCCTGAAGGCCGTCCTTGACCGCGTCGACGCCTTCGAAGACCTAGCTCCGGCGGCCATGACCCTGATACCGCTCGCCGGCGACTACACCGTCGACCGCGACTGGGGTCCGCTGCTCGTCAAAGCCTTTCCCACCGGCTACAGCCCCGGCCTGCCACTGTCGGCCGCGCAACGAGAGCTTCTGAAAGCCGTCACCGCCAATGACAACTGTTGGGGGAATATTGGCAACAAATTCCGCTGGCTCAGGGAAGCCGGCCTGCCAGAGCAGCGCGACGCCATCCGAGCCCTGCTCTGATCACACGGCCGCCGGCTGATCTGGTCCAAGAACAAAGCCTGTCCGCAGTCCGCTGTGTACGGGGCAAACGTCGTCGCTCAGCGCGCGACGCAATGAGAATCCGGCAGCACGAACGAGAAGCAGTGAGAATCCGACAGGCTCAGTGCGACAGGACATCAGCCGACATCCTCGAGTCCGGCGCCCAACCTCGAGGGTGACAACAAGCCTGCCTATGTGACAACCATCGTGCTTCGGCTCACCACCCGGGCCCTGTCCATGGCGGCCTGTCGGCGCTCGCGGCGTCCGTCTGTCTGCCCGTGGCTGCCTCCGTGGGCACTCATACGGGCCTCGCGCGCGTGTTGCGCCGAATTACACGTGATTGCGCGCACCGACCCGGGTCAAGGAGGCACTCTTGACGGCTTCACCGGGAGATATCACCGTGGCGGAAATCCCTGTAACCAGCTAGCGGCAGGAGATCAGCCATCGTGACCCGAGTGTCATGCCCTGTCTCCCGCCAAGGCGCCGATCCCGCCCGACGAAACGGTCATCAGGATTCCCCGGCGCATGGTGTCGATCATCAGGAAGGCGTGTGATGAACTCGACGGAGTTCAGTGACCTGATTGCCGGTGCCGAGCGGTCGGCCGTCCATCTGGAGATGCGGGACGGCTATTTCACCAACCCCCGCTTCGAGGCGTGGCAGCAGGGCCACCGCGTCGACTGGAGCGATCGAGCATCATGGTGGCGTCCCTTTCACCAGCAGATCGCCGACGCCGTGGCCCGGGGAGTGTCCGTCCGTCGCGCCCGCGTGGTCTCGGAGCCGGTGACCGAGTACATCCGTTGGGAGCACCACGTGACCAACGCCAACGTGGCGGCGGGCGAGCAGGTGCGGTGGCTGCCTCGCCGGTTCGCCACGGACCTCCTGCTGCCCGCCAACGACTTCTGGATCTTCGATGACCAGTTGATGCGGGTCCATCACTTCTCCGGCGACGGAGACTGGCTGGACAAGGAAGTGCGCGAGGACCCTCAGGTGGTCGAGGCGTGCTCCACCGCGTTCGAGAAGATCTGGGAACGCGCCATCCCCCACGACGAGTACGAGATCAGGTAGCCCACCCCTCCCATGCCCCTCTCACCATCGTCCAGCGCGCATCAGGCACGGGCGGCCCTCGCGGAACGGCTGCGGGAGCTGCGTCTGGACGCGGGGATCACAGGCAAGGAACTCGCGGCGCGCTGCGGCTGGTCCGTCGCCAAGTCGTCCCGGATCGAGAACGCCCGCACGCCACCGTCCGACGCGGACATCCGCGCCTGGTGCACGGCGTGTGGCGCGGACGGCCGGGCGGCGGACCTGGTCGCCGCCAACCGGCGGGCCGACTCCATGTACGTCGAGTGGAGGAGACTCCAGCGCACGGGCATGAAGCGGCTACAAGAGGTGTCCACGCCCCTGTACGAGCGCACGCGGCTCTTCCGCGTGTACGCCTCCCATGTCGTGCCCGGATTCCTCCAGACGCCTGGCTACGCGACAGCCCTCATGGGCACCATCGCCGGTTTCCGTGGCACTCCCGACGACGTGAGCGAAGCGGTCGACGCCCGCATACGGCGCTCGCGCGTCGTCTACGAAGGAGACCACCGCTTCGCGACGCTCATCGAGGAGCATGTCCTCCACCACCGCATCGGTGACGCGGAAACGATGGCCGGCCAGTTGGGTAACCTCCTGGCGTCCATGTCGCTGCCGTCCATGGCGCTGGGAATCATCCCCGCAGGCGTGCCGCGGGAACAGGCCATGTGGCCTCTTGAGCAGTTCACCGTGTTCGACGACGCGCGGGTTCACGTGGAACTGGCCGCCGCGAAGGTGACCGTTACGGCGCCCGGCGAGCTGGACGTCTACCTTCGCGCGTTCACCAGGCTTACGGAGCTTGCCGTGTACGGGGCCGGGGCGCGGGCGTTGATCGTCAGGGCCATTGACGCCCTGTCCTGACCCGGTGTGCGGACGGGGCTTCCGCCGGCCGTCCCCTGTCGGCACGCACGGTGCGACCGCGCGGCCGGCGAGGGATTCAACGTCCGGAGTTTCGCCGACGGGTGACGGATCGCCGAGAAGGCGACCGTGGCGGTGCGGTCCGTCGAGCTCAGGATGCTGGCCGGTATGACCGAGGCCGAGCAGTCGGGCGCGTTCCGGATTTTGCGGAGCATGATCCATTCTCTGCGCGACGGCGGCGACGGCGGCGGCGACGGCAACAACGACGCTCCGTAGCTCGTTCCTCGGCGTACGTCTTGCCGCGCCCGGACAGCTGCTTCAGCAGCCACCCCCGGGCGGTCGAAAGGCCATTGACGCGTCGGCCTGAGTCCGGGTGGGACGCGAGAGCCCCGCCGCTCCCAGGAGGTTGAGGCTGGGGGGAGGGCGGGGCTCAGCGGGGTGGTGTGCGGGTCATGCGGTGTGGGTGCGGGTGAACTCGCCTGTCTTGGCGGCCTCTACGAAGGAGGTGAACGCGTCGGCGGGGATGTTCAGGACCGGACCGGTGGGGTGCTTGGAGTCGCGGACGGGGACCGTGCCGCGTGTGGTGGCGAGGTTGGCGGCGACCTGTACGCAGGCGCCGCCGTTGTCGCTGTAGGAGGACGTGAACCAACGGGGAGTTTCGTTCGTCACGGGTGTCCTTTCACGCGCCTGGGGTGCGGGTGAACTCGCCTGTCTTGGTGGCCTCTACGAAGGAGGTGAACGCGCCGGCGGGGATGTTCAGGACCGGACCGGTGGGGTGCTTGGAGTCGCGGACGGGGACCGTGCCGCGCGAGGTGGCGAGGTTGGCGGCCACCTCAACACAGTTACCGCCGTTGTTGCTGTAGGAGGACGTGAACCAACGGGGGGACTCGGTCGTCACGGGATGCCCTTTCGTACCTGCTCGATCATGGCCACGGAAGCCGCCTGGGAGAGCGCTTCGGCCTGTAGCTGATGGTAGGCCGTCAGTAGGGGCACTACGGAAGTCGTCTCCCGGTCCAGGTGTCCCTGAGTTTGAGACTCCGCATAGGCGGCTACGGATCGGTCGGACAGCGTCAGCAAATTGACCGGGAGGTCGAACGAACGGCGCTCGCCCATCTCGAACGGCGCCACTTGGAGCACCGTGTTCGCGTTGGCGGCGAACTTGGCCAGCCGTTCAAGCTGCGGCTCCATGACCGCATGGCCGCCGATGGGGCGCCGGATGCAGCTCTCGTCCATGACGACGAACATCATCGGGGGCCGGGACCGCTCCAACGCCTGCTGTCGTTCAGCCAGATAAGACACTCGTTCGTCGGCCTGCTCGGGTGTGATGGCGCCCCGCTGTACGGCGCTGTCGGCGAGCACCCGCGCGTACTCCGGAGTCTGGAGCAGACCAGGGACGATCCCGATCTCGTACAGCCGGATCTCGACCGCCCGGCCCTCGTACCCCACGTACTCCGAGAAGCCTTCCAGCAAGGCGCCATGCTTGATCTCACGGCACTTGCGCTCGAACAGGTCACCAGTACCCAACGCTCGGTCAGCACTGCGCGCAAACCGCAACGTTGGCATCTTCCGGCCAGTTTCCACGGCCGAGATATGCGTACTGGAATATTCCATCTGGGCGGACAGGTCTTCCTGCTTCCACCCCTTCCCCTCCCTGAGGCTGCGCAGTTGCGCTCCGTAGGCCGCTTGCGGACTGCTGTCGGGGTTGAGTTCCTTCCGGTTTACCAACCTGCCACCAACTTTCCTGCCATTTCTGACACGTTGAATGCTTCTTCACTCTACGCCACTCTGAGTGCTCCCGGTAGTCGTTTCGCTACGGAGAGGAGTCGAACCGTGCCCTGGAAGTGCACTCCTCCAAGTCCCGCAGCGGCGCTGACCAGTTGGCCCGGAGCGAAAAGCGCAGATGGAGGCCGTGTGACATGTACGGGAAACCCACGCCGAAACCAACCAGTAGCACTGTTGTTCTGCGGTGGAGCAGTCACCCGAGGTGTGTGGCGCTGGCGCGGCTGGAGTTGCGCAAGGCGCTGGCGGAGTGGGGGCTGTCGGTCCTTGAGGATTCGGCCGTCCTGATCCTGTCCGAGCTGCTGAGCAATGCCGGGCGGCACGCGAGGGTGACGCCGGAACAGACCATCGAGACGCGGTACTTCCGCAGTTCGGGTGCTCTGCGGATCGAGGTGCACGACGCTTCGCCGGACCGGCCGCAGCCGCGTGTGCCGGACGCGGAGGCGTCGGACGGGCGCGGCCTCCTGCTGGTGGAGGCGCTGGCGGACGAGTGGGGGGTGGCCGAGCGGTGCGGTCCGGGGAAGGCGGTGTGGGCTTCCCTGTCCGTGCCTCGGGTACGGCCCGGTGAGGGTGAGATTGAAGGTAAGGGCATGAGCGAGGGGGGCCGCTCATGACCGGGCCGGTGGGCAAGCCTCCGCTGGGGGCGTTTCCGCGCCCGGATGTCGTCCCGTACATCGCGTGTTGGTCGTCGGAGCAGCGGCCTGCGGGTGTGGTGGTCGTGAGGGGCGGTGGCATCGCGTACGCGGACGAGGGTTCTTACGAACGCGACGACATGGGTGTGCTGTGGAAGCGGATCGGGATCAGTCCGGGGAAGGGGCGGCCGGAGTTCGGGAAGGTGCATTTCCTGCGGCAGCGCCGGGCCATGCGGAAGTTGCTGTGCCAGGTCTGCGGTGGGCCCTCGGACCGTACGGGTGAGGGCACGCTCTGGCTGGTCGGGGAGGATCCCGACGGCCCGGAACTCTGGGAGCCCGGCTATGTCACCACGCATCCGCCGGTGTGTGTGCCGTGTGCGGTGACGTCGGTGGGTGCGTGTCCGCATTTGCGTGAGGTGTATGTGGCCTTGCGGGTGCGGGCGTTCGCGCCGGTGGGGGTGCATGGGGCGTTGTACCGGCCGGGCGAGCCGTTCCCGGTGGTGTACGACGCGGACGGGGTCACGTTCGAGGACTGGCGGATCGGGTGGGTGCTGGCGTCTCAGCTGATCATGGAGTTCCAGGAGTTCACGGTGGTCGACCTGGAGGCCGAGCACGCGGCGTACCTGAGGCGTACCTGAAGCGGGCGGAAGCGCGGACCACCCCCTCGTAGCCCGAACCGACCCGGGCGAGGAAGCGCGTGATCCGGCCCATCGGTCCCCGGGTCTCCCCAAACCCACCGGCACACGCGATTCTTGCTGTCCCAACGCCCGCTCGCCACTGCCGCGTCGAAGGGGTCGCCCCATGGTGTTCCGCAGCGAGTACGAGGATGTACCGGCCGTCGATCTGCCCATCCACGAGGCCGTGCTCGGCCGCGCCGCCGAGTTCGGTGACACCGTCGCGATCATGGACGGGACGGTTGGGATAGCTGGGATAGCTGGGATAACCGGGATGGGAGGGATGGGAGGGACGACCGGTGCCGGAGGTGTGAGTGGTGTCTGGGGTACGGCAGGCACAGGGGGTACGGCGGGAACAGGGGGTACGGCGGGGGCGGGACGTACGGCGGGAGCGGGAGGTACGCCCGGGGCGGCCGTGACCAGCCTGACCTACGCCCAGCTCGATGTCTTCCACCGCCGTATCGCCGCCGCCTTCGCCGACGCCGGGGTGCGCAAGGGCGATGTGCTGGCCCTGCACAGCCCGAACACCGTCCTCTACCCGGCCGTCTTCTACGCGGCCACCCGCGCCGGCGCCTCCGTCACCACCGCGCACCCCCTCGCCACGGCGGAGGAGCTCGCCACCCAGCTCCGCGACTCCGCCGCCCGCTGGATCGTCACCGTCTCCGCGCTGCTCGACGTGGCACGGCGCTCCGCCGAACTCGTCGGCGGCATAGAGGAGATCTTCGTCTGCGACCGGGCCGTGGGACACCGCTCCGTCCTCGACATGGCACGGTCGACCGCCCCCGCGCCCGCCGTCACGATCGATCCCGGCGAGGACATCGCGGCCCTGCCGTACTCCTCGGGCACCACCGGTGTCCCCAAGGGCGTGATGCTCACGCACCGTTCGATCGCCACCAATCTCGCGCAGCTCGAACCGGCCGTGCCGATGAAGCGGGGCGACCGTATCCTCGCCGTCCTGCCCTTCTTCCACATCTACGGGCTCACCGCCCTGATGAACGCGCCGCTGCGGCATGGCGCGACGGTCGTCGTGCTGCCGCGCTTCGACCTCGACCAGTTCCTCAAGGCCATCGAGAAACACCGCATCAACGGGCTCTACGTGGCCCCGCCCATCGTGCTCGCGCTGGCCAAGCACCCGGCCGTCGCCCGGTACGACCTCTCCTCGCTCGACTATGTGCTGAGCGCCGCCGCCCCGCTGGACGCCCGGCTCGCCGCCGCCTGTTCGGCCCGGCTGAGGCTGCCGCCCGTACGGCAGGCGTACGGCATGACGGAGCTGTCGCCCGGCACCCATGTCGTACCGCTCACCGCCGCCGACCCGCCGCCCGGCGCCGTCGGCAAACTCCTGCCCAGCACCGAGATGCGCATCGTCGCCCTGGACGATCCGGACCAGGACGCCGCCCCCGGCACCGAGGGCGAGATCCTCATCCGGGGCCCGCAGGTGATGAAGGGCTATCTCGGGCGGCCCGGAGCCACCGCCGCGATGATCGACGCCGACGGCTGGGTGCACACCGGCGATGTCGGCAGGACCGACGGTGACGGCTGGCTCTTCGTCGTCGACCGGGTCAAGGAACTCATCAAGTACAAGGGATTCCAGGTCGCCCCGGCCGAACTGGAGGCCCTCCTGCTCACCCACGAGGCGATCGCGGACGCGGCGGTGACCGGTGTCCACGACCCGGACGGCAACGAGATCCCGAAGGCATACATTGTCCGTCGGCCCGGTGCGGAGGCGCTCACCGAGGACGAGGTGATGACCTTTGTCGCCGAGCGCGTCGCCCCGTACAAGAAGGTCCGCCGGGTCGAGTTCATCGGCGGCGTCCCCCGGGCCGCCTCCGGCAAGATCCTCAGGCGCGAACTGAGGGACCGCGAAGACCACGCAGACCGCGAAAACCACGCAGACCACGCAGCACGGGAGCGCGAGGCGTACCCCCGTGAGAGGGAGACCATGTGACGGACCGAGACCATGTGACGGACCACGCGAGGCTGGTCACGACCGCGCACGAGCGGGGCATCACCACCCTGACCCTGGACTCACCGGCGAACCGCAACGCCCTGTCGGCACGGCTCGTGCGCGCGCTGGGGGACTCCCTCACCGGCTGCGCCGAGGACTCCTCGGTACGGGCCGTGGTGCTCACGCACACCGGCACCACCTTCAGCTCGGGCGCCGACCTCAAGGAACCGGCCAACCCGTACACCTTCATCGCCCTGATGCGGCAGATCATCGAACTGCCCAAGCCGGTCGTGGCACGCGTCAGCGGCCATGTGCGGGCCGGCGGACTCGGCCTCCTCGGGGCCTGCGACATCGCGATCGCGGACCGTACGTCCGACTTCGCGTTCACGGAGGTACGGATCGGGGTGGCGCCCGCCGTGATCTCGCTGCCGCTCCTGCCCCGGATCGAACCGCGCGCGGCGGCCCGCTACTACCTCACCGGTGAGCGCTTCGACGCGGTGCGCGCGGCGGAGGCGGGGCTGATCACCGAGGCGGCGGAGGACGCGGACGCGGCGCTCGCGCCCGTCCTCGACGGACTGCGCAGGGCCTCGCCGCAGGGGCTCGCGGAGTCCAAGAGACTGCTCACCGTCGGTGTGCTGGACGCCTTCGACCGGTACGCCGAGGATCTCGTCCAGCGCTCGGCCTCGCTCTTCGTGACGGCGGAGGCGCGCGAGGGCATCACGGCGTTCATGGAACGGCGGGACGCCGCGTGGGTGCGGTAGCCGCGCCCAAGCAGGACCGTGGCCGCGCCACCAGGCGGCGGCTGCTGGAGGCCGCGGTGGCCTGTCTGGCCGAGTACGGCTGGGCGGGCTCCACGGTCTCGGTCGTCGCCGAGCGGGCCGGGGTCTCGCGCGGCGCGGCCCAGCACCACTTCCCGACCCGGGAGGACCTGTTCACGGCGGCCGTCGAGTATGTGGCGGAGGAACGGTCCTCCGCGCTGCGCGCGCTGGTCCCGGCGGGACCCGGGCACCGGCGCGAGGCGGTGGAGGGGATCGTGGCCCTCTACACGGGACCGCTCTTCCGGGCCGCGCTGCATCTGTGGGTGGCCGCCTCTGCGGCCTCCGCCGCTTCTGGGGCCGCTGGGGCCTCCGCCGCCTCTGGGGCCTCCGCCGCTTCTGGGGCCTCTGTGGCCTCCGATGCCTCCGACGAGGAGCGGCTGCGGCCCCGGGTCACCGAGCTGGAGGCCCGTATCGGCCGCGAGGCCCACCGGACGGCGGTGGAACTGCTCGGCGCCGACGAATCCGTACCGGGGGTACGGGAGACCGTGCAGGGGCTGCTGGACATGGCGCGCGGACTGGGCCTGGCGACGCTGCTGACGGACGACAGCAGGCGGCGCGAGCGGGTGGTCGCGCAGTGGTCGCGGATCCTGGACGCCGTACTGCCGGAGCACGGCTGACCCGTGCCCCCCCGGGGGGCGTGCCTGGGGCCCGTGCCGGGAGGTCGCGCCCGGAGGTCGCGCTCTGCGCCCGGGGGCCGTGCCCGGGAGCCGTTCCGGGGCCCGGTGGAACAGCCGCCCTGCGGGTCCGGCGGAACTGTCGCGCCCGCAGGGCGGAGCCGAGCAGCCGCCGCCGCGCGGGCCGGGTCGGGGGCGCGCGGCGCGGGAGAGGGCGAAGGCTACGGATCAGCCGCCGAGGCCCTCGAAGCCCTCGATCTGGCGCGGGTCCCTGGTCCCCGGACCGACATAACGCGCCGACGGACGCACCAGACGGCCCGTCCGCTTCTGCTCCAGGATGTGCGCCGACCAGCCGGCCGTACGGGCACAGGTGAACATCGACGTGAACATATGCGCCGGGACCTCCGCGAAGTCCAGCACGATCGCCGCCCAGAACTCCACGTTCGTCGCCAGCACCCGGTCGGGCCTGCGCGCGTGCAGCTCGTCCAGCGCGGCCTTCTCCAGCGCCTCGGCCACCTCGAACCGGGGCGCCGCCAGCTCCCGCGCCGTACGCCGCAGCACCCGCGCCCTCGGGTCCTCGGCCCGGTAGACCCGGTGGCCGAAGCCCATCAGCCGCTCGCCCTGGTCCAGGGCGCGCTTCACATACGCGGTCGCGTCGCCCGTACGCTCGATCTCCTCGATCATGCCGAGGACGCGGGAGGGCGCGCCGCCGTGCAGCGGGCCCGACATCGCGCCGACCGCGCCGGACAGGGCCGCCGCCACATCCGCGCCGGTGGACGCGATGACCCGGGCCGTGAACGTCGACGCGTTCATGCCGTGCTCGGCGGCCGAGGTCCAGTACGCGTCGACGGCCTTCACATGCCGGGGGTCCGGCTCCCCGCGCCAGCGGATCATAAAGCGCTCGACGACCGTCCGCGCCTTGTCGATCTCCTGCTGCGGCACCATCGGCAGCCCCTGGCCACGGGCCGACTGGGCGACGTACGAGAGCGCCATCACGGCGGCGCGCGCCAGATCGTCACGGGCCGTGCGCTCGTCGATGTCGAGCAGCGGCTTCAGCCCCCACACGGGCGCGAGCATCGCCAGCGCGGACTGCACGTCCACCCGGATGTCACCCGAGTGGACGGGGATCGGGAAGGGCTCGGCGGGCGGCAGACCGGGGTCGAACGCGCCGTCGACCAGCAGTCCCCACACATTGCCGAAGGAGACCTGCCCGACCAGGTCCTCGATGTCGACGCCCCGGTAGCGGAGCGAACCGCCTTCCTTGTCCGGTTCGGCGATCTCCGTCTCGAACGCGACTACGCCTTCCAGACCTGGTACGAAGGAGGGATCGATGTCGGACATCAGGCGGCTCCTCATGATGTGTGCGACGGATGGTCACCCCGGGTGGATGCCTCCGTACGGCAGCGGTCCGGGAGGCCAGGAACAATAGCCTCCGGTGTACGAAGGCCACAGAGGCCCACCCTAGGATTTTGGCGAGTTCCGCTGATGCGGGGAAGCGTGATAACCGGCACACTGCCAGACTTCGTCCGCCGAGGATTGGCGGCACTCAGTGCCGGGCAAGCTCGGCCCTACGGCAGGATGGTCCCGTGCCCGACGAGAACCCGGACGAGAACCCGGACGAGAATCCGGACGAGAACCTGGATCCCGCCGCCATGCGCGAGCGGTACCGCGGTACGCCGCTGCTGGAGGCGGATCTCGCGCCCGCCCCGATGGAACAGTTCGACCGCTGGTTCAGGGCGGCCGCGGCCGGCGATCTCTACGAGCCGAACGCGATGGTGGTCTCGACGGCGACGCCCGACGGCCGCCCCTCGTCCCGCACGGTGCTGATGAAGGCGTACGACGAGCGCGGTTTTGTCTTCTTCACCAACTACTCCTCGCGCAAGGGCCGTGAGATCGAGGCGAACGCGTATGTCTCGCTACTCTTCCCCTGGCATCCGCTGGCCCGCCAGATCATCGTGACCGGCACGGCGGCGCGTATCGGCCGCGACGAGACGGCCGCGTACTTCCGCACCCGTCCGCACGGCTCCCAGCTCGGTGCCTGGGCGAGCGACCAGTCCGCACCAGTCGACTCCCGCGAGACCCTGCTCCGCCGCTACCGGACCCTGGAGGTCCGCTACCCGGACGCCGAACAGGTCCCGGTGCCCCCGCTCTGGGGCGGCTTCCGCGTCACCCCGGAGACGGTCGAGTTCTGGCAGGGCCACGAGAACCGGCTCCATGACCGGCTGCGCTACTTCCGCGAGAAGACGACGGAGGCCGCGTCCACGGAGGCCGCGTCGACGGGGGCCGGACCGGGCGGTTGGTGTACGGAGCGTCTCTGCCCGTAGCCGCGGGCGTTCCGCGCCGGGCGCACACGCAGACGACCCGCGGACCATGGTCCCTCCGGAGAGGGAGCCGGCCGGACATACCGGCGGTCCGCGGGTCGGGTGACTGCTTGGGATTTCGGCCTTCGACCCGGCCGAGCACTGCGGAGAGTACGACGACGAGCGTTAGCCCGCAGCCACCTCACTTGTCCGGACTGAATACATCTTCCGGATCACCTCCTTTCGGTGTGCGCCTCACGTTAGGCGCCTTCGCGGAGCGGCTCAAGTGAATTACGGAGATATTGACGCGCCCGGCTCCCACCCCCGCCTGTGACCGGTGTGCCCGGTGGTGCGGCAATGACGTACGGGGCGGAGAATTGTTCAAAGCAACGATTTCGGGGAACCTTGTGTGTGCTGGGTCACGTTGAAGTTCAATGTCGAGACGTGCGTCAGCACAGGCGGAGACGCCCTGCAGGGGGTGCCAGGATGAGTGCTTCTCGGAGTGAGACCACCGACGCGCGAGGACCGGACGAGCCGGAGCCCGGTACGGAGGCGCGGGCCTCGGCCGTGGCCGGGGGTGAGCGGGACGAGGCGGGGCCCGATCTGCTCGCGGCCCTGCTCGACGGGATGGACGCCGCCCTGTGCGCTTTCGACGCGCAGGGCGTGATCACGCACTGGAACCGCGAGGCGGAGCGCATACTCGGCTGGTCCGCCGAGGAGGCCGTCGGGCGGCGGGGGTTCGCCGGGTGGGCGGTGCGCACGGCCGACGCCGATGACGTGCAGGCACGGCTGATGGCCGTGATGGAGGCCCCGGGACGGCAGGTCGACGAGTTCGCGCTGCTGCGCAAGGACGGCGGCCGGGTGCTGATCCGTACGCAGTCGGCCGGGATGCGCGGCGCCGACGGCAAGCCCGCCGGGGTGTACAGCGCGTTCAGCGAGGTCCATGAGCAGATCGATCTGGAGCGGTCCATCGCGCTCAGCGAGGCGCTCTTCGACGACGCGTCCTGGGGAGTCGTCCTGGTCGATGTCGATCTGCGGCCCACCGTCGTCAACAGCTACGCGGCGCGCGCGCTCGGTTCCGGGCGTACGGCCGTGCTGGGCCGCCCGCTCGGCGAGGTGGTCGTCCAGGGTGTCGAGGAGCTGGAGGCCGCGCTCCACCATGTGCTCGCCGAAGGGGCGCCGAAGTCGCCCGCCGAGCTGTGGGTCACCGTCCGTACGCCCGAGGGCGACCGGCGGCGCTGCTGGCGGAGCGGCTTTCTGCGGCTGGCGTCACCGCTGGCGGAGGAGCCGGTGCCGCTGGGCGTGGGGTGGATGTTCCAGGACGCGACGGAAATGAAGCTGGCCACGCAGGAGGCGGACCGGCTGCGGTTCCGCTCCAGTCAGCTCCACCGGGCCGGGCGCGCGGCCGTCGAGTGCGAGGACCCGATGGAGGCGGCCACGGTCTATCTGGACTTCGCGCTGGCGGGCTTCGCCGATCACGCGCTGATCGATCTGGTGGCGGGGGAGCCGAGGTCGGGTTCGTTCTCCTCGGTCCCGGAGACTCCCCTACGGCTGGTGCGGGTCGCGGCGACGCCGTCCGGCGGCAGCTCGGGGCCCAGTACGCAGGTGAGCACCGGTGGCATACCGGTGCGGTACGGGGGCGGGCATCCGGCGCTCCAGGCGATGGACCGCGCGGGCTCGGTCCGCGCGAGCGCCCCCTCGGGCGCCGCGCCCTCGCCGACCTGGGCGACCTCGCGCCAGTGGCCGCCGGACTCGGTGCACGCGCTGTGCACGGTGCTGCGCAGCCGGGGCCGGTCGCTGGGGGTGGTGACGTTTCTGCGGGGGGCGAGCAGGTCCGCGTTCGAGCGTCCCGACGCGGTGTACGCGGAGGATGTGACGGTCAGGATGGCGGCCTCGCTGGATCTCTCCAGAGCGCTGTCCAGCACCGACTGACGCACTTCCCCCATCGACTGACTCACTGCTCGACTGACTCACTGCCCGGTCCGGCCGACCCGGTGTGGCGCCGGGCGGGCCGACCCGGTGTGGCGCCGGTCCGGCCGACCCGGTGTGCCGCCGGGCGGGGCGACCCGGTGTGGCGCCGGGCGGTGGGGAGCACCGCCCGGCGCCGGTGTGCGGTGGACGTCAGGTGACGTTCGGCGGGTGCATTCTCACCGGTTCCGTCTCCGCGTCGTTGTGCCGCAGCGCCCAGTTCTCCAGGGCGATCCGGCACGCGTGGTCGACATGGCGCAGCCCGGACAGATCCAGCTCGATCGGACGGTCCTTCGGCAGTGACTCCAACTGCTCCAGGGTCCTGGGCAGCCTGAGGAACGTCGCGTTCCCGGTGAACGACACCACCAGCCGGCCACCCGTCAGTTCGCGGATGTCGAGATGGAGATGGGAGATCTCCCACGCCGTCTTGACCACCGCGAGCAGCAGCCCCAGGATCACGCCCTCGAAGAGGTTCGTGACCAGGATCGCCACCGCCGTGATCGCGAGGATCACCGCCTCGCCGCGGTGGTCCCGGTACAGCGGGAGCAGTTCCCGCACCGGGACCAGTTTGCACCCGGCGTGCACCAGGACGCCCGCGAGCGCCGCGAGCGGGATGACCCCGATCGCCGCCGGCAGCAGCGCGGCGAACAGCAGCAGCCACAGGCCGTGCAGGATGCGGGAGAGCGGGGTCCGCGCCCCCGCCTGGACATTGGCGGCGCTGCGCACGATGACCGCGGTCATCGGCAGCGCACCGAGCGCCCCGCAGATCGTGTTGCCCACGCCCTGCGCCATCAGTTCCTTGTTGTAGTCCGTACGCGGTCCGTCGTGCATACGGTCGACCGCGGCGGCGCTGAACAGACTCTCCGCCGAGGCGATCAGGGTGAAGGCGAGGACGGTACCGAGCGCGGCCACGCCCACGAGCTGCCCGAAGTCGTCGAAGCCGGGCGGGCGTATGGACTCCAGCAGGCCCTTCACCTCGACCTTGGCGAGGGGCAGATCGAAGAGCAGGGTCGCGCCGGTGGCCAGGGCGACCGCCGCGAGCGGGCCCGGGACCACCCGGACCCGGTCGGGCATTCTGGGCCAGACGACCAGTACGGCGACGGTGCCGGCCCCGACCAGGAACGCGGTCAGCGCCGTACCGTTCGTGAAGATCTCGCCGACCAGTCCGGGCAGCCCGGCCACCTTGCCGAGTCCGCCGGAGGGCTGGGCCGTGTCGGCCATGGCGTACACCTGGCCCAGGATCAGTACGAGGCCGATGCCGGCCAGCATCCCCTGGACCACGGCGACCGAGATGGCCCGGAACCAGCGGCCGAAACCGAGGGCCCCGAGCATGAGTTGCAGCAGTCCGGAGACGAGGACGATGGCGCCGAGCGCGCCGAGGCCGAACTCCTGGACCGCTTCGTATACGAGTACGGTCAGTCCGGCCGCGGGGCCGCTGACCTGGAGTGAGCTGCCGGGCAGGCAGCCCACGACGAGTCCGCCCACGATGCCGGTGACCAGACCGAGTTCGGCGGGCACGCCGGAGGCGACCGCCACCCCCACACAGAGGGGCAGCGCGACGAGGAAGACGACGAGGGACGCGAGTATGTCGCGCCTGAGGACACGTTGGTCCTTCAACAGGGAGAACATGAGGGTGTTCCTAGGGGTGCGGTCCGCGCGCACGAGCGGACGTGACGGGGAGTGAGGTGGCCTGGACCGCTGTCACAGCGGTCTGAACTCCCCGCCCAGGTCGGGCCGGTGGACACTGATCGCGCCGGTGTCCACTTCGTAGTACCAGGCGTGCAGGGACAGCCGTCCCTCGTTGTGGCGCTCCCATACGGCGGGATAGCCGCGGAGGGTTTCGAGCTGGGCCGCGGCGTGGTGGCGTACCGCGTGCGCGAGGCCGCGGGAGGCCGGCAGCGCGGGGACGCCGAGGTCGAGCCAGCCGCGGACGGTGGGCACGGCGGAGAGGTCGTCGCCGCGTACGAGCGCGCCCACGGCCCCGCAGTGGGAGTGACCGCAGACGACGATGTCGCGGACGCCGAGCACACGGAGCGCGTACTCGATGGTGGCGGCCTCGCCGCTGGGCCGCTCCGCGTCGTAGCGCGGGACGATATTGCCCGCCGTACGCAGTTCGAACAGCTCACCGGGGCGTGCCCCGGTGATGAGGGACGGGATGACGCGGGAGTCCGAGCAGGTGATGAAGAGCGCTTCCGGTCGCTGTCCCGCAGCGAGTTCGCGGAACTCCTCGTGGCGCTCGGCCACCTGCACGGAGAAGGTACGGGCGTGGTCGATGAGTGACTTCATGATGGCCTGCCTCCTGCGCCCCCGGGCTCGCCGGGGCGCGGTGTGGTCGGGTCAGTGGGGGGTGGGGGCCGTGCGGGCAGCCGTACAGGCGTCATCTCCGCCGGATCGCGGCGGTTGAGAGTGGCCTACGGCCGGCCGGCGTGGATCGGCCGGAAAGACCGGTCAGAGGGCGGGCGTTCCGGGTCTGACGGTGGACTCGCGGTCCGGTCGGACTTTCACGACTCGCCCTTTCCGTCGTGCGGTCTTTCGGTCTTTCGGTCTTTCGATGGTGCGGTCTTTACGGTCGTGCTGACTTTGCGATCGTTCGAGCGGGTTGTGCGGTGGGGTGGTGCGATGCCGCGGTGGTGCGGTCGTCCGAACTGCCGCGTGCGGCGCGGTTGTCAGTGCCCAAACGGCGCCCACACGTCGTCAGCTCCGATGATGCAACACCGCAGCTTCCCTTACTTTGCACGAACATTACCTTCTCGTGAAAGATCGGAATTCCGCCAACCGGGGCTTTCATGACGCAAAGTCGTTCATCGGCGGCGGGTGGACGACAGAGGCCCGCGGGGAGAGTTCCCGCAGGCCTCGGCCATCAGTTCTAGCTGTTCGACTGTCCAGGCAGTCCCGTCACCTGTCGTTGCTTTGGCTACTTCCGTGCGTTCACCGTTCGAGCGGGGGCCCGGTCAGTGGCGGTAGAAGATACGGTCGGCGTACTCCGTCATTACGCGGCGATTCCACTCGGTCCCACCGTCCACATTGCCCGACCGCAGCAACGGGGGCTCGATGCCCCGGTGGACGAGTTCCTCCGCGGCGGCGGCCATCATCGCCTGCATCAGGGCGCTGGTGACGACCGTGGAGGCGGGGGCGAACGGCGCCTCGATGCCGTCGGCGGTCAGCTCCGCGTCGCCCACCGCGATCCCGCTGTCGAGGACGATGTCGCAGTGGTCCTTGAGATAGGTGCCCGACGGGTTTCGGGAGGTCGTCTCCGTCGCATAGGCCACGGAGGTCACTCCGATGACCGTCAGCCCCAGCGCCCGCGCATGGGTCGCCATCTCGACGGGAAGGGCGTTGCGCCCGGAGAGGGAGATGATCACCAGTACGTCCCCGGCGGTGGCGGGGCTGGAGTCGAGCACGGCGGTCGCCAGACCGTCGACGCGCTCCAGCGCGGAGCCGAGGGGGGCCGGTGTCTCGACACCCACCGCCCCGGGCACGGCCAGCAGATTGGCCAGGGCGAAGCCGCCCGCCCGGTAGACGATGTCCTGCGCGGCGAGCGAGGAGTGCCCGGCGCCGAAGGCGAAGATCCGGCCGCCGGCGGCGACGGTGTCGGCGACGGCCTTGCCCGCCGCCGCGACATGGGCGGACTCCTCGTCCCTCACGCGTTGCAGCAGTCCGATCGCGGCATCGAAGAACTGACCGGCCAGCTTGCTCTCGCTCATCGGGGAGGCCCTCCCAGGCATGGGGTTTCCGGGGGTTTTCGTGGGGTGTTTCCCGAGGTGTTCCCGGGAGTGTTCCCAGAGGCGGGAATGTCTGTGCCGCGGATCACGTTGAGGTCTGGACCATTGCTCTGTCAATACGGCTGCCGGACCGCTCGGTGAGCGCCGTCCGGCCACTTCCATGGTCACGCCACTTCGGCGTTCTCCGGCACGGCACGGTTGTCGGTGGCATGCGTCAGAATTGGTTCAGGGCCAGCGCACGATTTATCGAGGGGCATGTATGTCCGGACTGATCGACACGACGGAGATGTACCTCCGCACCATCCTTGAGCTGGAAGAGGAAGGTGTGGTCCCAATGCGCGCCCGGATCGCGGAGCGGCTCGACCAGAGCGGGCCGACGGTCAGCCAGACCGTGGCCCGGATGGAGCGGGACGGACTCGTGCAGGTGGCGGGCGACCGGCATCTGGAACTGACCGAGGAAGGGCGCAGGCTGGCGACCCGCGTCATGCGCAAGCACCGGCTCGCCGAGTGTCTGCTGGTCGATGTGATCGGCCTGGAGTGGGAGCAGGTGCACGCCGAGGCGTGCCGCTGGGAGCATGTGATGAGCGAGGCGGTGGAGCGGCGGGTGCTGGAGCTGCTGCGCCACCCGACGGAGTCGCCGTACGGCAATCCGATCCCGGGCCTGGAGGAGCTGGGCGAGAAGACCGAGGCCGATCCGTTCCTCGACGCGGGAATGGTGAGCCTGGCGGAGCTGGATCCGGGCACCGAGGGCAAGACCGTGGTCGTACGGCGTATCGGTGAGCCCATCCAGACCGACGCCCAGCTCATGTACACGCTGCGGCGCGCGGGTGTGCAGCCCGGGTCCGTGGTGAGTGTGACGGAGTCTCCCGGCGGGGTGCTGGTGGGAAGCAGCGGCGAGGCGGCGGAGCTGGTCTCCGAGGTGGCGTCGCACGTCTTTGTCGCCAAGCGCTGAGGCGGTCGGCGGGAGAGCGACTGGCGGGAGAGCGGCTGGCGGGAGCGGTTCACGGGGGAGCGGTCTGCGGGGGAGCGGTCCGCGCGGCTTCACGAAGGCGATGACGGGACGGTACGGGTGCGGTCGCGGCGGCGGGGGCGCCCGGGGGCGCGCCCGTGGCCGGGGGCGCGCTTTCCGGCGGAACGGCAGCGGCGGGGCGCGCCGCGTGCCAGGCTGTCGCTGAGGCATGTGACCTGAAGGCGGCCGGGGCCCCGGCCCCACGCCCGGGGAGGGGAGCAGGGTTGTGCGCCTGTGTGGGGGTGGGCACGGCGGGGGCCGACACGGTGTGTCGCGACTCTCGCATGCCCTGTACGACTCCGTCGTGTGCGGGGGCGGCTCCCGCGCCGCCCCGCCCCGGGGGCCGTGCACCCCCTTGGTGTCCCCGCGCCCCCCCCCCCCCGGGGGCTTACCCCCCGACCCGCCAACCCCGCCCGGCCGCCACCCCGGGGAAAAA
>NZ_JBSGVS010000046.1:40452-80657 GCF_053608565.1 Streptomyces sp. NPDC055025
TGCGGGGGCGGCTGCGGCGCCTCGCTGCCCCGGAGCCTGTCCTCCCCTTGGCTGACCCGGAGCCCCGAGCTCCCAGGGTCATTCCCCTCGGACCGTCATCCCCGAGCGGTCCGCCTCCCGGTGAAGATCTCCCCCTGGCCGCGTCCGGCAATCCTTGATCGTGGTCACTCGAACGAGCGGTGTTGCTCGGGGGGAACGTGTTTTCGAACGAGAGTTCGATAGTCTGGCATGGCTGGACGTGCGCACATCGGGCCGGAAGCGGAATCCGACGGCTGACGGCCATCGACGATCATTCAGGGACGACCACTCAGACGACCACTCAGGACCGAAGGGGGTGCCTGGACGCATGGTGCGGCGTATCGATGTGACCGGAGCGGACGGCGTGCGTCTCGCTGCCTGGGAGTTTGCCGGCCCGCCGGAGCGGCGTGAGGAGGCGGGTCCGGAGAGGACCTCCGGCGTCTTACTCCTCCATGGGCTCATGGGCCGCGCCTCGCACTGGACCTCCACCGCGCGCTGGCTCGCCGAGCGGCACCGTACGGTCGCGCTCGACCAGCGGGGGCACGGTCTCAGCGACAAGCCGGCGGAGGGGCCGTTCACCCGTGAGGCGTATGTCGCCGACGCGGAGGCGGCGATCGAGCAGCTCGGACTGGCGCCCGTGACGCTCATCGGCCACTCGATGGGCGCGCTCACCGGATGGCAGCTCGCCGCCAGGCGCCCCGATCTGGTCCGGGCCCTGGTCATCTGCGATATGCGGGCCTCGGCGCTGGGTGTGGCGTCCCAGCGGGAGTGGAGCGACTGGTTCCGGTCGTGGCCCGTCCCGTTCGCGACGCTCGCCGACGTACGGAAGTGGTTCGGCGAGGACGACCCCTGGGTGGAGCGCCCCACACCGGCGCGCGGCGAGTTCTTCGCCGAGGTGATGACGGAGCGCGCGGACGGCTGGCATCCGGTCTTCTCGCGCCCCCAGATGCTCACGTCCCGGGAGACCTGGGTCTATGACGCCCACTGGGAGGAGCTGGCGCAGGTCCGGTGCCCCACCCTGGTGGTCCGCGGTCTCGACGGTGATCTGGGGCGGGCGGAGGCTCAGGAGATGGTCCGGGTCCTGCCCCGGGGCCAGTACGCGGAGGTGACGGACGCGGGTCATCTCGTCCACTACGACCAGCCGGAGGCCTGGCGGGCGGCGATCGAACCGTTCCTGGAGGGCGTGCTGACGCGGTGAGGGACGGGCCGGTCCGGGTGGGTCCGGAGGGTCCGGGTCGCGGGTCGGGCCGGTCCGGCGAGAACGCCCGCCGGACCGCTCGGCGATACGGCCCGCCCGCGCCCGGCCGCCCCCCTCAGCCCTTGCTGACCGCCGTCAGGTCAGCCCTTGCTCACCGCCGCCAGGATCTCCGGGAGCCGGGCCGCCGTGCGCGGGGCCGCCAGCCGCAGCCCCAGGACCGCCATGAGCGCGCCGTACACCGTGCCCACGGGGAGCAGCAGCCAGGTCCATCCGTCGGCGTCCGCGACATGGAGCCAGATCGTCAGGGCGATCACCGGCGCGCAGAGCAGGGCCGCGCCGAGCATGCCGCCGAAGATGGAGATCCAGGCGAGACCGGCCTGTCCGGGGGCGACGTTCTTGTAGGCGCTGTCCTGCGGGATCGAGTACGGGAAGCGGGCCGAGGCCACCGCGCCCGTCGCCAGCATCGCGCCGAGCAGCGCGAACGACAGACCCAGCGCCTCGGGCAGGGAGCGCCAGTCACCCAGCAGGGCCGCGGTCGCCACCGTCACCAGCGCCGAGTACGGCAGGCTGATCACCAGCAGCGCCAGCGCCCGTCCGCGCAGTTCGAAATAGGCGTCCCGGGTCGAGGAGATCGTCTGCGCCACCATCCAGAAGGCGGAGGTGTCCTGGCCGAACTGGTTGTACATCTGGATACCGAGCATCCCGGCCGCGAAGCACGCGAAGTAGATCGTGCCCCGGCCCTGGAGCGCGTTGAACAGCGGCGCGATCAGACCGATGGCCAGCGAGGTCACCCACGCCGCCTTCGTCTTCGGATCCCGCCACACATAGCGCAGACTGCGCCGCATCACCGTGGCCGTACGCCCCTCGGGCAGCAGCCGTCCCAGCCGTCCCACCGCCGACGCCGACTGCTTGCGGGACGGTTCCGCCGCCGCGAGCGTCGAGCCGTCCGGGGCCGTCATCAGCTTCACGAGCGAGCGCTGCCACGCGTACAGCAGCGCCGCCAGCGCGCCCGCCGAGAGCAGGAGCTGCGCCCCGGCCGCTCCGTACGCGCCCTCGCTCGCCGAGTCCACCGCGCCGATCGCCGACGCGGGCGGCACCCACCGGACGATGGACGCCGTGGGGTCGAGCGCCGAGAGCCCGCCCGCGTCGCCGAGCCGCTGGGCGCCGAAGTTGACGACCTGGATGCCCACCGCGACCACCAGACCGCTCAGCACCGCCAGATCCCGGCCCTTGCGCGAGGTCAGCAGGCGGATGTTGGCCGTCGCGACGGCCCGCGCCAGCGCCACACAGATCAGCAGCGCCAGCGGTACGGCGAGGACGGCTACGGCGACCGCCGCCGCGCCGTGCCCCACCGCGATCACCGAGCCGAGCGCCAGACAGAGCGAGAACAGCGGGCCCAGACCCACCAGCGACGCCACCAGCAGCGCTCTGACCAGCGGCTGCGGGCGCAGCGGCAGCATCACCAGCCGGGTCGGGTCCAGCGTCTCGTCACCGCCGGGAAAGAACAGCGGCATCACGGCCCAGCCCACCGCCAGTACGGCGGTCAGCAGGACCACGACCGTGCCCGCGTGATCGTTTCCGCGCAGCAGCACCAGCCCGAGGAGCTGTCCCGCCGCGATGAGCAGCGCGAAGACCGCGGAGACGACATACGCGGCGGTACGGCCGGACGACTGCCGCAGCCCGTTGCGCAGAAGGGCGAGCTTCAGCCGTACGAAGATGGGTGTGAGCGAGGGAGCACTCCGCGGCCCGCCCCCGCCGTCTCCGGTGATGCCGCCGGTCGCGGTGGCCTCGCTGGTCCCGGTGACCCCGTCCGCCCCGGAGACGCCGCCGGTCGCGCCGGTCGCCGCGGCCATGGCCCCGTCCGGTGCGCTCATCGGCTGCCGCCCAGCCAGTCCAGGCTCTCGCCGGTGTCACGGCCCTGCGCGCCGACCAGTTCCAGGAAGGCGCTCTGGAGGGACGGCGCGCCGCCCCGTACCTCCGCGAGGGTGCCCCGCGCGCGGATACGGCCCGCCGCCATCACCGCCACCCAGTCGCAGAGCGACTCGACCAGCTCCATCACATGGCTGGAGAAGACGACCGTCGCGCCCGAGTCCGTATAGCGCTCCAGGACACCGCGGATCGTCTGGGCCGAGACCGGGTCGACGCCCTCGAACGGCTCGTCCAGGAAGAGGACTTCCGGATTGTGCAGCAGCGCCGCCGCCAGGCCGATCTTCTTCCGCATACCCGTCGAGTAGTCCACGACCAGCTTGTGCTGGGCGCCCGCCAGGTCCAGTACGTCCAGAAGCTGGGTGGCGCGCTTGTCGACCTCGGTACCGGGCAGCCCCCGCAGCCGCCCGGTGTAGCCGAGGAGTTCGCGCCCGGAGAGCCGCTCGAAGAGCCGCAGTCCCTCCGGCAGGACGCCTATCCGCGCCTTGACCTCGGCGGGGTCGCGCCATACGTCGTGTCCGGCGACCCTCACCCGTCCCTGGTCGGGCCTGAGCAGACCCGTGATCATGGAGAGTGTCGTGGTCTTGCCGGCGCCGTTCGGCCCGACCAGACCGATGAACTGGCCCGCGGGCAGTTCGAGATCGATACCGGCGACGGCGATCTGCCCGCCGAACCGTTTCCACAGCCCCTCGACGCGAACGGCGGGCGGCGACGTGCCCGCCGCGCCCGTCACCCCACCCGCCGCGTCTGCCTCGTCCGCCGCGTCTGTCTGTTCCCTTGACCGCTCCGGCTGTTCCCTTGACTGCTCCGGCATTGGCGCACTGCCTTTCGGTGTCCGTACGGCTACGGCACCACCTTATGTACGGCGCGTACGCATCGCGGCTGCCTCCCGCCCGCACGCGTAGGCCAGCGGGCTCATCAGCTCGTCCACGTCCGGCAGCCAGCGGTTCGCGAGGGTGGGCCGGCGGGCCCACTGCACCGCGCCCCGGCCGCCGATCCGGGTCGGTGGCGCCGCCACATAGTGACCCTCGCCCCGCGCGACCAGATCGATCGCCTCCGGCGCCCAGCCCTGCCGCCGTACCAGCTCGGCCGTCTTCGCCGCCGCGCCGGGCAGCACGAAGAACAGCACCCGCCGGTCCGGGGTGCAGGTCACAGGACCGAGCGTCACATTCATCCGCTCCATCCTGGCCAGCGCGAGAAAACCGGCCGACTCCGGTACGTCGAGCGCGTCGAAGGTGCGTCCCGTCGGCAGCAGAACCGACGCCTTGGGCTGCCGTGACCACAGCGCGCGCGCCTCGGCGGCGCTGCCCGTCGCCTGGGCCGGCCATCCCGGTCCCGTCGCGTGCGCTCCCGGCGAGGGGCAGTCGCTCCCGCCGCACGAGCACCTCTCCGCGCCGCCCACCGCCTCCAGCCAGGTGCCGGGGAACACGTCCCAGCGCCTCTCTTCCGTGTACCGCACCGCGCTGTCCAGCAGCAGGTCGCGCCGCTGCTGGGGGATCTGCGCGGCGTCCCTGACTCCGATCGTCTCTTCCACGAACAGCACAACTCCCGCCGCCACCACGGGTTACGGGCGCACGGCGCGGCGCCGCGGGGGGCCGAACCGCCATGTGGGGCGCATCGATGCATGGGCGGGGGCGCGCGTGAAGGGGCGGACCGGTATCCGGGTAGCCACCCTCGGGGGTCGGACACCATGGGGGAGCGGTGGAAGCACAAGACCGGCCGGACCGTGTTTACCGCCGTTCGCCAAGAATCGTCGAATATTTCCGTTACCACCGAACATGCGCATTCTCTGCAGATCTGCCGGGCATTGGTCACTTAGCTGATCACTGCGGCCACAGGGGGTATCCAATTGGCAGCCAGGCCTCTCGTCGCGCGCCAGCCGAACGAACGGCTCCAGGCGCTCATCCAGGAAGCCGGGTGCTCCAACGCCGGGCTCGCCCGGCGCGTCAACATGGTGGGTGCGGAGCGTGCGCTCGACCTGCGGTACGACAAGACATCGGTGGCACGCTGGCTGCGCGGACAGCAGCCACGCGGCCGGGCGCCGGGCATCATCGCCGAGGCGCTCGGCCGGAAGCTGGGCCGTACGGTCACGATCGACGAGATCGGTATGGCGAACGGCAAGAATCTCGCCTCGGGCGTCGGCCTTCAGTTCTCGCCGACCGTCATCGGCGCGATCGAGCAGGTCTGTGAGCTGTGGCGCAGCGATGTGGGGCGCCGCGACTTCCTCTCCGGCTCCGCCGTGGCGTCCTCGGCGCTCGTCGAGCCCAGCAGGGACTGGCTGATCACGGCCGCCGACCCGGCCGTGGCGCGCAGCACCGGTGCGCGGGTGGGGGATTCGGATGTCGAGGCGGTGCGGGCCATGACGCGCGCGCTCATCGATCTGGACCACCGCTTCGGCAGCGGCCATGTCCGTCCGGTCGTCGTCCACTATCTGAACAGCGTGGTGGCGGGCCTGCTCTCCGGCTCCTACCGCGAGGCGGTCGGCCGCCGGCTCTTCGCCGCCGTCTCCCGGCTGACGGAACTGGCCGGGTACATGGCGGTCGACACCGGACAGCCGGGGCTCGCCCAGCGCTATTACATCCAGGCGCTGCGGCTGGCCCAGGCCGCGGGGGACCGCGGTTACGGCGGCTATGTGCTGGCCGCGTCCATGAGCCATCTCGCGGCCCAGCTCGGAAACCCGCGGGAGATCGCGCAGTTGGCGCGGGCGGCGCAGGAAGGGGCGCGCGGACAGGTGACCCCGCGCGCGCAGGCCATGTTCTACGCGGCCGAGGCGCGCGGTCACGCGCTGCTGGGCGACGGCCAGACCTGTGAGGCCGTGGTGGGCCGGGCCGTCACGGCGCTGGAGCACGCGGACGCCGCCTCGGGCGACGACCCGGAGTGGATCGCCCACTTCGATCAGGCCTATCTCGCCGACGAACTGGCGCACTGCTACCGGGATCTGGGGCGGCCGGAGGCGGCCGGCCGGCATGCCTCGGAGTCGCTGGAGGGCCATCCCGAGTCACGGGCGCGGCGGCGGGCGATCGGGCTGGTCCTGCTCGCCACGGCCCAGGTCCAGCGGCGTGAGGTGGAGCACGCCTGCCACACCGGGACACGCGCGGTGGAACTGCTGGGTACGCTGCGTTCCAGCCGGGGCGCGGAGTATCTGGACGATCTCCAGCAGCGGCTGGAGCCGTATGCCGACGAGCCCGCGGTACGGGAGTTCGGGGCGAGGCTGGAGATCCAGGCGGCGTAAGGTTCTGGTTCTCCGGGCCGTGAGGTTCAAGTCGGTGACCTGAGGGTTCCGTACGGTGTGCGGGACCTGTACGGCCTGCGGGACCTGCGCGGTCTGCGGGACCTGCGCGGCCTGCGGGTTCCGTACGGCGTGAGGGTTCTGTGCGGACGTCCTACGCGCGGGTGTCCGTCCGGGGGCGTCCGTGAGAGTGCCGTGCGGAGGTCGTGACCGTGCCGTGTCGAGCGTGTGGTCCTGACCAAGTCGGTGACGGTACAGGTGAATTCGACCCCTATATCAGCGTCTTGAGGGGACGGGCCGTTACTGGATCCGGGCGCGTGGCAGAGGCCGCGATTCACCCGGTAGCGTGAACCGACGTTCTGTAGGCCCACACGTTCCACATGTAGGAGTCCCGGTGACGCACAGCGGACAAGGGGATGAGCCGCAGCACCCTGCCGCTCGGCCCGCGCACGAAGGCGTTGTGCTGCCCGGTGACGGCAGCGCGCCCTGGATCCCCGGCCAGTCCTCGGACCGGCCCGCGCAGGGCCCGGCGGGCGGGCGGCCGTGGGGACAGCCCTGGGGGCCGCAGGACGGCTCCCAGGAGCAGTCCGGGTACGGCGAAGTCCCGCACGGCGGGCAGCAGTCGTACGGGCCCCAGCCGGGCGCTCAGCCGTACGGAGCGGGGGAGAGCGATCCGTACGGCGGCCAGCTCCCGCAGCCGCTGTCGCAGCCGCTGCCTCAGGGGCTGTCGCAGGGGCAGCCGCTCCCGCAGGCCCAGGAACAGGGGTACGGACAGGGGTACGAGGGGTACGGACAGGGCTTCCAGGAACAGGGACAGGGCTTCCAGGGGCAGGGGTACGGACAGATCCCTGGGCAGGCCCAGGGGCAGCCGTTCCCGCAGGAGCAGCCCTATCAGCCGCAGGAGCAGCCGTATCAGCCGCAGGGGCAGCCGCCGCGCCACGCCGCCGCGCAGCCGTTGCCGCTGCCCGCGGAGGCGCCGCCGCAGGGCAGCGCGGACGCCACGCAGTATCTGCCGCCGGTGAGCGCCATGCCGGGCGTGCCGGGCGTGCCCGGTGCGGGGGACTCGGACGCGACCCAGTTCATCGCGCCGGTCCCGGCGGGACCCGGCCATGGCCCCGGTGCGGGACCCGGCATGCTGCCGCCGGAGAACGCCGCGGAGGCCACCCAGTTCCTGCCGTCGCCCATTCCGGGCGCGGGCGCCGGCCCGGACGCGGACGCCACGCAGTACATCGCGCCCGTACCGGCGCAGCAGGCCCCCGCGCAGGGCGTTCCCGCCGCGCCCCCGGGCGCGCCGTACGGCATCAGGCCGGGCGCTCCCGGGGAACGTCAGCCGCCCGCGGAGTTCGACAATCTCTTCCGTACCGACGCGCCCGGCGGCGGCCAGGGCGCCGATTCGACCCAGCCGCTGCCCCAGTTCGACGCGGGGCAGGGACCCCAGCCGCAGCCGTCCGCCCGCCGGGCCGCCGCCCCCAGGGCCGCCGCACCGCCTTACGCGCAGCAGCAGCAGACCTCGTACGATCCGCCGGGCCGGGCGGCGGCGCGGGAGCAGCAGGGCCGGTCCGCCGGGCGCCGTAAGTCCTCACCCGTACCGGTGATCGCGGCCGTCGTGATCGGCTGCGCCGTGCTCGGCCTGGGCGCGGGCGCGCTG
The DNA here is from genome assembly GCF_053608565.1 of Streptomyces sp. NPDC055025. Classification (NCBI taxonomy): domain Bacteria; kingdom Bacillati; phylum Actinomycetota; class Actinomycetes; order Kitasatosporales; family Streptomycetaceae; genus Streptomyces; species Streptomyces sp. NPDC055025. The sequence continues at coordinate 48,472 of NZ_JBSGVS010000046.1, forward strand.
ATGAGCGGCGGTGACGACACCCCGGTACAGGACGACAGCAAGACGGTGGCCGCGGCGAGTTCGCCCCCCGCCGAGTCCCCCGGGCAGAGCGCGCCCGACCCGGCGAAGCCGCAGGCCGAGGCGCTCGACAAGCTGCTCGCGGACAGCGGCAGCAGCCGTGCGGCGGTCATCGCGGCGGTCGAGTCCATCAAGTCCTGCGACAACCTGGACCAGGCGGCCTCCGATCTGCACGACGCCGCGGAGCAGCGCCGGGATCTGGTGACCCGGCTGAAGGACCTGACACTCGACAAGCTGCCCGGCAACGGCGAGTTGGCGTCGTCGCTGACCGACGCATGGGAGGCGTCCGCCTCGGCGGACGACCACTACGCGAACTGGGCCGGCCAGGCCAAGGGCAAGAAGAACTGCAGGGGCGGCCAGGCCCGCGTGACCCAGCAGGCCGCCGAGGGCAACCGCGCGAGCGGCGAGGCCACGGCCGCGAAACAGAAGGCCGCGAAGCTGTGGAACGGCATCGCAACCAAATACGACCTCACCGAACGCACCCCGACCCAACTCTGACCGGACCCGGCGGCCGGGGGCCTGGGCCCAGCCCCGGGCCCGGGACCGGTCGGCCCCGGCGGCGCGGGCGGGGCCGGGGCGGGGTGTCGGCCCACGTGACCCGGAGCGGCCGACGCGGCGGGGTGTTTCGTGCCGTTGTGGGCGGTTCGGTGCGGGTCGGGGTTATTCCGAGGTGCTGCCCAGGGTTTGGCCCACGTCGACGAAGTCCTTTCGCTGGGCTATCAGGCGGCCTTCGCGGACCACTTGGAACGTCACGTCCCTGTTGACGATCCGGGGGAAGCCCGGGGCGCCCAGCATGTCCTCGTAGCGCCAGCGCAGGGGCGGGGTGAGGCCGTCGGTGTTCACCTTGACGCCGCGGTTGAGGGCGTCCGCGATCTTGCCCGACGTGATGGTGTTGTCGTTGATCGACTCGACGACCGCCTTGAGGGCCGTGTACGCGATCCAGGTGGTCTGCGGCCCCGGGTCCGCCGGGTCGATGTCGTTGTCCCCGAAGGCGTACTTGTCGATCACGTTCCGCATCGCGTTCCATGCCGGATCGGTCGCCACCGGATACCACCCGGTCAGATACGCGCCCTCGAAGGGGCCGGTCTTGCCGCCCGTGCTGTCGATGAGCGGCTGGCCCACGCTGCCGAGGACCGAGGAGACCCGGATGTCCCGGCCGTCCTCGGGCACCCGGCGGTAGGAGTCGAAGAAGGTCTCCGTACGGTCGCCCAGCACCGCGGTCACACAGCCGCCGTCCCCCGCGCTCGCGCGCGCCTGCTCGGCCTGCCTCGTGTAGTCGGTGGCGTCCTCCGCCGCGCGGACGTCGCCCGCGGGGCCGCGACCGCCCTGTCCCAGACCGGAGTTGAGCAGTCCGGGCAGATCGTCGCCGGTGATGGTGTCGGGCCGTACCAGCGCGGTCCGTCCGCACTCACGGGCCAGCTGCCTGCCGTTGCCGGCGAGAAGCGTCGCCTGGCCGCCGTTGACGGGATAGGAGAGGAAGCTGCTGAACTCCTCCTCGGTGAGCCCGTAGCCGCCCAGATACGGGATGGACGCTGCCTCCAGCGGCGCCATGAACTCACGGCCGTGCTGGCTGTACGAGCCGACGACCGCGACCGCGTCCTCCTTGACCGCCCGGCGGGCGCAGTCGGCGGCGCCCGCGGTGTCGTTGTTCTCGTCACAGGTGAGGACGCGCAGGGTGTGGCCGTCGATACCGCCGTTGGCGTTGACCCAGCGCGCGTACGCCTTGGCCATGGCCGGCATGCCCGGCTGGTTCGTGGCGTTCGTGCCGATCGGCGCCCAGGTCATCACGGTGACGGGCTCCCTGGAGCCCCCCGTGCCACCAGGGAGAACACCGCAGCCGACGAGAAGCGACGCTCCCACCACCGCGGTACAAACAGCGCGAATCGCGCCGGACTGGAAAGGGCGGGAGAAGGATGAGCGTCGCCAACCGGTCATAGTCATGCAGGCTGCCGCTCCCAGGTAACGCCGGAGTGTGGAAGCTTCGAGGTTTGATGACTTAGGGGTGAATTACAGGGGCCCGTCGAGCCGCCGCGCGCGGACCGTAGAGTCAAGGACTGTGCAGCAAGGTTCCGAGAACTCTTCCCGTCGTGCCCGTCACTCCCGCACCATGGGCGGCATGCCGCTCAATGACATGCCATGGTGGCGCTGGCGCAGCAATGTGCGCTCGGCGCTGCACATGCTTTCCGATCCCGTCTTCCACCAGGAGTACTGGCTGGCCGGCCGCGAGGGGTACGGCGACGTCACGGACGCCGTGTACCGGCTGGTCGAGGACACCTGGCTGGACAACTGGTCGGCCGAGAAGTACGTCGGCACCATATTCCGTGACTCGGGCGAGGCCGCCCTGGTCGATCTCGCCGTCCTGCGGGTGCTGCGCATCATGCACCAGGTCGGCGCGGACGCTCCCGTGTCCGCCTATCTGGAGCATCATGGCTGGCCGGAGGCGGTACGAGCGGCCCGTGAGGCGCACGTACGGCTGGCGACGAGCGACGGGGACGACCCGGACACGGTGCCGAAGTCGCTGGACGTCCTGCGGATCATGACGCGGTCCTTCTGACCGCCGCGGGGTCCGGTGCGGCCGCCGCGGGGGCCCGGTGTGGGATCCTCTGAGGTCATGAGCACCGCCCCGCAGCAGTCCGCCGCGACCGCGTCCTCGATGTCCACGCCGTCGGCCCGTCCGGCCGCGCCGTCCTCGTCGCCCGAGCAGTACGTTCTGACGCTGTCCTGCCCGGACAAGCAGGGGATCGTGCACGCCGTGTCGAGCTATCTCTTCATGACCGGCTGCAACATCGAGGACAGCCAGCAGTTCGGGGACCATGACACCGGTCTCTTCTTCATGCGGGTGCACTTCACGGCCGACCCGCCGGTGGGTGTGGAGAAGCCGGTCACGGTGGAGAGACTGCGGGCCAGCTTCGCCGCCATCGGGGACGCCTTCCGGATGGACTGGGAGATCCACCGCGCCGAGGAGCGGATGCGGATCGTCCTCATGGTCAGCAGGTTCGGCCACTGCCTGAACGATCTGCTCTTCCGGGCCGGGACCGGCGCCCTGCCGGTGGAGATCGCGGCGGTCGTCTCGAACCACACGGACTTCGCCGAGCTGGCCGCCTCGTACGGCATCCCCTTCCACCACATCCCCGTGACCAAGGACACCAAGGCCGCCGCCGAGGCGGAGCTGCTGGAGCTGGTGCGTGCGGAGCGGGTGGAGCTGGTGGTGCTGGCCCGCTACATGCAGGTGATCTCCGACGACCTGTGCAAGCGGCTCAACGGCCGGCTCATCAATATCCACCACTCCTTCCTGCCGAGCTTCAAGGGCGCGAAGCCGTACCACCAGGCGCACGCGCGCGGGGTGAAGCTGATCGGAGCGACCGCGCACTATGTGACGGCCGCTCTCGACGAGGGGCCGATCATCGAGCAGGAGGTCGAGCGCGTCGGCCACCAGGTCACTCCGGAGCAGCTTGTGGCGATCGGCCGGGACGTGGAGTGCCAGGCGCTCGCGCGCGCGGTGAAGTGGCACGCGGAGCACCGGATTCTGCTCAACGGGCACCGCACGGTCGTTTTCGGCTGACCGGCTGACCGGCTGACCGGCTGACCGGGGCCCAGGGCTGACGGGCACGGTCTAGAGGCGGCTCATCGACGCCGCCGCGAACAGGACGTCCCGGATCGCCTCGCGGTCGCCCTCCTGCCCGGCCGCCGCTTCCTCCGGGGAGACATGGCCCGCCACGAGCTGGCAGAACTCGACCGCGTCCAGGGCGATCTGGCCCACGGAGCGTTCGGGGCCGGCGAGCGCGGCCGGGGAGTCCAGGGCGATGTACCAGCTTCCGCCGCCCGCGCCCTCGACCTCCAGCCGCAGGGACCGGCCGGGCGCGCCCGCGGCCACCAGATCCCGGGCGGGTCCCGCGAGACCGTTGCGGCGCCGGGTGGCGAGCGCGGACGGCAGCACCCGGGCCGCCAGATCGACCATCCGGTGCAGATGGGCGCCGCTCGGCGGCTCGTACGGATAGGACACCGCGTCCGCGATGTCCGCGCCGTGCACCCAGGACTCGAAGGAGCGCTCCAGCAGCGCGTCACGCAGCGGCAGGGCGAAGAAGTCCCCGTACGACACGGAGAGTTCGGCGACCCCGCGGCCGGCGAAGGACACCGTGCGGATCAGGGTGTGGCTCTGTTCGCGCCAGGGCTCGTGGACGGCACGGGTGGGCGGTGACGTCGCCGTCCGCCAGAAGATCTCCGTACGGTCGGTCGGGTCGTCCGGGGCGTCGGAACCGAGCGGGTCCTCAAGACCGAGGGAGCCGATGACCAGGCCGTCCACGGTCATGAGATGGCCGATGACCCCGGCTACGGTCGTTCTGCGCGAGACGGGGCGCTCCTCCTCGAACCATCTCAGGCGTACGGGCGCGTGCCACTCCGCGTCGCCGAAGTCCCGCAGCAGCGCGTCGAGCCGCGCGGTCTCGGCGTCGTACGGTGCGGCCCAGCCGGGCACGGGTATCCGGGCGGGCCTGCGGCCGAGACAGCTCTCCAGCACCCGGGAGCGCAGCAGCGGATCGAGGTCCAGGCTCCGGTCGGTGTGCAGCAGTCCGACGGCGTCACGGAGCCGGAGCGCCTCCTCGGCGCAGGACGCGCATTCGGTGAGATGCTCCTCGACCAGCGCGGTCTCCTCCGCCGAGCAGGCGGCGAGAGCCCAGGCGCCCAGCAGCGAGGTGAGCACCTTGTGCGTCAGCTTCTCCGTCGGGATCTCATTTTCCGTCGGGATCTCGTTCTCGGTCGGGGTCTCGTTCTCGGTCGGGATCTCGGGCTCCTCCGCCGGTGCCGCGTATCGGTCCGGTTTCACGTCCGGTTTCACGTCCGAGTCCGGGTCCCGGTTCACGTCCGGGTCAGGGTCCCGGTCCCGGTTCACGTCCGGGTCAGGGTCCGGGGCCGGGTGCATGTCCTGATTCACGTCCGAGACCGGCTCCGTCCTCGGTGCCGGGTCGGGCGCCGGGCCGGGCCGCGGGGCGGCGGACGGTGAGAGATCGTCCGCGGCCTGCCTCGGGCCCGGTATGCGCGGGTACGCCGGACCGCCTTCCCGGCCGCGCTCGGGGGAGTCGCCGTTCCGGGGGCCGGTCACCGGGAGCGTCCGTCGCCCGGTCGCGGGGAGCCGTCCGCCGCCCGGGTGTCGGCCGTCGAGAGGAGTTGCAGGCCGAGCCGGAGCCGGCGGCGTGCCTCGTCCTCCGAGACCCCGAGGTCCGCCGCGGCCTGGCGGTAGTTCCTGCGCCGGAAGTACGCCAGCTCCAGCGCTGCCCACAGCGGTGCCGGCATCGACCGGACGATGTAGTCCGCGCGGGCCGCCGCCGAGGCCCGGCGTATCTTCTCCTCCAGTTCCTCCCGCTCCTCCTCCGTGCCCTCGCCGCTCGCCTCGTAGGCCTCCGCCTCGGTCCGCCGGAATCGGTCCACCGCCGTCTCGCGTGTGATGTTCGCCACCCAGGACCTCATCGAGCCCTGTTTGGGGTCGTACGCGCCCGGGTTGTCCCAGACATGGCTGAAGACTTCCCGTGTGACGCGGTCGGCCGCCGCGTTGTCGTCGAGAACGCGATTGGCCAGGCTGTGCACCAGCGGCGCGAACCGGTCGTACAGCTCACCGAGCGCGGCGGCCTCGCCCCGCGCGAGCCGCTGCTGCATCCTGCGGTCCCACCGGGGTGGTGTGTCCTTCGCCATAAGACCCCCAGCCCTGTTCCTGCGCCCGTCCGTCCGCCCTGTCACCATCATGTCGAAGCCCGCCGTTCCTTCGAATGTAGTGGGCGGTGCGGAGGACACACGGCCCTTTGTGGCAAGTGCGCCCCGACAGCGCTCATCACGTTTCGGAGCAGCGCGGCGGGGCAGGCGCGACGCGGTCGTGGCCGGTCGCGACGCGGTCGCGGCCGACGGGGCGCGGGCGTTGTCGACGTAACGGAACACACAGGGGCCGTCGGCCGTCGTACCCTCCGGGAATGGACAGCGCAGAGTACGAGGCCAAGATCGCCTCCCGGTTCGCCGCCTTCGACCAGGACGGCAGCGGCTATATCGATCGCGAGGACTTCAGCGGGGCGGCGGCGTCACTGCTCGCCGAGTTCGGCACGACCGCCCGTTCCGACAAGGGGCAGGCGCTCTACAACGGCGCCGAGGCGTTCTGGCAGGGCATGGCCGGCATCGCGGATGTGGACGGCGACCAGCGGGTCAGCAGGCAGGAGTTCGTGACGGGCGCGGTCAAGCGGCTGCGGGACAACCCCTTGCGGTTCGCGGAGATCGCCCGGCCGTTTCTACGCGCGGCGATCGCCGTCGCCGACGAGGACGGCGCGGGAGTGACCCCGGCGGCGGCCGAACGCGCGCTGCGGGTACTGGGAGTCGTCGCGGAGGCGGCGGCGCGGGTCGCCGTGGAACTGGACGCGGACGGCGACGGCAGGATCCATGAGGAGGAGATCCTGTCCGGCTTCGCCGCCTATTACGTCACTCCTGAGCCCTGACCGTGCCCGGGGCCGGTCATCCGGCCCCGCTTGCCCCATGATCCCGCCCTGCTTGCCCGGTGATCCGGTCCTGCTTGCCCGTGATCCCGCGCCGCTTGCCCGGTGATCCGGCCCCGCTCGTCCGTTCTTGCCGGGAAAGTTCTGGCCTTGGCCTGCTGCTGCGTCACCGTGCGTGGCGAGAGATGCCTTCCCGCGGTCGATACCGGGTTGTGTCCTTACGGCGGGCCGTCACAGGCCGGAGTCGCCTTCGGCCTCCGGTACGCTCCGTGGGGTGCGAGAGCTTGTGAGGCGCGAGGGTCGCGGTGTCGCCAGGACGGCGGCTCCGGGACCGGGAAAGTGCGCCGTTCGCGCGGTACGCAGGCGCCGTGTGCGCCCATGTTCGACTCCCCGCGGCGCGCGTCGCACAGTATGCACCACGCGTACTCCTTCGCGCTGGAATATGCCCGAAGCGCTTGTTGCGGTGACTGTACGTCAACCATGCTGTGTCGCAAGGAAATCACGTTCAGTGATCCTGTCGAGGACCTTGTCGAGGCGCGAGGCGATGTGTCCGCCGGTTCGGATGGTGTGAGCGGTGCAGGTGCTTCAGGTTCAGTTGGAGGTCGGGGCCGATCCGGCCGAGGTGGGGCGTGCCCGGCGATGGGCCCGTTCCCGGCTCGTCGGCTCCGGGATAGGGGACGACGAACCGGTCGCCGAGACCCTGATCCTGCTCATCTCCGAGCTGGTCACCAACGCCGTGGTGCACACCGGCTGTCCGGCCGTGCTGCGGATGCTCTTCGGCCTCGGGGCGGCCGAGGCGGGCACCGTACGGGTCGAGGTCGCCGACACCAGCGCCGCCCCGCCGCGTCCGCGCCACGCGCACGGTGAGGACACCAACGGGCGCGGTCTGGAACTGGTCGACGGTCTCGCCGACCGGTGGGGCTGGCAGCCGGAGGGCGCGGGCAAGCGCATCTGGTGCGAGGTGGACCGGCGCGCGCCGGGGGGCGCCTCGGGCGCGTACGCCCCGGCCGTCTATGAGCCGTCCTGCGCGGTGCCGCGTCCCGCGTGACGTCTGACGCGTGACGTCTGACGTCCGGCGCGTGATGTCTGGCGCGTGACGTGTGTTGCGTGAGCCCCCGGGGAGCGTTTTGAACTGCCTTGTCGTACAGGGCTCTTACGGGCGGGGCACCGATCCCGCTCCCGCCGTCGCGCGGAACGTACGCCGGTAGACCGTCGGCGGTACACCCAGCGCCGACTGGAGGTGCTGGCGCATCGACTGCGCCGTACCGAAACCCGCGTCCCGCGCCACCTGATCGACGGAGAGATCGGTCGACTCCAGTAGCTGTCTGGCCCGTTCGACCCGCTGCCGCACCAGCCACTGACCGGGACTGATCCCCGCCTCCTCGCGGAACCGGCGCGTGAACGTCCGTACGGACATCGACTCCTGCTCCGCCATGTCGCGGAGCTGGATCGGCTCATGGAGCCGGGCGAGCGCCCAGGTCCTGGCGGCGGCGGTGGTCGCGAGCTGCGGTTCGGGGAGCGGGCGTCGGATGTACTGCGCCTGGCCGCCGTCCCGGTGCGGGGGGACGACCGTACGGCGCGCGACATCGTTGGCGACCGCCGTGCCGTGGTCGCGGCGCAGCATATGGAGACAGAGATCGATCCCGGCGGCGACCCCGGCCGAGGTCAGCACGTCGCCGTCGTCGACGAACAGGACGTCCGCGTCGACCTTGATCCGTGGGAACAGCCCCTGGAAATGGGCGGCATGGGACCAGTGGGTGGTCGCGGGACGGCCGTCCAGAAAGCCCGCGGCGGCCAGCACATAGCTGCCGGTGCAGATGGAGACCATCCGGGTCTCCGGCCGCAGATGGGTGAAGGCGGCGGTGAGTTCCCCGGTGAGCACGCCCTCGGTGTAGACGGGGCCGAGTTGGTAGGAGGCGGGCACGATCACGGTGTCCGCGGTGGCGAGCGTCTCGGGGCCGTTCTCGACGAGGATCGAGAAGTCCGCCTCCGTACGGACGAGTCCCGGCGGCCCGACCGAGCAGGTGACGACCTCGTACAGGGGTCTGCCCGCGGAGTCGCGGGCGCGGCCGAAGATCCGCTGGGGGATGCCCATTTCGAAGGGGATCAGCCCTTCGAGGGCGAGGACGGCGACCCGGTGCGCCGGACGGTACGCGCCGGGCGGGTCCTGCGGGGTGTCCTGAGGCGGGTGCGGCATGGGGGCGGCTCCTGTCGGATGGTGGTGGTGGTCCGGTCCGGTCCGTGGATGCTTCTTGGAGGTCCAGACCACCCCTTGATATGTGTCACCTTCGTGACACAAAAGCGCGTGCCGGCAGAGGCCGTTCCCGAACAGGCCGTTCCCGAGTCCGATGTCTCCGGTGATCTCCCGGGCGCGGTGGGGCTCACCCTCTGGAACCCCAACTTCCGGCTCTTCTTCCTCGCCCGCACCGTCGCCCGCTTCGGTGACGGCATGGTGCCGGTCGCCCTCGCCGCGGGACTGCTCGACGCGGGGTACGGCGCCTCGTCCGTCAGCTTCGCGCTCGGCGCGTGGATGGCGTGCTTCGCCGGCTTCGTGATCGTCGGCGGGGTGCTGGCCGACCGGTTCACGCCCCGCCGGATGATGGTGCTGGCGGACGGCATACGGCTGGTCGGTACGGCGGTGCTGGCCGTGGCGTTCGTCATGGGGCCGCCCGCGCTGTGGCTGGTGTACGCGCTGAGCGCGCTCAGCGGACTGGGCGCGGCAATCTTCCAGCCGGGGGTGGCCAGCATGCTGCCGCTGATGGCACCCGACGTGCAGCGGGGGAACGCCGTGCTGCGGGTGGCCGAGTCGCTGACGTCGATGGCGGGTCCCGCCGTCGCGGGCGCGCTGGTCGGGTTCGGCGGTCCCGGGGTGATCTTCGGGGTGAACGCGGCGACCTTCGCGGCCAGCGGGATCTGTCTCTTCCTGATCCGCATGCCCTCCGTCGCCCCGGTGACCGGGGAGTCGATGCTCTCCGAACTGATGGGCGGCTGGCGGGAGTTCCGGGCGCGGTCCTGGCTCTGGGGGGTGATCGCGGTCTGGTCGGTGTACGGCATCACGGTCCTCGGTCCGATCACCCCGCTGGAGGCGGTCGTCGTCACCGAGCGGCACAGCTCGGCGATGTTCGGGGTGATGATGACCGTGACCGGCGCGGGCAACGCGGTGGGCGGGCTGATCGCGATGCGGCTGCGACCGCGCAGACCGCTGTTCGCGGGGACGTTCGCGCTGTTCGGCGTGGTCGCGAACGTGCTGGTGCTGGCGTACGACGTACCGGTGCCGCTGCTGGCCGCGGGCTTCTTCCTCGGGGGTGTGTCGCTGGCGTTCTGGCTGGTCATGTGGTCCACGACGGTCCAGACGCAGGTCCCGGCCGAGGCGCTGAACCGGCTGCACGCGTATGACGTCGCGGGCTCGCTGATCATGCTCGCGGTCGGGCGGGCGCTGGCGGGGCCGGTCGCGGAGGCGGTGGGGGTGCGCGAGGTGCTGGTGGCGGGGGCGGTGATCAATGTGGTGGTGTGCGGGGTGCTGCTGGCGGTGCCGGCCATCAGGGGGCTGCGCCGGGTGGAGTAGCGGCGGGTGGAGTAGCGGCGCCTGGGGTGGCGGCGCCTGGGGTGGCGGTGGGGGCGGGGGAGCCGGGTGGCCGGGACGCATGGCCCGATCGTAGCGAATGCTGTCCCTCGGGCCACTCGTAAGGACTGTTCCGTCCATCGATCCTGTCTGACGTGACACAGTCAACCGAACTTCCCGCCGAGGGGACCGCGACGCCGGTGTCCGGCACGCCGAGCTCTCCCCGTACGCCCGGTACGCCTGGTGCGCCTGGTACGTCCCCTGCGGCCCCCGCGACCCGAGCGCCCCGTGCGCCCGGTCGTATTCACCGGGCGTGGTTCGTCGCCGTCGTCACCTTCGTGACGATCATCGGCGCCGCGGCCTTCACCTCGCTCCCCGGTCTGCTGATCGACCCGCTGCACTCGGAGTTCGACTGGTCGCGGGGCACGATCGGCTTCGCGGTCTCGGTCAATCTGGCGCTGTACGGGCTGACGGCGCCGTTCGCGGCGGCGCTGATGGACCGGTTCGGTATCCGCCGGATCGTGGCCGTGGCGCTGACCGTCATCTCGGTCGGGTCGGTGCTGACGGTCTGGATGACGGCGGCCTGGCAACTGGTACTGTACTGGGGCATTCTGGTCGGTCTCGGCAGCGGCTCGATGGCGCTGGCCTTCGCGGCGACGGTGGCCAACCGCTGGTTCGTGGCGCGGCGCGGTCTGGTCACGGGCATTCTCACCGCTGCGGGCGCCTCCGGGCAGTTGGTGTTCCTGCCCCTGCTCTCCTGGCTGGTGGAGAACCACGGCTGGCGGCCGGCCGCGATCACGGTCTCGCTGGCGGCGCTGGCGGTCGTCCCGTTCGTCTGGCTGCTGCTGCGGGACCACCCGGCGGATGTGGGCCTGCCGGCGTACGGCGCGGAGGAGTTCGTGGCCAAGCCCGCGCCGGTGCCCGGCGCGGCGCGGCGGGCGGTCTCGGTGCTGCTGTCGGCGGCGCGTACGGGGCCGTTCTGGCTGCTGGCCGGTACGTTCGCGATCTGTGGCGCCTCCACGAACGGCCTGGTCAAGACCCACTTCGTACCGGCGGCGCACGACCACGGCATGCCGATCACGGCGGCGGCGTCGCTGCTGGCGGTGATCGGTGTCTTCGATGTGGTCGGCACGATCGCCTCCGGCTGGTTCACCGACCGCTTCGAGGCCCGCCGTCTGCTGGCGGTCTACTACGCGCTGCGCGGCGTCTCGCTGCTCTTCCTGCCGATGCTGCTGGCACCCTCGGTCCATCCGCCGATGGTCTTCTTCATCGTCTTCTACGGTCTGGACTGGGTCGCGACGGTCCCCCCGACGATCGCCCTGTGCCGCGAGCACTACGGCGAGGACAGCGCGATCGTCTTCGGCTGGGTCCTCGCCTCCCACCAGGTGGGCGCGGCGGTCGTGGCCTTCGCGGGCGGCCTGGCCCGGGACGTCTTCGGCTCCTACGACGTGGTCTGGTACGCCTCGGGCGCCCTCTGCGCGGCGGCGGCCCTGATGGCCCTGATCATCCGCAGCGCCCCAAGACCGAAGGCGCCGGCCCTGGCGTAACCCCCAACGCGCCAACCTGCCAACCTGCCAACGCGTCTGCGGGCCCCGGGCCCGGCGCCGCCCCCGCCGGTCCGGGGCGTTGCCTCGCCGCGAGAGGCCACCCGTGCGAGGTGGGGCGGCGTGTGAAGGGGCGGGTCAGGGGGTGAGGGACTTGGCTATGCGGTGGGCGTCGCGGGACAATTCGCGGAGCATTCCGCTGATCGGGTTGGTGAAGCCCGTGAAGTAGAGGCCCGGGGCGTGGGCGGGGGTGCGGGGGCCGTGGGTGAGGGGGCGGCCGGTGGGGGACAGGACGTCCAGCGTGCCCAGCAGGGGCTCCAGCGCGCGCTCGTAGCCCGTGGCCGCTATGACCACGTCCGGGGAGATCCGGGTGCCGTCCGCCAGGACGACCTCGTTCCGCTCGAAGGACTCGACCGCCGCCACCGGCTCGACCCGTCCCGCCCGTACCGCGTCGATCAGTCCCACGTCCTGCACCGGGATCGCGCCCTCCCGGACGCGGGTGTACAGACCCGTGTCCGGGCGCGGCAGGCCGTGGGACGACAGGTCCGGGACGGCGATCCGGGCCAGCACCCAGCTCGCGCGGTCGACCAGCGGGGCCGGCAGCCGGCGGACCAGGATGCCCGTCGACTGGGCCGGCCACCCCGCCGTGGAGCGCCGCACGATGTGCGGGACGGTACGGACGGCGAGGCGCACCCGGGCCGCCCCGCCCTCCACGAGATCGACGGCGATCTCCGCGCCCGTGTTGCCGACGCCGACGACCAGTACGTCCTTGCCCGCGTAGGGCTCCGCGTTCCGGTAGGCGCTCGCGTGCAGCAGTTCGCCGTCGTAGGTCTCCCGGCCGGGCCAGGACGGCACCTTCGGCGTGTGGTTGTAGCCGGTCGCCACGACGACCGCGCGCCCGGTCAGCTCCCGTCCGCCCGTGGCGCGCAGCAGCCAGCCCGAGCCGTCCGGGGAGCGCTCGACGCGGGTGACCTCGACCCCGGTGACGATCTCCAGCCGGTGGAACTCCGCGTACTTCTCCAGATAGCGGACCACATCCGCGCGGGCCACCCACCGCCCGAAGGACCGCGGCATCCGCAGCCCCGGCAGGGCGGAATGCCGGCGGGTGGTGTGGAGCCGCAGCCGGTCGTAGTGGCCGCGCCAGGAGGCCCCGACGGCGTCGGATTTCTCCAGGACGACGGCCCGTACGCCCCGTTCACGCAGTACGGCCGCGACGGCGAGCCCGCCGGGGCCGCCGCCGATGACATACACGGGACGGTCCTCGGTGCGGTCGAAATCGTCGGGCATGAGAGCTGAGCGTAATCGGAACATCACATGGTGGGTATCGGTCAAGAGGGGAAATCGGTTGCGAATCGATCACGCTCACCCGGGACGGGACGGGGTGCGGTGACGCGCGGTCCGGTGGCGGGTCTGTCCCCGGGGCCGTGGCTACTGCCGTAGGCATGGCCGGAGCTGCGGCCTGAGCTACGGCCAGAGCAACTTCCTCACCCACCCGCTGCCTTCGCGTCCGTAGCGCAGCCGTACATGGCGTCTGCGCGCGTCCCCCTGGAAGAACTCCACCTCGTCCGGCACCAGGACATACGCCGTCCACGACGCGGCCTGCGCGGCCGGGTCGCGCCGGGCCCGCTCCCACGCGGCCTCGCTCGCTCGCGCCAACTCCTCCGCCGAACCGAGCACTTCGCTCTGCCGTCCCACCAGCGCGGAGGCCAGCGCGCCCGTCGAGCGCACCCGCAGATCCGCGTCGCTCTCCTCGCGGCCGGCGCCGCGGACGGTGCCCCGGATCCGTACGGCGCGGGCCTGGGCCGGCCAGTAGAAGCCGAGGGCGGCCTCGGGGCGGGCGGCCAGTTGCCGGCCCTTGCGGCTGGTCGCGTGCGTGGCGAAGTGCCAGCCGCGGCGGTCCGCGTCGTGCAGCATCAGGGTGCGTACATCGGGCCGGCCGCGCTCGTCGGCGGTGGCCAGCGTCATGGTGTGCGGTTCGGGCTGCCCGGCCGCCACCGCCTCGGTGAACCACCGCCGGAAGAGCGGCAGCGGCTCCTCGGGCGCGATGGCCGGATCGAACACGGGCAGCCGCTCCATGTCCCAGACCCGCTGGTCGCGCAGCAGGGCCCGGAAGGCCTCCTGGGCGCCGTCCTCGTCCGCGCGTCCGGCGTTCCGCTCGTGCTTGTGCTTGTGCTCGTGGTCGTGCTCTTGGGCGTTCTCGCTGTCGTTCATGGGCGCTGTGCGACCTCCGCTCTCGGCGTGCAGGAAACGGAAGTGTTCCGGATGAACGAAAGGGTTCCAGATACGGGAGCGCCGACAGGGATCAGAGATGTGATCCGCCGTCGGCGTGACAGGACAGAGAGGGCACGCCCGTACCGTGCCCGCCGGCCGATGCGCCGGCTCGCTGGTGACCTACTTCGTGGGCTTTCTGCCGGTGATGCCGAGATGGACCAGAAGCGCGAGATTCGGCTTCAGCTCGGCCTGCTTCACGCCCCAGCTCTGGAAGTTCTTCTGGTGCGAGGCCACCGAGGCGAGCATCACGACCAGCGAGCCGGCCAGCGCCGCCGGACTGATGTCCTTGTCGACCCGGCCCTTCGACTGGAGTTCCTTCACCGATTCCGTGAGGGAGTTGGTGACGGAGTTGAGGATCTTCATGCGGATCTTGTTGAACCGCTTGTCGCCCTCCGCCGCGCCCAGATCGACGACCCGGAGGATCGCGTCGTGCTTGCGCCAGAAATCGAGGAAGCCCTCGACCAGATCCTCCGACGTCTGCCAGCCGGCCTTGCCGGCCCAGGAACGGCCGGAGACCAGCGCGGTCAACCCGGCGCCCTCCTTGGCCATTTCCTCGGCGATTTCGAGGACGGCGCCCTCGACGTCGGGAAAATACTGGTAGAAGGTCGCGGGTGAAGTCCCCGCTCTCCGGGCCACGTCGATGACTTTGACGTCCCGGTAAGGCGAGGAGCTGAGCATCTCGCTGAGGCAGTCGAGCAGCTTCTGCCGCGTCGCCTGCCCGCGCCGACCGGCCACGCGGCCGTCGACGGTGCGCACTTGTCCTGTCATGCCGTCAGCTTACCGAGGGGTGATCGAGGCGCGATTTGGCCGAGTGCAAATGGGGAACCGGCCATCTCTCGCACGGGTCGCGTGCGCGGACCGTCATCCCCAGGAGTGGACTGTCACCCCCAGGGCTCACGTGCGGGTGAATAGTGTTATCAACAGCCTGTGGATAACTTCGGTGGATAACTCGGGGTGCCGAGGGGTTCACGCTGCGATAATCGAGCAATTGCGCTATTTCATCCGCTGCGGCCGGGGTCGCGGCCCATTAAGTTGACTGTGACGGGCACCACACGCCGGCCGCCGCCCGGCCGCCGCCCCCCCACACACGCCAGCCACCACCCCTACGCCAGCTACCACCCACGGAAGGATCCGGACATGGCCACGTTCGCGGAATCCACGCCGTGCTGGGTGGATGTCTCGCTCCCCGATCTCGCAGCGGGCAAGCGTTTCTACGGGGAGCTGTTCGGCTGGACCTTCGGCGAGGACAGCGGCGCGGCGTACGGGCACTACACGGAGGCGTTCAGCGACGGCAGGCGCGTGGCCGGTCTCGTCGCCAAGAAGGACGGCAGGATGCCCACCGTCTGGGGGGTCTACTTCGCCACCTCCGACGCCGTCGGGCTGAGCGAGCGCATCGTCCGGGCAGGCGGGCGGACCGTACGGGCACCGACGGTCGTGGGGCGGTTCGGGGTGATGGCGCAGGCCGCGGACCCGGCCGGCGCGGTCTTCGGGCTCTGGCAGTCCCGGGAGGGCTGGGGTTTCGAGAAGAGGGGCCTGCCGGGTTCCTTCTGCTGGACCGAGCTCTATACGCGGGACAAGGAGCGCGTCGACCCGTTCTACGAGACGGTCCTCGGCTTCCGGGGGACCGATCTGCCCGGCGCCGCCGTGGACTTCCGCATATGGTCCCCGGCCGGTACGGAACAGGCCGCGCCCGGTGCGGAGTTCGGCGCGGCCGGTGCCGAAGGAGCGGCGGCGGGTACGGAACCGGCGCGGGCCGGGGCAGCGTTCGGCGGACGAAGCGTCATCACGGACGCGTTCCCCGCGGAGATGCCGGCCCACTTCCTCGTCTATTTCTCCGTCAGCGACTGCGACACGACGGCGGGGACGGTCGTCCGGCTCGGCGGCCGGATCACCACACCCCCGTTCGACATCGAGCACGGACGGATGGCCGCGGTGATGGACAACCAGGGCGCCGTCTTCGCCGTCCTGGCGGAGCGGGAGCGACCGCGCGAGCCCGCGCGTGAGGCGTCCGAGTCCGGGTTCGGAGGCCGCGCGTGAGGCGCCTGAGTCCAGGTCAGAGGCCGCGCGTGAGGCACTTGATTCCAGGTCAGAGACCATGCGGGAAGCCGGGTGGGAGGCCGGGGCGGAGCCCGGGAGCACGCCGGAAACCGCACCCGGGCGGGGCACCGGCCGCGAGCGCGCGCGGCGGTGGATCGGCCGCGCGGGAGGGGGAGACCGGTGATAAACGGGCGATCAGCGGTGAAGGTGTGACACATGTGGTGTCCGGATCGAGGTGAGACACCCCGATCCGCCCCCGGGTTCGCAACCGTTGCCTCAGGCAGGAAGAATCAGGGGGCACGGGGCCGTACCTTGGTGGCCCGTACGGGGAGGTGGCAGGCAAGTGGAGCAGCTTACGCAGCACGATCCGAGACGCATCGGCCCTTTCGAGGTGCTGGGGCGGCTCGGGGCCGGCGGCATGGGGCTGGTCTATCTCGCGCGCTCGGCGTCGGGCCGCCGGGTGGCGATCAAGACCGTACGTACCGAGCTTGCCGAGGACCAGCTCTTCCGGGTCCGCTTCACGCGTGAGGTGGAGGCGGCGCGGGCCGTCAGCGGCTTCTACACCGCCGCCGTCGTGGACGCCGATCCCCGGGCCGCGGTGCCCTGGCTGGCCACCGCTTATGTGCCCGCCCCCTCGCTGGAGGAGATGGTCAACGAGTGCGGCCCGATGCCGGCCCAGGGCGTGCGCTGGCTGGCGGCGGGCATCGCCGAGGCGCTCCAGTCGATCCACGGCGCCAATCTCGTCCACCGCGATCTGAAGCCGTCGAACGTCCTGGTGGTGGAGGACGGGCCGCGGGTCATCGACTTCGGTATCGCCTCCGGTGTCTCCAACACCCGGCTCACGATGACCAATGTGGCCGTCGGCACCCCCGCGTACATGTCGCCCGAGCAGGCGCGGGACTCGCGGAGCGTGAAGGGCGCGAGCGATGTCTTCTCGCTCGGTTCGACGCTGGTCTTCGCCGCCACCGGACACGCGCCCTTCCACGGCGCGAACCCGGTCGAGACCGTCTTCATGCTGCTGCGTGAGGGACCGGACCTGGAGGGGCTGCCGGACGAGCTGAGGCCCCTCATCGAGTCGTGCATGCAGATGGACGCCGCACGGCGGCCGTCGCCCGCCGATCTCCAGGCGCAGCTCGCTCCCCATCTCTTCGCCTCGGGCAGCGACGACAGCGGTACGGCGTCGGCGTGGCTGCCGGACCTGGCCACCGCGATGATCGAGCGGCGCAGGGCCGGCGGGCGGGTCCCGGCGGCGGCCGTACGCCCGGCGGAGCCCGCTCCCGTACCGCCGCCGCCCGCGCATCAGCCGCCCAGGCCCGCGCGGGCCCCGGACTGGGACGCGGTCTGGCGCCCGGAGGGCGGTCCGCAGGGTGGCCGGCACGGCGGGCAGCACGACGGCGGGCAGCAGCACGGCGGGGGACAGCACGACGGCGGGCAGCACGGCGGCGGGCAGCACGGCGGGGGCCGTCAGGGCGGTGGCGGTCGCCACGGCGGACGGCCCGAGGCGGCTCCACCCGTACCGTCCGCCTCGTCCGCCCCCGCGGCCCCACCCGTCTCGCCGCCCCGTACGCCTCCCGACGGGCCCGTACGCCTGCCCGGCTCCCCGGTGCCGATCGGGCCCGGCCCCCGGGTCGCGGACACGCGCGCCGCGATCCCCGTGGGCCCAGGAGCCGGCGCGGGTCCCGCCACCGGCTGGATCCGCCCGCCGGCCGGGCTGAACGGTACGGATGCGGTCGGCGGCGCCGCGCCGTCCCCCGCCGCGCCCGCCCTGCCCGCGCCCACCCAGCCCCAGCCGCCCGAGGGAGCGGGCGCCGCGGCCCGCTGGCGGCCCTGGCGGTTCCGGATGTCCAACGACGTCTGGGGCACCCCGGTCGTCGACGGGGATCTGCTCTATGTCACCTCCTTCGAGGTGCACGCGCTGGACGTGGGCACCGGGCGCCGCCAGTTCAAGACCAGGGACGTGGCCTGGGCGATGGCCGTCGCCGGGGGCCGTATCCACGCCTCCGACGGGCCGACGCTGTACGCGCTCGACGGCAAGGACGGCGGCGAGCGCTGGCGGCTGAGGACCGACGCCTGGGTGTACTCCCTCAAGGTCGACCGGGGCACGGTCGTCACCGGTACGCGCGGCGGCGGTGTCCAGGCGTGGGAGGCGTCCACCGGCGAGAAGCTGTGGGAGACCGGCGGCGCCCAGACGGACTTCGAGACGCCCGAGGCCGGGCCCGCGATCTTCGACGGCACGGTGTACGTGTGGAAGGAGGCCCGGCTGCTGGCGCTGGACGCGCGCTCGGGCGCGGAGCTGTGGTCGTATCCCATCGGGGACGCCGCCTCCTGCGGGGGCGTGCCCGTACGGGTGAGGCCCGCCTCCGACGGGCATCTGTACGTCTCCGCCGGTACGCGCGTGCTGTCGGTCGAGATCGGGACCGGCCGGGTGCGCTGGCACTTCGAGGCGCCCGCCGTCTTCCTCTCCCCGCCGGCCTTCGCGCCCGGCCCGGCGGTCACGGGCGGCGGTGTCTATCTCGCCGACTATCTCGGCACGGTGTACGCGCTCGACGCCGCCACCGGCAAGGACCGGTGGCGTATCGCGACGGAGTCCCGCCAGTCGATCGAGCCGGTGCTCGTCGCCGACGGCAATGTGCATGTCGGCAGCGGCAGCGCGCTGTACACGCTGGACGCGGTGACGGGCACGCCCAAGTGGCGCTTCGCGGCGGGCGGCGAGGTCATCGGCGCCCCGGTCGTCGCGGACGGCAGGCTGCACTTCGGCTCGGCCGACCATGTGCTGTACACGCTGGACGCGAGCGGCGGGCAGCTCCGCTGGAAGCTGGCGACGGGCGGTGAGATCACGGGCTCGCCGGTGGCGCGGCGGGGTGTGGTGTACGCGTGCAGCAAGGACCGGTGCGTGTACGCGCTGGACGCGGTGAAGGGGACGGCGACGGGCCGCGGGTCGCGGTAGGCGCGGGCGCGCCGGCGGGTGGGCGTGCTGCTGACGTGGCTGGGTGGTCGTGCTGCTGAGTGGCCGTGCCGCTGACGTGGGCGGGGTGTGCCGCTGCGCGGCGCGGGGCCTCAGTGGCGCGGGGGCGTGTCGTCCCGGCCGTCGTCGCCGGGCCTGTCGACGGGCAGGGACTGGGTGTCGCCGTCCTGTGGGGGCTGCGGCGGCCCGTACTTGTGGGGCCCTTCCCAGGGATGTCCGTACACAGGGGGCTGGTACTGCCCGCCGTACGGCTGTGGCTGCCCGCCGTACCGCTGCCCCTGTTCCTGCTCCTGACCGTACGTCGGGCCGTACTGGTCCGTACCGTACGGATGGGCTCCGTACGGCCCCCAGTCCTCGGCCCGCGGCTCCGGTTGGACGGGCCGCGGCTCCTGGTGGACCGGTTCCGGGTACGGGGTCTCCGGGGCCGGGAACCGCGCGTGGCGACCGCTCATCACCAGCGCGGCCAGAAGGAGCACGATCCCGCCGCCGAGGGCGTACGCGACGCCGAGTCCCAGCCCGGCACCGCCGCTGCTGACGCTCAGCCCGTCCGACACCTGGCCCTGGCGCACCATCCACAGGACCGTGAAGCCCAGCACGATCAGCCCGGCCAGCGCCACCAGCGGCCGTGACCGCAGTACCAGTCCGATCAGGGTGACGAGCGCGGCGAAGGCGAAGGGCAGCAGCAGCGAGACCACGACCGCGGAGCTGGTGGCGGTGATGCCGTTGAACAGGTCGGAGACGCGGTAGTCGTGCCCCCGGCGGCCGTCGAACCAGATGAGGAAGGGGCTCAGTACGGCCGCCGCGGCGGCGGCGAGAGCGAGGATCGAACCGATGATGTTGCGGACCATCGCCGGCCTCCTGACCACGGATGTACGGATCCCGCTCCGGTGCACGACGCTACGCCGGGTACCGGAGGCGCGCCATGTGACGGTGGGGGCGTTGCGGCCGCGCTGTTAAGGTGTCGCGCGCGATTGACAGGTGCATGTGACAACGGGGGAAGGATTCGGCTTTGCTGCGTCGACGTATGAGATTCGCGGCCGTACTGGTCGTGGTGGTGCTGGCCCTGACGGGGTTCTCGTCGGGCAAGGGGAAGAGCAGGGGATCGAGCGGCGGCGGCGGAGGCGGCGGAGGCGGCTGCTCCAGCTCGAAGAAGAGCAACGGCGGGTACGTGGGCGCGGGGGCGGGCTCGGGCTCGGACTACGACTCGGACTACGACTCGGACTACGGCTCCGGCGACGACTACAACGGCTCGTCGAGCGGTTCGACGGCCGACCCGTACGCCACGTCGTCCGACACCGTCCAGGCCCGTGTCGTCACCTGCGTCCGCAGGGCGAGCGGCAAGCGGAAGGCCGTCACCTACGCGACGGTACGCGTGGAGGCGCCCACGGGCACGACGGGCGTCTACGAGATCGACGTCGACTTCGAGGACGCCTCGGGCACGGTCGTCGACTCGGCGGACACGGAAGTGACCCTGGAGAGCGGCGAGTCGAAAACGCTCCGGATCTCGATGGACTTCCCGAAACAGGTGACGCGCGTACGCGCCTGCGAGGCGAGGGCGACGGCCCGGGGCTGACCGCCGCGCCGTGCCGCGCCGTGCCGTGCCGTGCCGGGCGGAGACGGGGCGTCCGGCGGGGCAGGGCGCCGGGCGCGCATGGACAGAGGGGCCGAGCGAAATCGCTCGGCCCCTCTGTCTCTTCCCCCGCTTCCCCCGCTTCCCCCAGGTTCCGCTACGTCCCCCCGTAAGCCGTGCGGCCGCGACGGCTCCCCCTCCGCGCCGCCGCGGCCGCTCCCCGTCGGGAACTGGTCAGGGCTTGGGCGGGGCGGGCGTGTGGTTGTCCATCGTCGTCAGGACTTCCTCCGCCGGCTTCTCGGCCGCTTCCTTGCCCTCCGCCTTGTCCTCGGCGTTGGGGAGTCCGTTCGGCGGAAGGATCGGCGTGTGGTTGTCCATGGTGGTGATCAGTGCCTTCGCGGGCGTGGAAGGCGTGTGGTTGTCCATCGTCTTGATGTCGTCGTTCTTCTCGGTTGTCATGGTTCGACTCCCTTGGTTGGGCACTGGCTTGAGGTCCTCTGTCCGGCGACTCCCCCGGGTGCCGCCGGACAGAGGGTGGGAGGCTCACTCGGACTCCGGTGTCCTCCGGTGATCCGCCTGCCCCCCGACGCGACGGATCGATGGACCGAGCATGGCGGGTAGGCATAAACATTCGATGAACGCCCCGACACGGGGGTTCAAGCGGCGCTGAGCGGGGTGAGAAGCCCTCTCACCTCGGTGGCCTCGGGGGCGTCGACCGTTTCGTACAGCGCGAGCGCCTCGTGCCAGCAGACACGGGCGCGGTCCGTCTGGCCGAGGATCTCCAGCGCCCTGCCGAGCACCGTCAGAACGCCGGCGCGAATACGGTCACCGCCGATGCATCCGAACGCCAGGGCCTGCTCCGCGTGCTGGGCCGCACGCGCCGGCCGCTTGGCCGAGAGATGCGCCTCGGCCATACGGAAGAGGGTCGTTCCCTCCCAGAGCCGCTGGCGGTTCTTCCCGAAGTTCGTCAGCGCCTCGTCCAGCTCGTCCAGCGCCTCCGTGTGACGCCCGGCATGGGTGAGCGCCACTCCCAGAGCGTATCGGGCGTTCGCGAGGCGCACGGTGAGCCCCAGCCGGTCGTATATACCGATGCCTTCCTGGGCGAGGGAGATGGCCTTGGCGGTGCGGCCGAGCGAGAGCTGCGTACGGGAGAGGTTGCACAGGGCGCTCGCCTCACCCGGGACGTTCCGGTCCGCGCGGGAGTCCTCGATCGCCTGGAGCAGATACGACTCCGCGTCCTTGTGCCGCCCCTGGTTGAACGCGATGATGCCCCGGTCGTTGTTGGCCCAGAAGATGGGCGCGGGATCCCCGGCCGCCCGTGCGAGCAGGGTGGCCTGCCGGGCCTCCTCGTCCGCCTCCTCGTAGCGGCCGGCCACCAGATAGACGTTGGTGAGCGTCGTCCGGGCACGTCCCTCGGCACGGGGGTCGCCCATCGCGTGCGCGGCCCGCCGCGCGGAGAGCGCCGCGGATTCGTACTGCTTGGAGTTGGCGCCCGACTCCGCGAGATCCTTCGCCGCCCACAGCAGGTCGACGGCCCGGCGCAGTTGGCGCCCCCGCGCCGCCTGCTGCGCACAGGCCAGTACGCAGTTCGCCTCGGTGTAGAGCCAGTCCAGGGCCCTCTGCCGGTCGGTGAACGGGATGCCGTCGTACGCCGTCGGCTCCAGATGGTCCACCAGACGGTCCCCCGGCCGCTCCAGCGCGTACACCCGGGCCGCCGTCGCCAGATAGAAGTCCAGCAGCCGCGACATCGCCGACTCCCCCTCCGACGGGGGCTGTTCGTCGCGTTCCGCGCAGGCGCGGGCGTAGAGGCGTACGAGGTCGTGGTAGCGGTAGCGGCCAGGGGCCGCGGATTCCAGCAGGGAGGTGTCGACCAGCGACTCCAGCAGGTCCTCGGTGTCCTGGAGGGGCAGGTCCAGGACGGCGGCGGCAGCGGCCAGGGAGAGGTCGGGGCCGTCCGCCAGGCCCAGCAGCCGGAAGGCACGGGCCTGGGCCGGCTCCAGCGCGCCGTAGCCGAGTTCGAACGTCGCCTTGACCGCGAGATCGCCCGCCTGGAGCTCGTCCAGCCGCCGCCGCTCGTCCGCGAGCTTCGCCGCCAGGACCGAGACCGTCCAGGTGCGGCGGGCCGCGAGGCGCGACGCCGCGATGCGGATCGCCAGCGGAAGGAAGCCGCACGCCGCGACCACGTCCAGCGCGGCCTTGCGCTCCGAGGTGACCCGCTCCTCGCCGACGATTCGGGTGAAGAGCTGGAGCGCCTCCTCGGGCGACATCACATCGAGGTCGACGAGATGCGCGCCGGCCAGGTCGACCATCCGTACCCGGCTGGTGACCAGCGCCGCGCACCCCTCCGTACCGGGCAGCAGCGGGCGGACCTGCGCGGCGTCGTGCGCGTTGTCCAGCAGGACGAGGATGCGCCGGCCGTCGAGCGTGGAGCGGTAGAGCGCGGAGCGTTCGTCGAGCGAGTCGGGGATATCGGTGTCGGGTGTGCCCAGCGCCCGCAGGAACGCGCCCAGGACGGTCTCCGGCTCCGCCGCCCGCGCGCCCGCCCCCTGG
Organism: Streptomyces sp. NPDC055025; assembly: GCF_053608565.1. Taxonomy (NCBI): domain Bacteria; kingdom Bacillati; phylum Actinomycetota; class Actinomycetes; order Kitasatosporales; family Streptomycetaceae; genus Streptomyces; species Streptomyces sp. NPDC055025. The sequence continues at coordinate 71,495 of NZ_JBSGVS010000046.1, forward strand.
AGGTCCACGTACAACTGGCCGTCCGGGAAGTGCGATCGCGCCGCGTGCGCGACATGCACCGCCAGCGTCGTCTTGCCGACGCCGCCGATGCCCGCGAGCGCGGAGACGGCCATCACGGATCCCTCGGCGGAGGCGAGCCGGCCGCTCAGTTCCCGTACGAAGGAGGCCCGGCCGGTGAAGTCCGGCACCGTGGCCGGGAGCTGGGCGGGCCGCCGGACGGTGTGGACGGGCGCGGGCTCCTCCACCGGCCGTGCCAGCTCGGCGTCCGCCTGGAGTATGCGCTGCTGGAGCTGGGAGAGTTCGGGGCGCGGGTCGACGCCCAGTTCGTCGGCGAGCAGCCGCCGGGTGTCGGCGTACGCGGCGAGCGCCTCGGCCTGCCGGCCGCTGCGGTAGAGGGCCAGCATCAGCAGCTCGCGCAGCCGTTCGCGCAGCGGGTGCGCGGCGGTGAGCGCGGTCAGCTCGGAGACGGCCTCCGCGTGCCGGCCGACCTCCAGATCGAGATCGAGGCGGGTCTCGGTGAGCTGGAGGCGCCATTCCTCAAGACGGGTGCGCTGGTTGTCGGCGTAGGGGCCGGGTACGGAGGCGAGCGCCTCGCCGTCCCACAGCCCCAGCGACTTGTTGATCAGGGTCCGGGCCAGATAGCGGTCACCGGCGGCGCGCGCCTTGTCCGCGTCCGCGGCCAGCTCCTGGGCCACGTTCAGATCGAGGGAGTCGGACCGGGTCCGCAGGGCGTAACCGCCGGCCTCGGTGATCAGTACGCCGGGGCTGAGCACCTTGCGCAGCCGGGAGGCGTACGTCCGTACGGCGGCGAGCGCCTGCGAGGGCGGTTCGTCGCCCCAGAGCGCGTCGATCAGCTCACCGGCGGTCGCGGTGCGGCCGTCACGCATCAGCAGGGCGACGAGCAGGGCGCGTTGCTGGGGCGACCCGGACGGCAGCGTCTCGCCGCCGCGCCAGGCGCGTACGGGTCCGAGCACGCTGAAGCGCAGTTCCGCGGTGTCCCCCGGCACGCCCGGAGCCCGCTGCTCCGGTACGCGCGGCCCGCCGTCACGGTCCATAGCTCCCCCTGCTCCCGGTGCTGCCGGTATCGCCCTCGACAGTCTGCCTTGTCGGAGGCGGATCGTCAGCAGTGAGTGAGGGTCTGCACAAGGCTTCGACAGGATCGGCGCGGCCGTGGCGGAGACGGAGGCCGGGGGCGCGGAAGGAACGCCACCGGTTCGCGTGACCGGAAGACGCCCGGCATGGGACGGACGGCCGCGTGCGTCCAAGGCGCCTCGACGCGTGCGTTCAACGCGTGCACGCGCCGGTCGTGCCGGAGACGTCGGCGGCCGTCCACTACGCGTACGCCCTGGAACGGTGGATCGGCGGCTACGAGCCCTGGCAGCGCCGGAGCCCGCGCCACCAGGACGCCTTCGCCCGGCGCCCTCCCCGGGAGCGGTGGGCCTTCGAGACGGGCGGAAAGGATTCCTGAGGCCGGACGCCGCCGGAACCAGCACCGCAGGACCCACCGGACAGGACCTAGGCCCTGTCCGGCCGGTCTTCGCGGGCCCGGAACGCCTGGCACGGCACCTCGCCGCGTTGTCGGAGTCGCCCGAGTACGTCCAGTACACGGGCGATCCTCCGCCTTGCGATGTACCGCACCAGCCGCCCCGGGCTGATCCACGAAGATCGACCGGACAGGGCCTAGTCGAGCCAGAGCACGATCCCGGTCAGGTCGTTGAGCACGGCCGCGACGCCCGCTCTGATGGCGGCCGAGCAGCGCGCGCCGGTGAACGAGGCGGGGTCGTACGTCGAGGACGCGCCGAGCCCCTCGCCACGGAACGACGCGCCGGACCAGTCGACCGCCGTGACATTGCCGGTGGGCTCGGCCAGCTCCGCGCCCACGACGAGGAACGGCTGTGACAGGTGGTTGGGGGTGACCATCGCGAGGGGGTCGATCAGGTCGTTGCCCGCGCTGACGATGAGGTCGGGGCGCATGTCCATGGCTTCGGTGATGCTGGGTATGAAGTCGTGCGGGTTGTCGGCGGCCACCGTTCTGAGGTCGACGTGCTCCTCCTCGGCCCAGTCCTCGACCGCCTTCACCAGGGCCTTGGTCGGACGGTCGTCGCCGGCGGTGAGCAGGACCACGCGGTAGTCCTCCGACGGGTGGACCCCGGTCCAGGAGCCGGGCCGCGGCGTCGCGGTCGCCTCCGGAGCGAGCGGGACGGAGGGGTCGACGAACCCCGGGCCGAGAGTGCCGACGGCGCTGGGCGCGGGACGCGGCTGTGACCAGTCGTCGCCGGAGCTGCATCCGGTGACCAGGGCGGCTGCCGCGGCCAGGGTGGCAGCGGCCCGAAGGTGGGGGCGCAAGGCGATCGTCCTCCGAGTGGTGGTGGCGAGTGGTGGTGGCGGGTGATGGGGACAGGACGCCTACATCCTGCTATCCCGGCTTCTGTCGTCTTCATCCACGGGTGTCGTTCTCGCGGTTGTTTTTCCGCTCTTCGTCATTTGGCTGGTTCCCGTTCATCCGTGACATGCACCGTGCACTGGCAACCTGAAGGAGCCAGCCACATGTCACAACGCCTCCGCCGCGCCCTCGTCGGGGTCACCGCCGCGGTGATCGCTCTCCTGAGCTTCGGTCCGTCGGCGCAGGCCCATGGATTCACCTCGACCGTATATGCCGACGTCACCTCGGGTGAAGGGGGGCATATGCGAACGAAACTACGGCTTGAGTACGACCTGTTCGTCGTGTCCGCCGCCGACTCCGAAGGCGACGACCCTCTCTTCCGGTCGGGGAACGGGGCGTTCGAGGCGGGTGACACCGGTGCCCAGGCCGCGGCGCTCAACACCCACGCCGAGTCGGCCGTCTCGTATGTCACCAAGCGCTTTTCGGTCACCTCGAACGGAGCGGCCTGCGCGCCGACCCGGGTCGGCGACTTCACTATGGGCCGGCAGGAGGGCGTACCGTACGCCGGGCTGCTGCTCGACTGGGCCTGTCCCGAGGGGGGCGCCGACCCCGAGGTGCGCAGCACGCTGTTCCCCGACGCCGAGACGTATGTCAAGGGCACCAAGACGATCGTCACCTACGAGATCGACGGCCGCTCGGGCAGCGCCGCGCTCGACGCCGCCCATCCGTCCTTCTCGATGGGGCAGGCGTGGTACGAGCGGTTCTGGGAGTTCTTCCGGCTGGGCGCCGAGCATCTGCTGGGCGGGATCGACCACATCCTGTTCCTGCTGGCGCTCATCGCGGGGTCGCGGCGGCTGCGTGAGATCGTGCTCGCGGCCACGAGTTTCACCCTGGCGCACTCGGTGACGTTCATGCTCGCGGCCCTCGGTCTGGTCGACGTGCCCTCGAAGGTCGTGGAGCCCGTCATCGCGCTGTCGATCGCCGTGGTCGCGGGCTGGTACCTCTGGCAGATCCGGCGGGGCGGCGGCCGTGCCGCCGAGCTCGACCTCGACGGGGCGGCGGGACGCGGTCACTTCAGCCTGGACCGTGCGGGCTGGCTCCGTCTCGGGGTCGTGTTCTGCTTCGGCCTCGTGCACGGCCTGGGCTTCGCGGGCGCGCTGGGAATCGACGAGGCGTTCTCGTGGACCCTGCTGTGGTCCCTGCTGGTGTTCAACGTCGGTATCGAGGCCGTGCAGTTGACCATCATCGCCCTTGTCTTCCCGCTGCTGACCCTGCTCCGGCGCCGTGCGCCGACGACCGGTCTCTGGGTGACCGGTGTGATCTCCGCGGGTGTGTCCGTCATGGGACTGGTGTGGTTCGCGCAGCGGCTGTTCGGACTGTGAGACCGGAGCCATCCCCTCCGGAAGGCCAGAAGTTCAGCTGGCCCGAAGTTCCCATTTATCTCCGGTTCACCATGGACCGCGAGGTTTTGATTCCCAATACATCCACCCATGTGGGTAAAAGGAACGTAAACTGATGAGATCTAGACCTTCGACACAGGCCTCCGGGCTTGTGCGGCGTCGCGTGGCCACCGGGGTCACCGCGGCAGTTCTGGGCCTGAGCGTGGCCCTCGGCAGCGGAATGGCGTCCCCCGCCGCCGCCGCCGACCCCGCGTCGCTCACCGGCATCATCCTCGGTGTGGGCGCCAACGAGACCCAGCGCACGGTGACCTGGTACTCCTCGGCCGACACCGCGCAGAAGCTCCAGGTCGCCCCGACCGCGGCGCTCGTCAACGGCGAGTTCCCGGCCGACGCCGCGACCTTCGACGCCATCGGCGGCGCGAACATCGCCACCAGCGGTGGCTTCAACCGCCACGCGACCATCACCGGCCTGAAGGAGAACACGCAGTACTCCTACCGCGTCGGCTCCGAGGGCAACTGGTCCACGGGCTACTCCTTCAAGACGCAGGACTTCGAGGGCGACTACGACTTCCTGTTCTACGGCGACCCGCAGATCGGCTCGTCCGGCGACCTGGCGAAGGACCAGGCCGGCTGGCAGGACACCGTGGACGTCTCGCTGGCGGCCAACCCGAACGCCGAACTCCTGGTGTCGGGCGGCGACCAGGTCGAGACCGCCAACAACGAGTCCCAGTGGAACTCCTTCCTGGCACCCGACAAGCTGCGCCAGTACCCCTGGGCCGCCACCATCGGCAACCACGACGTCGGTGGCAAGGCCTACGAGCAGCACTTCTCCACCCCGAACACGGACCGTTCGGCCCCGCTGTACTCCAACGGGAACCCGGCGTCCAACACCTCCGGCGGTGACTACTGGTACATCTACAAGGATGTCCTGTTCATCGACCTCAACAGCAACAGCTACGCCACCTCGCAGGGTGGCGGCGGCGACGCGGCGCACCTCGCCTACGTCACCGACGTCATCAACAAGCACGGCGCCGAGGCCAAGTGGAAGGTGCTCACCTACCACCACGCGATCTACTCGCCGGCCGACCACGCCAAGGACTCCGACAACAAGGTCCGCCGGGTCGACTTCCCGACGACCTTCTCCAAGCTCGGTGTCGACCTGGTTCTCCAGGGCCACGACCACAGCTACTCGCGCAGCTACCTGATCAAGAACGGCGAGAAGGCGAACCCGGCCGAGCAGCCCGGCGCCTCCGACGTGTACGCCGGTCCCGGCGGTGTCCTCTACGTGACGGGGAACTCCGCCTCGGGCTCGAAGTACTACGACATCACGAAGCCGGACAGCAGCGGCACGAGCGGCGCCGGCAACGGTGCGGACCCGCTGAACCCGGACAGCTACTGGTACAACTCGGTTCAGAACCAGGAGCACGTCCGCACCTACGTCAAGGTCCAGGTGCGCAGCGACAAGCTCGTCGTCGAGAACGTCCGCAGTGGCACCTGTGCCGCTCCGAACGCCTCGGTGGAGAAGGGCAACTGGTGCAACAACACCCCTGAGGGCCAGCCGGTCGGCTCGCTCGTCGACAAGGTGACCGTGCACCCGTTCCACGGCGACGGCCAGGACCTCCAGGTCAACGTGCCGAACGCCGCTCCGGGCGAGTTCGGCTGGACGATCGACGGCTACAACGGCCTGGTCGACCTCGGCACCGCCGAGGAGCAGGGCGGCAACCGCTTCGAGGCGGACGGCAAGATCAACCCGATCGTCGTCTCGGACACCCGCCGCTCGCTCGCTCCCTGGTCGATCTCGGCCAACGTGAGCGACTTCAAGGACGCCGACAAGACGTTCTCCGGCTCCTACCTCGGCTGGACGCCGCGGGTGCTGGTGAACGGCGCGGGCTCCAAGGCCGGCGTGTCGGTTGCCTCCAGCTACGACGACCAGGGCCAGGGCCTGTCGGTCTCGCGCGGCCTCGGTTCGGCCGAGCAGGGCCACGCCCGGGGTACGGCCAAGCTGGGCGCCGACCTGGGTCTGAAGATCCCGGACAGCGTCGAGAAGGGTGGCTACCGCGCCACTCTCACGATCACTGCGCTGAGCAGCTGATCTGACCCGTTCCACCTGGCGGGGCAGGCGCCTTCGGGTGACCTGCCCCGCCTCCCGTTCCAGGAGAACCCCGACATGCACACGCCCGTTACGCGCCGCACGACCGGCGTCACCGCCCTCGTCCGTACCGTCGCCCTGCCCCTGCTCATGGCCCTCGCGGGCGCCGGCCTGTGGTCCGCCCCCGCTCAGGCCGCCGACGGCGATGTCACCTGGACGGTCAGGACGGCCGCGAACGGGTACGGCGACGACCGGTCCAGCTACAGCTATGCCGTCAACCCCGGTGGCCAGGTCAAGGACACCATGGTCGTCACCAACCGCAGCAAGTCCCCGCTCGAACTCGCGGTCTACGCCGCCGACGGCTTCACGACCGACACGGGCCAACTCGACCTGCTGACCAAGGACAAGAAGTCCGTCGGCATCGGCGCCTGGGTCCACGCCGCCCGCGACAGCGTCGTGATCAAGCCCGGCAAGTCCGCCGAAGTCCCCTTCACGGTCGGCGTTCCCGGCAACGCCACGCCCGGCGACTACGTGGGCGGCATCCTCACCTCCCTCAAGCAGTCCGACGAGGCCGAGGGCATCAACGTCGACCGGCGCCTCGGTATCCGGGTCAAGCTGCGGGTCAGCGGCGAGCTCAAGCCGAAGCTCGCGATCGAGGACCTCCACGTGGACCACACCGGCTCGTCCAACCCGTTCGGCAAGGGCGACGCCACCGTCACCTACACGATCCACAACACCGGCAACGCCATCCTGTCGGGCAAGCAGACCGTTTCGGTCTCGGGCCCGTTCGGCTGGCTGAAGGCCGAAGCCGGCGACATCGCCCCGCCGCCGGACCTCCTCCCGGGCGAGAGCTGGAAGACCAAGGTGCCCGTCCACGGCGTGGCGTCCGCGGTCAGCCTGACCGCGACCGCGACCCTCACCCCCGTGCTCACCGACGCGTCGGGCTCCACCACCTCGCTCAAGCCGGTCGAGGCGACGGCACACGGCTGGGCCGTCCCCTGGACGCTGCTGATCCTGCTCGTCGTACTGATCGCGGCCGCCGTCGCCGCACTCCTCCTCACCCGCCGCACCCGCGCCCGCCGCAAACTCCGCGAGGACGCCCGCGTACAGAACGCCGTCGAACAGGCGCTCCGCGACAAGGAGCAGGCGCGCCAGAACTGACGGCACACACAGTCCGACGGCAGCCCGGCCGCCGCCGCTGCCGGGTCCGCTGTCGGCAGAGCGGTTCCAGCACGTACGGTTGCCCTTCGTAGTGGTTCGACCACAGGCTGCGGAGGGTGTGTCCGGTGGCGGAGATCGACAAGATCATCGGCGATCGCATCGAAAGAGGGCGGCGGCGCAGAGGTCTGTATCAGCGTGAACTCGCCGCCGCGGTCGACCGGTCCGAGTCGTGGGTGGGCCAAGTGGAGCGCGGAGTGATCCCGCTGGACAGCGTGAGTCTGGCTGAGCGGATGGCCCAGGCGCTGGGCCTGACCGTGGATCACATCCTGGCGTTTGATGTCCGATACGCCGGAGCCGATGTGATGGCACAGTCATCCAGATCACATATGCCTTCCCCGCCTTCGGCACTCGCGGTGCCGTCCGATCCGGAAAGCTCTGAGACTGTGCTTCGACGTAGCTTCGCCCTCGGCTCCCTGGCGGGTCTGACCGCTGCCGTCGCCGGCCTGTCTCCTGACGCCCGGGCTCAGGTCCACCGGTCGCGGAGTGGCACCGTGGACCAGGCGACGGTGGACGAGTTACGGTCCATCGGCGCCGGCTACCGCAGGTCGTACAAGTCCTTCCCGGCCTCCGCGCTCGTCCCGGTCGCCCATGGACAGCTTCAGTTGGTGACCTCGCTCAAGCCGAAGACCCAGCCCGCTCAACTGCGCACCTCGCTTCTGGCCCACATGGCCGAGATGGCGGCGCTCGCGGCGGTCCTGCTGTCGCTGGACCTGGGCGATCAAGAACAGGCCGATGCGTACATGGACCTGGGCTTCCAGATCGCCAGGGAGATCGGCAGCGTGGAGTTGTCCGCGCTGATCCTCGCCGGCCGGGCCTTCGGCACGTCGTACGGCGGCGATCCCGACGGTGGCCTGGACTATGCGCTCGCCGCAGTGGACGCCGCCGAGCGCGGGGCGTCGGTACGGATGCGGGCGTGGACGAACGCGGTCGCCTCGGAGATGTATTCCTCCACCGGCGACGAGCACGGCTTCCGGACCTCGATCGAAGCTTCGCGCTCTCTGCTGTCCGGCTCTTTGGACGACGAACGCTGGGGCGGAATCGCCTGGTTCGACCTGTCCAAAGCAGACGCCTACGAGGGAAGCGACCTGGTGCGGCTCGGCCGCTACGAGGAGGCCCTGCCATCTCTCGACCAGGCGATCGACCGGCTGTCGCCGGAGATGCTGCGGCATCGCTGTACCGCGTTCATTTCCCGTGCGGAGGCGCATGCCGGAGCCGGGCACGTCGGCCAGGCTTGCGAGGACGGTCATGCCGCTCTGGACCTGGTCGAGCAGGTCCAGCACGGCGAGACGCTGCGGCGCGTCACGGAACTTCACCGCACCTTGCGGGGAAGCGGGACCGTGGAGACGCGCAGCCTGAGCGAGCACCTGATCGAGACGCGGACCCAGTTGAAGGCCGCCAGGAGTGCGATGTGAGCCGCCGTACGGGACTGATCCTCGACTTCGGCGGGGTGCTGACCACCAGCGTGGCCGCGTGCGCGCTCGCCTTCGACCGGCGGGCGGGTCTGCCGGAGGGCACCTTCTTGTCCGTCATCGCCAAGGATCCGCAAGGCGCCGCCTTGTACGCGGACCTGGAGCGCGGAGCGATCAGCCAGGTTCAGTGGAACGAGCGCACGGCCGCGCTGCTCGGCATTGACGGCACCAATCTGCTCGGCCGTGTCCTGGAGGACCTGCACCCGGAGCCGTCGGTGATCGCCGCGGCTCAGGCGGCCCGAGCCGCGGGGGTCAAGGTCGGGATCTTCTCCAACAGCCTGGGTGCGGAGCCGTACGACGTCTACGGCGGCTATGACCTGGCCGCGAACTACGACGCGGTGCTGATCTCCGAGGACTACAGGATGCGCAAGCCCGACCCGGAGCTCTACCGGATCGTGCTCGGACTGATGGACCTGCCGGGCGAGGCGTGCGTGTTCGTCGATGACACCGCCCGCAACCTCCCGCCCGCCGAGGAACTCGGCATCGCCGCCATCCTCGCCGAGAACCCGGCGGACACGATCGCGCGGATGGAAGCCGTCCTCGGCATCCCACTCACCGAGCAGGTCTAGACCGACCCGCAGCCGGGTTGCGGGCCCGCAAC
>NZ_JBSGVS010000047.1:0-78324 GCF_053608565.1 Streptomyces sp. NPDC055025
GGCCCAGGATGTCGATCCTGGGCCCGCCTGACGTTGTGGTGGCGGCATCACAGCTGGCGGCCCAGGGGGGGGTGCGCAGGGCGGCGGTGGTCGTCCAGCGGGACCGGGTCCCCAACGGCAGGACGCGCGCTCAGTCCGGCGAAGCGGCCCTCCAGGATGGCTCCGACGCCGTGATCGCGGCAGGCAGGCCGAGATCATCCCACTGCTTCGGAATCTCCTTCGACCGGCGCGGCCCGGCAGCGTTGCACCTGATCAGTCACCTGTTCCATGAACCAGACCATGATCTCGTAGGGGACGACGTGCTCGTCATGGCTGTGGATGTGCACGGTCGGTTCCAGATCGGGGTCCTCGTCAGGGACGAACGCGACCAGGAAGGCGGGTCCCGGCAGGTGGGATGCCGCGTCGGGGATCTCGGCCCACGAGGGCCGGAGTCGCGGGGATATCCGTCGAGGCCCCTCGCTCTGTACGGGTGGGCCCGGCTCCGCGGACGCGGCGACTGGCCCGTCGGCCCGCCGCGGCAACTTGATGGAGTTACTCGTCACCTGACGAAGTATTCGTCACCTGACGGAGTACGGCGGCGAATATTGGCGGCGTCTTCGTTTCGGCACATGATTTAGGCCGCTGCGGAGATCCGCCGGTAGGCGGGTGCCATTTGGTCCGGTGCCGCGGTCATCTTGTCATTTCTGTCCTTGCATGTCGTATTTCGACGCTACGGTGACTACGTTTTTGGTCTATGCAGATTTTGTTTTTTGGTCGTTTTGTTTCCATTGGTATTCGCTGCTTGCTCGATGGTGCTCGCGTGCTGCTTTGATATCAGCCGCAGAATGCTCGTTCTGTCGGCCCTGGGGCAACTGTGCTCATCGCCCATTCGCGATTGGATAAATCAGTGGACAACGCTCTGGTCGATATTCGGCTCAGACGGGCTCTCCAGCAGCCACCGTGGGAGGACCCGTTGCAGGTACGGCAGGTGAGGAAGGAACTGGCGACTCGTCCCGCGCTCGTCGACGCGGGGGACGTACGCACGCTGCGCTCGCTGCTGGCCCGGGTCGCCGAGGGAGAGGCGCATGTGGTGCAGGCGGGTGACTGCGCGGAGGACCCCGCGGAGTGCACGCCGGGCTATGTCGCGCGCAAGGCGGGACTGCTGGACATGCTCGCGGGCGCGCTCCAGATGGACACGTGCAAACCGGTGGTGCGCGCCGGCCGGATGGCCGGACAGTTCGCCAAGCCCCGCTCGAATCCCACCGAGTGGGTCGGCGACCTCGAACTGCCCGTCTACCGCGGTCACATGGTCAACAGCCCGGAACCCGATCCAGAGCTCAGACGCGCCGACCCGGAGCGGCTGCTGGCGGGCTACCGGTCCGCCCGCGACGTCATGGGGTATCTCGGCTGGCCGGACCACGGCGGACGGACCCGTATCGGCGCGCCCATCTGGACAAGCCACGAGGCACTGCTGCTCGACTACGAAATCCCCATGCTGCGCCGGGACGAACAGGGGCGGCTGCTGCTCGCCTCCACACACTGGCCCTGGATCGGCGAGCGGACCCGGCAGGTCGACGGCGCCCATGTCGCTCTGCTCGCCGAGGTCATCAACCCGGTGGCCTGCAAGGTCGGCCCGCGCATGACGGCCGACGAACTGCTGGCCCTGTGCGAACGGCTCGACCCCGAGCGCGAAAGGGGAAGGCTCACCCTCATCGCCCGGATGGGCGCCGAGGCGGTGGCCGAGCGGCTGCCCGCGCTCGTCGAGGCCGTCGGTGCCGCGGGACACCCGGTGATCTGGCTCACCGACCCCATGCACGGCAACACCGTCAGCACTCCGGACGGGCTCAAGACCCGTTATCTGCGGACGGTCACGCGGGAGGTCGGAGAGTTCCAGCACGCGGTCAGGAACGCGGGCGGCATCGCGGGCGGACTCCATCTGGAGACCACCCCCGACGACGTCACGGAATGCGTCGAGAGCGAGTCCCGGATCGATGACGTCGGGGCCAAGTACACGACCTTCTGCGACCCCCGGCTCAACCCGGGCCAGGCCCTTTCCGTGATCTCGGCCTGGTGGATGACCGGCCGGTCGACACCGCTGGGCGCCCCTTAGCTTCGATATCCGCGACCGGCCCCGCGACAGCGCCGCGCGAAGGCGGCCACCACCGAAGGCGACCCGGAGGACATAACTGTCCGGGTCCGCTCATGGCTTCTCACCGGCCGCCGCGCCGGTCATTTCACCGACGGTCACGGCGGCCGTCGCGCCGGCCATTTCACCGGCCGCCGCGTCAGCCATTCCGCCGGTCATTTCGCCGGCCGCTTCGGGGTTTCCGGGCACAAGAACAATTCGAACCAGGAGAGGAAGGTCATGGCGGGGATACCCCCCATCGCGCCGTACCCGATGCCGACAGCGGGCGACTTGCCCGGCAACACCGCCCAATGGACCGTGGACCCCGGGCGCGCGGTGCTGCTCGTGCACGACATGCAGCGCTACTTCCTGCGGCCGTTCCCCGGGACCGTCCGCGATCAGCTCGTACGGAACGCCGTCCTGCTCCGCGAGCGCGGCGTCGCGCTGGGCATGCCCGTGGCGTACACGGCGCAGCCCGGCGGTATGACCGACGAACAACGCGGCCTGCTCAAGGACTTCTGGGGCCCGGGTATGCGGGTGGACCCCGTGGACCGTCAGGTCGTCGAACCGCTCGCCCCGGCGCCGGACGACGGGGTGTTCACCAAATGGCGCTACAGCGCCTTCTTCCGTTCCGGCCTGCTCGAATGGATGCGTGAGCGCGGCCGCGACCAGCTCGTCATCTGCGGTGTGTACGCCCATGTCGGTGTGCTGATGAGCGCGGTCGAGGCCTTCACCAACGACATCCAGCCGTTCCTGGTGGCCGATGCCGTCGCGGACTTCTCCGAGGAGTACCACCGGCTGGCCGTCGAGTACGCGGCGCGGCGCTGCGCCGTCGTCGCCACCACGGACGCAATCCTCGCCCAGCTCGACACGTCCGCCGCCCTGGCCGGACTCGGTGGACGCGAGGCCGGCGCATGACCGGGACCGAGGAGGCGGTGGAGACGGCCGCGGATCTGCTCGACCGGGTGCTGGGGCCCCGGCCTCCCGCGTTCGCGCTGCTCCACCGCCCGGAGGCGACCGGCCAGGGAGTGCTGGATGTCCTGGTCGGTGAGATCTCGACGCCCAGGACGCTGGCGGACATTCCCGTACCCGAGGAGTTCCCGCACGCCGGCGGCCCTCGCCACGAGGTGCTGGCGATCGTCCCCTACCGGCAGATCACCGAGCGCGGCTTCACCTGCGCCGACGACGGTGAGCCGCTGATCGCGATGACCGTCACCGGCCAGGACCTGCTGCCGGTGGGCGAGGCGCTGCGGCGGCTCCCTGACGTGCCGATCGCGCTGGCCGACGGCCACTTCGACGTGGACGACGACACCTACGCCGACACGGTCCGCCGTGTCATCGCCGATGAGATCGGCGAGGGTGAGGGCGCGAACTTCGTCATCAAGCGTTCGTTCGTCGCCGACATCACCGGCTACACACCGCACAGCGCGCTGTCGTTCTTCCGGCGGCTCATGCGGGGGGAATCGGGCGCCTACTGGACGTTCGTCGTCCACACCGGCAGCCGGACCTTCGTCGGCGCCACACCCGAGCGGCACATCAGCCTCTCGGGCGGCAACGCCGTCATGAATCCCATCAGCGGCACCTACCGTTACCCGTCGTCCGGCCCCACTCTGCCGGAGGTGATGGACTTCCTCGCCGACCGCAAGGAAGCCGACGAGCTGTACATGGTCGTCGACGAGGAACTCAAGATGATGGCCCGGATCTGCGACTCGGGCGGCCGGGTGGTGGGCCCCTATCTCAAGGAGATGGCCCGGCTCGCGCACACCGAGTACTTCATCGAGGGCCGCAGCACGCGCGATCCCCGCGAGATCCTGCACGAGACGATGTTCGCGCCGACGGTCACCGGCAGTCCGCTGGAGAGCGCGTGCCGCGTCATCAACAAGTACGAGCCGCAGGGGCGTGGCTACTACAGCGGAGTCGTGGCTCTCATCGGCCGTGATGAACAAGGCGGTTCCACCATGGACTCGTCCATCCTCATCCGCACCGCCGACATCGACAGCGGGGGACGGGTGCGGATCGGGGTGGGCGCCACGCTCGTACGCCACTCCGATCCCGCCTCCGAGGTCTTCGAGACCCGGGCGAAGGCGGCCGGGCTGCTCGCGGCGCTCCAGGCGGACGGTCCCGTACGGTTCGCCGAGCACCCGAACGTACGGGCCGCCCTGGAGCGGCGCAACGAGACCATCGCCGGCTTCTGGCTGGCGGAGGACGCGGCGCGGACCCGGCCCGAGCCCGTACTGGCCGGCCGCCGGGTGCTCGTCGTGGACGCCGAGGACACCTTCACCTCGATGATCGGGCACCAACTCCGGTCCATGGGACTGTCGGTGACGGTCCGCCGCTTCGACGAGCCGTACACCCTGGACGGTTACGATCTTGTCGTCATGGGCCCGGGGCCGGGGGATCCGCGCGAGACGAGCCACCCCAAGATCGCCCATCTGCGCTCGACGATCGGCACACTGCTCGACGAACGTCGCCCGTTCCTCGCGGTCTGTCTGAGCCACCAGGTGCTCAGTACGCGGCTCGGTCTCCCCCTGGTGCGCAGGGAGTTCCCCAACCAGGGGGTGCAGCGGGAGATCGACCTCTTCGGTACCCGGGAGCGGGTCGGCTTCTACAACACGTTCGCCGCCCGTGCCATGGAGGACAGCGTCGACCGCGGGGGCGTGGGCACGGTCGAGGTCAGCCGGGATCCGGAGACCGGTGAGGTGCACGCGCTGCGCGGCCCGCACTTCGCCTCGCTCCAGTTCCACGCCGAGTCGGTGCTCACCGAGGACGGCGTACGTCTCGTCGGCGCACTCATGACAGAGGTGCTGAGCGGACGGACGCCATGACAGGGCGCCGGGCGGCCGGCACCAGGGCCTGTCGGACACGCCCTGGTCCGGGGTGAGCCGCGACAGCACGAAGTGAAACGGTCGTCATCGTGATCACGATGACGACCGTTTCGTCGTTACGCGGAAGCACCGTTCAACGGCGCTTCCTCACACCGCCGGGTGGCTTCGCACGCCGGGATCCGGGATCACTTCTGTCTGGGCATGAGCTGCGCCAGAAGTGTCAGGACCGCGAACGCCAGGATGACCACGAGTCCCGGGTAGAGCATGGACAGCTCGGTACCGGGCAGGATCGCCGCCGTGACGACCGCGAGGCCGAAGGCACCGCCGACCTGGAGCGAGCTGTTGAGCAGCCCGGCCGCGAGTCCCTGTTCCTCGTCGGGCACTCCGTTGGTGCCGGCGACCATCAGTGTCGCGATGCTGAGCGCGAAGCCCACACCCCACAGCACCGACGCGGGCAGCAGCACCATCCACAGGTCCGGCTCGGGGCCGATGCGCAGCATCAGCAAGTAGCACGGAAGGAATGCCACGAGCCCGACCATGAGCACCTTGGTCACACCGAACCGGTCCATCAGAGCCCCGAGTTTGGGCCCGATGATGACCACCATGAGACCCGCGGGCAGCAGCACCAGCGCCATCTGCCACGGCTTCCAGCCTTCCAGATCCTGCAAGTACAGGGCCAGCAGGAACTGGAAGCCCATGGCGCCTCCGTACAGGAGACCGATGCTGATGTTGGCGGTCACCAGGCCCCGGTTGCGGAATACGCCCAGCCGGATCAGTGGTTCCTTCACCGTGCGCTCGATCAGGAGGAAACCGGCGAGCAGCAGCGCGGACAGGACGAATCCGCCGATCGTCCGCAGTGAACCCCAGCCGACCTCCGCCGCGGAGACCACGGTGAAGACGAGCAGCAGCATCCCGGCGAGCAGTGTCGCGGCGCCGCCGATGTCGAGCCGTGGCCGCTCGGTGCGCGGTGGGTCCGGCGGCAGGAAGCGCAGGGCGCCCAACAGCAGCAGCACGGAGAGCGGGATCGGCAGGATGAAGATGGACCGCCAGTTCAGCCCCGCGAGCAGGCCGCCCACCAGCAGTCCGGATGAGTATCCCGACGCTTCGAAGACATTGAAGATGCCGAACGCCTTGTTGCGCTGCGGGCCTTCGGGGAAGGTCGTGGTCAGCAGCGACATGGCCGCCGGGGCGGCGAAACCCGCCGCCATGCCCTTGACGAAGCGCGAGATGATCAGCAGGACCGCGTCATCGGCGAGCGCGCCGAACAGCGACACGATCGCGAACGCGGCCATGGCGATCACCAGCACCCGCCGCCGGCCGAACAAGTCGGCGACTCGTCCACCCAGGAGCAGGAAACTGCCGAACGCCAGAATGTAGGCGCCCACCAGCCACTGCGCGGTGGCGGCGGTCATCCCGAGCTCGTTCTGGATCTCCGGGATCGCCACGACGATCATCGAGATGTCGAGCCCGTCGAGCAGGATCACCCCGCTGAAGATGAGGATCGAGATCCATAATCGCGGTGACCAGCGCAGAGAATCCTTCTGTACCTCGGGTGCTGGCGCCTCGGGCGCTGCCAAGGCGTCGCCTCCCGCCCGCTGTTCACTCGGAGTCGAGCTGCCTGACATTAGGCACGTCCCCTCCCAATAGACTGTCCGAAGCGCGTTCAACCAGCGTCCGCGATAGTTGTACACGCGCTATATTGCACAAGCCTGATACTGCCTTAAGCAAGCAGCCGTTCGCAAGGGGGGTGTGGTGCCCGTGTCGATCAGTGACGACTCCGCCGAGGCCCGTGCGCAGGGTTGGCGCACTCTGGCCGCGCTGCACGCGCGGATCGAGGACGCGCTCGAACGGGCGTTGCAGCGTGAACACGGCCTGTCGGTGAGCGAGTACGGAGTGCTCGACGTGCTCTCCCGGGAGGGCGGTTCCTGTCTGCGGATGAACCAGCTCTCCAAGGCGGTGGTGCTGAGCCAGTCGGCCACCACCCGGCTGGTCGGCCGGCTCGAACGGCGTGGACTGCTCCAGCGGTACCTGTGCCCCGACGACCGCCGAGGCGTATACACCGAGGTCACCGCCGAGGGCCGGGCCGCGCTGGAACGGGCGCGGCCGACCCACGACGACTCGCTGGCCGGTGCCCTGCGAGAGGCGGAGGAACTCTCCGAACTGGCACCCCTGGTCGACGCACTCGCCGATCTCCCCCCTGCGGGCTAGTGCTGTGACCGGACAGGGCCGGGCGACGGCGGTGCGCCGGGGGGTGGCGTCGACGGCGCCGAGTGTGCCGTCGCCGTGCGCGCGCACCGGTCCGCGCGCGGGTGGCCGACGGTTCTCGGTTCCTGGACGGTCCTCGGTCAGCGGCCGTTCGGGATGATCTCGAAGACCTTGTAGGTGACGTCCACGCCCTCCAGCCGCCGGCCGGCGCTGTCCAGCAGCGTCAGCGATGTGTCGGCCTCGGCGGCGAGTTGGGCGATACGGTCCGCGTCACCCAGGCTGTTGAAGGTGACCAGGGCGCGCCCGCCGGGCAGCAGCCAGTCGTGCACCTCCGCGAGATAGCGGCCGAGGGCCGTGTAGCCGCGGTCGAAGATCGCCCATTCGAAGTCCCGGGTGAACTCGAATTCCCGCGGTGCCTCGATGACACTGCAGTTCCAGAAGACCGTGTCGAAGCGGTCGGCGGGGTCGAGCTCCGCGAACAGATCGCTGCGCAGCACCCGCACCCGGTCTTCGACGCCATGCCGTTTGGCGTTGCGGACGGCGCTGTCGACCGCGGTGTCGGTGATGTCGGTCGCGGTCACATGCGCACAGCCGTGCAGCGCCGCCCAGACGGCGGTGACGCCCGCCCCGCAGCCGATCTCCAGGAAACGCCCGCCCGAGGGGTAGGGGATGGCGCCGGTGTACCACTCGGTGCCGGTGCCCGGACGGGGCGCGTACGTTCCGGGGACCAGGTCCCATTCCCTGCCGAGGAGTTCGAAGGTGGAGGGATCGGTCCCGACGGTGCCCAACTGCTCGACGAGCTTCTGCCCGAGGCGGTAGCGCTCCTCGAACTTCTCGGATGTCTGATCCATGATTCTCCTTGGACAGGTGTCGGTGTCGGGCATGGGGTGTCGGTCGATGAGTGCCGGCCGATGGGTGTTCGGTGTGCGGTGTTCGCGGCCGTCGCCGCGCCGCCGGTCCTGACAGGGCGTATCCGGTTCACACGGACGTGAGCCGCTTCAGGTCGGTGGCGTACTTGGTGATGAGGGACGGCGACAGCCGGGGTATGTCCTCGACCGGGCCGATCTTGGCCGCCTGGACAGCGGCACGGAATCGGGCGGACGGAATGAAGGACCCGCGGATGACTTCTTCGGGCTGCTTGAATCCATGGATGAGCGGCAGCGCCGAATACTGCCGCTGCTCTTCGGGCAGTGCGCGCATGGCCGCCTCGAACCGGGCGAACCAGTCTCCGTAGTCGTCCACCCGCTCGATCCGGTGACCCGTGTCGTTCAGCCAGTCCACGAAGACATCGAGCGATATTCCGTCGTCGTGCGGATTCACCAGACTGAAGGTCCGGTATCCCTCCGTGCTCTGCCCGCCCAGTCCCACGACGGACGCGGCGGTGAAATCCACGGGCAGACCGTCGTAGTGGGCGCGGAGGCGGTTTCCCTCGCCGTCGGTACGGTAGAAGGAACGCGGCGCGATACCGGTGGCGATCACGCTGAAGAGAAGGCGTGTGAACATATCCGGCACATTGAGCTGTCCGGCGTACCGGCTGTGCGCGAGAATCATGTTCGACCGGAACGTGGTGACCGGGAGGCCGCACAGATCGTGTGCTTCCCGGAGCAGGACCTCCCCGGCCCACTTGCTCGTCGCGTAACCCCCGGCGTAACCCTCGTGGATCTGCTGGACGGGAATGGCGACCCTTACGTCGGAGTCCTCGTCCAGGGCCGGCTGTCCGGCCCGCGAGGTGGCGACGGCCACACTGGAGATGTAGGTGAACGGCTTGATCCGGCTTGTGATACCCAGCCGGATGAGTTCAGCGGTTCCCAGGACATTGGCTTCGAACAGATTGTTGTACGGAAGGACATGGTTCACCAGGGCGCCGGCATGGACAATCAGATCCACGTCGTCGGACAACCGCTTCCAGGTCCGGTCGTCCAGACCCAGCTGCGGTTCCGCCATATCGCCTGCCAGGACTTCCAGATGCCCGGCGGCCAGATCCTGGAACGTACGGACCAGATCCGCGTCTCCACTGCTGAAAGCCTCGTCGAGTCGTTTCCTGGCCGCGTCCGCGTCCTTTCCGCGCACCACGCAGATCAGTTTCCCGTCCGTCCCGGCAAGCCGCTCCAGCCATTCCAGGCAAAGGAAGCGGCCGAGATAACCGCTCGCCCCTGTCAGCAGCACGGTCCGGGGAGTTCCGCTCGGACGGGGAAGAGTCCGGGCGTCGGCGATCGTCCGCTCATCGATGAACTTGCCCAGGGTGAGGTCCTTGGCATGGACCTCGGTACTGTCCTCGCCGTGCACGGACGCGAAGCTGGTCTGCGTCAGCCCGCTCTCGCGCTTCGTCTCGATGTAGTCGGCCACCTGCTGGAGGTCGTACGCCGGGCTGATGACCATGTCCACGGGAACGCGGATTCCGAAGATGTCATGGAGGAGGTTGGAGAAAGTCACCGCGGACAGGGAGTCCCCGCCGAGGTCCCTGAAGTGCGCGGTGGGGCTTATCTCGGCCATGGAGCTCGCGAGCAGCGCCCGGGTGGCCCGCTGGATCGTTTCCAGTACGGGCCCTTCGGTACCCGCACGGCGCACCTCGGCCAATTCCTCGGTCTCGCGCGCGGTTATGCTGGAGTACAGCTCCTCCAGGCGCTTTGCGTACCGCGCCAGGAGTTGGGGCCAGAGCAGCTTCCTGTGGTCCGAGAGAAGGCCGTTCGCCTGGCTGAAGGGTTCGGTCTCGATCAGGAAGTCGCGCGGAATCTCATAGGAGTTGAGCTCGGCTTCCTTCGCGATCTGCTGGAAGGACTCACTGAGAAGCTGCTTGAGGGTCTCACTCTCCGCGCCGAACTGATCGAGGGCGTCCGGAGTGGGCACGACCACGGCGAGCAGATAGGACCGTTCGCTGTTGCCGTACACGAAGATCTGCCTGACCAGGGGGCTGAGGGCGAGGATGGCCTCCAGACGCGAGGTGGCCACGAACTCGCCCTGCGAGAGCTTCAGCACGTTCTTGCGGCGGTCCACGATGATGAACTCGTCCGGCCCGAGCTCCGCGACGATGTCGCCGGTCTTGTAGAAGCCGTCCTCGTCGATGATCTGCGTCGTCAGCTCGGGCTGTTTGTAGTACCCGGGGATGATGGCATCGGTCTTCAGCAGAAGCTCTCCCCGGGGGTGCGGAGAGTCCGTTCGGTAGTAACCGAGCTCGGGCACATCGATGAGCTTGTAATCGATCACCGGCGGGCGCAGCAGCTTGTTGTCGACCGAGATGACGGCGGCCTCGGTGGAACCGTAGAGGATATGCAGCTTGAGATCCAGCAGGGACTCGATGAACGCGGCCAGTTCCACGGAAAGCGGCGCGGAGCCGCAACTGGCCCAGGTGAGACGGCCGCCAAGGAGATTCTTACGCATCTCCGCCTTGACGTCCGACTCGATCGCATTCCGGTCCTCACCGGCTGCCGCACGCCGGTCGAGTTCGCTCTGGTACTTCTGGAACAGCATTTCGCCTACTCGTGGCACCAGCGAAAGTTCCGTAGGACGTGCCAGTGCGATGTCCTCGAAGAAGGTCGACAGATCGCTGCTCGCCGTGAAGTAGCTGGTACCGCCGCGCGCCATGCTGTTCTTCAGCGAGGAGTGTCCCGCGACATGGCTCATCGGCATGTAATTGATGTTCACCGCGTGCGTGTCGGAGAACAGCTTCGACCAGACGCCGCCCCACATCGCACGCGCCAGCCGTTCGGTGTACATGGCGCCCTTCGGCGTCCCCGTACTCCCCGACGTATAGATGAGCAGGGCCAGCGGATCCTCATCGTCGGCGGGCGTGAACAAGGGCGCCGCGGGCAGCGTGGACCCCCGTTCGAGAATTTCCGACAGGGACTCAACAGCCACATCACGGCCGGCCTGCGCCAGGCGGTCGCGGGCGGAGGTGAACTTCTCGAACTGATCGTTCACTTCCGGATGGTAGTCGAAGACCACCAGGCGCCGCGCCGACGTGTTTCTCAGTATCAATTCGACTGCGACATCGAGACGTTCGACGCTTGCGGCGACGATGAACGGTTCGATCTCGCCGACTATCGACTCCAGCTGCGACAGGGGGGAACTCGTCTGGAGCGGGACGGTGACCGCGCCGAGATGGATACAGGCCAGATCGACCGTCGCGTAATCACGGCTGGCGAAACCGAGGATGGCGACCCGCTCGCCCGCGCGCAACGCATGTTCTGGATTGTGGTGCCATTCATTTGCCACCGCACGGACCCGACCCCACAGTTCGGTGAAGCTGGTCGTTTCGTATCGTGGCAGCAGACGGAGTGAAACGCGACCCGTGTCGGGGTCGGACGTGAACTCCTTGGCGCGTTCACCGACGGCGGGCAGGTCCGCGTGGCGTTCCATTACATGTGCCAACGTTTGCGCAAGCCGCATTCTGGGTCTCCGCATCGCATCACTGGCCGACTTTTGCCCGATGCTACCCAGCGTTGTACCGGGTCCTGGAATAAACAATCGACGATCTGTCATGTCGGCCGGTCGGGACCGGGCGTTCCCCGGATCGCCAGGGGGTGTCCAATCTCCTTTGATCTTGCCGTAGTTGCTGGTCAGGCGATGAATAGGACGATGGCATACGGCGACGCTGCCCGGCGGGTGCGATATCGCGCCAGGATCAGTAACGGTCCCTACTGGGCGGGCTGTTGCCGTGGTAACATTTGTACGATGCATGTGGATATGCCTGTGCCGTTTTCAAGGCCGAGTGCGTAGGCCGCGGTGGCCCCGGCGGTGCCCTCCCGGGTGCCGATCCGCGCAGGGCGCGATCCAGCCAGGCCTTATGACGGTCGACCCGGTGTCAGGGTCCTCTGTCATCGCTCTATGGCATGTTCACGTGCGTTTCACCCATCGCTCATCACCCTCCGGAGCGCCCCATGGCCAAGCAGGATCGTGCCGTACGTACGCGTCGAGAACTGATCCGTTCCGCCGCAGAGGTCTTCGGCCGGGCCGGATTCGCGGATTCCTCCGTCACGCAGATCTGTGCCCGCGCCGGTGTCAGCCACGGCGCGCTGCACTTCCACTTCGGGAACAAGCGGGCCCTGGGGGAGGCGGTCGAGTCCGCCGCGGCCCAGACACTGCTGTACATCACGGGGAACGTCCCGCTCAGGCACCCCGCACCGCTGCAGCTCCTCGTCGACACCTCGCACACGCTGGCACAGCGGCTCTCCTGTGATCCGGTGCTGAGGGCCGGGTTCGGCCTCGGCAGCGACGCGACCTGGCAGGGCGGTATGAATCTGTGGGAGCAGTGGCAGGACTGGGTCCAGCTCATGCTGACCGTCGCCAGGGACCAGGGCAGTCTGGCCGCCGATGTGGTGCTCGACGATGCCGCTTCCGCCATTACGGCCGTGATAGCGGGGGTCGAGGTGCTGGGGCGCAGCGACGCCCACTGGCACTCACGCCAGGCGGTCACGCCGTTCTGGCGGCTGATGCTGCCGCAGCTGTCGGCGGAGGCGGTACGTACCCAGATCGACGCGACGGGAAGTCGCGCGGCGCCCCTGAGGAAGCGCGAGTGGCCTGTGGACGAAGTCCGCAACGGCGACGGCGGGATGACGCGGGCCTGCGACGCGCTGTCGGGCTGCTGACAGCCCGGACGGGCATGGCGCGGACGACATGGCGGGCGGGGCAAACCCCGCTCGTGCCGGGAACGGGCCTGCCAGACTTCGCCCATGAGCAGAGATCTCCTCTCCGGCAAAGTCGCTCTCATCACAGGGGCGAGCAGCGGTATAGGTGCGGCGGCGGCACGGGTGTTCGCCGAGGAAGGCGCCGCGGTGGTCCTCACCGCCCGCCGGGAAGACCGCCTGGCCACCCTGGTCGGCGAACTGCGCGACAAGGGCGCGCGAGCCGCCTATGTGGTGAGCGATGTGTCCGTCGCCAAGGAAGCCGCCAGGGCGGTGGACTTCGCGCTGACCGAGTACGGACACCTGGACTCGGCCTTCAACAACGCGGGAATCGGCGGGGACCGCACCCCGCTGCATCTGATGTCGGACGATGTCTACGACAGCATCATGGACACCAACGTCCGCGGTGTCTTCAACTGCTTACGGTACGAGTTGGCGGCGATGCTGGAGCACGGCGGGGGTTCCATCGTCAACAACAGCAGTGTGGGCGGCCTGGTGGCCATCCCCGCCGCCGCTCCATACATCGCCTCCAAACACGCGGTCATCGGCTTCACCAGGGCCGCCGCCGACGAGTACGCCAAGCAGGGCATCCGGGTGAACGCGGTTGCCCCCGGTACGACACGAAGCGAGATAACTGCCGACTGGTTCGGCCGTAACCCCGGCCTCGAAGAGCTGGCGAACTCGGTGACTCCCCAGGGCCGAACGGCGGAACCGGAGGAGATCGCGGCGGCGGCCGCGTGGCTGCTCAGTGACCGATGCCCGTTCCTGACCGGCACGGTGCTGCCGGTGGACGGCGGCTTCGTCAACCAGTGAGCCGGCCGAAGGGGATGAGCGGGCCTATCCGGGCCGCGCGCTCGTCCTTCGCCGCCTCACCCCGTCGAAGGTGACGCGGAACGCCGATTCCCCGTCCTGTGTGCCGCCGACCCGGACGGCACACCGGCCGGGGCCGGGCGCGGGCAGCGGTTCGGCCTCGATCCAGCACGGCCGGTCGAACTCGACATATCTGTCGTAGGCGATGGCGACCCGGTCGGCCATGAAGGGCGCCGGGGCCAGCAGAGCGTGTGCGGCCTGGTAGGCGGCCTCCAGCAGAGCCAGTCCCGGCACATGGTCCACGGGATGGTCGAAGAGCAGATGGTTGCCTGTGTCGTTGCGCAGCAGCCAGCGGTGCGGCCGGCCGCCGGGCGCGAGGACCACGTCGGTGGTGGAGGCCCGGCCGGCGAGCTCCGTGTCTATGGGCGCCGGGAGCGGCCAGGCCCCCCAGTCGACGGTGAGATGGGCGCCGCGCACTCGCCGGTAGACCGACGGTGAGATCCAGCGGAATTCGGAGTTCGCCCGGGTCACCGTGGCACCGTTCCGGAGGATATGGAAGCTCAGACGCAGGGAACTGGTGGCGCGTCGGCTGCTTCCCGTCCCCGATACGATGATCCGGACATCCAGCGTCGAGGTCCGGTCGCGAGGAGTGCGGAAGCCCGGGGTGACCGTGAAGTCGAGTGTGCCCAGCATGGTTTGGTGGGTCAGCGGAACGTCGTACGCGGCGTGCGCGATCACCAGACCGCTCTGTCTGATGGTCTGCGTGAGTAATCGTGGATCGTACGGCAGGTCCTCGTGGACGGCGGGCCATCTGACACCCACCGTGAACTCATGGGCGCCGACACGTTCCCAGCCCGTGACGAGTACGGATTCGTCGCGCTTCACGTGCGCGTAGGCGCCGAGAAGAGCCGGTGTCGGTGTCGACGAAGGTATCGACGGCGGTGTGGATGGATGCGGTGCGAGAGCGAAGTAGTGCAAGGTCCCCCCTTGGACCGACTGGCCTGCGCATGGACCGACCGGCCTGCGCCCGGCTCAGTGAAATGTGGCTGTTAAAGTACCGGCTCTCCGTCCGGTTTCCACCCAAGGTAAATGTGAGTTCACGCATTGGTAAAGAGAGAGTCTGGGGAGGCGTGAGGTGGTGAGGCAGGAACGTGCGATCCATACCCGCAGGATCATCCTTGAGGCCGCGGCCGAGATGTTCAACGAGCTCGGATACGACGCCACCACCATCGGCGCTCTCATCGAACGGATCCAGCTCACCCGCGGTGGCCTGTACTTCCACTTCACCACGAAGGAGCAGCTCGCCCGCGGTGTGCTCGACGAGGCGGTGACCATGGAAGGACTCACTCCGCAGGCCTTCAAGCTGCAGGAGTGGGTGGACCTGGCGCTGCTCCTCGCCTACCGCCTGCCCAGGGAACCACTGCTCAGCGCCTCGGTCCGGCTGTCCGTCGACATCAAGGCCCGTGGTCTTCTGGGCACCCGCTGGCCCGACTGGATCGCTGTGGGGGAGGAGTTGCTCACCGAGGCCAAGGAGCGGGGTGAGCTGCTCGTGCATGTCGACCCGGGCGACACCGCCCGGCTGCTCGTCGGAGCGTGGACCGGGGTACAGCAGATCACCGAGACTCTGCCGGACCACGACCTGTCCCAGGAGATCTCCTGCCTCTTCGAACTCGTTCTTCCCAATATCGCCAGCGCCGGCGTGCTGGCGAAACTGGACATCTCCCCGTACCGCGCCGAACGTCTCCTCAAGGCGGCCGGGAACTCAGTGGGTTCCTCCCCGTCGGCGTGAGGCGCTTCTGACCTGACCTGACCTGACCTGACCTGACCTGACTGACGTCGCGTCGCGTCGGGTCGCGCAGTGGTTACGGGCATCCTGTTTCCCGGTGACACGGCGGTGCCTTCTCTCGAAAACCTTCACCGCGACCTGTTTTTGCCGGGTGGCCGGCGACGCACCGGGGACCGGTGTTGTCCGGCTGAGACGGTACGCGGTATTCCGCGTGGAGGTTCGTACAGGTCGCAACACATCTCCTGACCGCAGCAGGGCAGTCGTTTCCTGTGAGGGCCTGTATAAAGAAACGGGACAGCAGTCCTCTTTTGGAGACTCGGGGTCGACGGCACCGGTGCGGCGCGGTGCTTCGCTCCGCCTGGCCGCAGTGGCGTGTTACAGGGGGATCCACGATGCGAGACCTTCATCAGCATGCGTGCCCGGACGAGTGGTTGACCGCCCCGGCGGCTCTGGACGCGGAGCTCGGCGAGTGGCTGTTCGGCTCGTTGCAGCGCAGCGGACAGCGGATCAAGGCCGAGCAGTATGTCCGTGGTCTGCTGTCGGTGCGGGGGCGTAAGACGCTGCGGAGCATCGCGGCGCAGCTCGACGGCGTCGCGGCGCAGCAGAGTGTGCATCACTTCATCAGCACATCGCCCTGGGAGTGGATGCCGGTACGGCATGCCCTCGCCCGGCACGCGCAGCGGACGCTGGCACCGGACGCCTGGGTGATCAGGCCGACGCTGATTCCCAAGGCCGGGTCCCACTCCGTCGGCGTCGACCAGCAGCCTCTGCCGTTGGGGCGGATCGTCAACGGGCAGCGCGCGGTGGGGGCATGGCTGGTGTCCGGCCGGTCCGCCGTGCCCGTCGACTGGCAGTTGCGCCTGTCCGCCCGCTGGATGGCGGATCCGCTGCGGCAGCGCGCGAGCGTTCCCCCCGATGCCGCGGTCGCCACCGTCGAGGAATGCGTACGTGTGGCGGTGGCCAATGTCCTGGGTATCAAGGATGTGCCGCGCGGGCCGGTGGTCGTGGATGTCGCGGACGTGGACGCCGTGTCGATCGCGCGCTTCCTCTCGTCGACGGGGATCCCGTTCATCGTTCGTGTGGGTCCGGACGCGCAGTTGCGGCTCGACCGTTCGGAACTGCCCAAGTACGGCGGCCGGGAGCGCACGGCGGGGGAGCTCGCGGAGTCCCTTCCCCGGCTCCGGCAACAGGTGAACCCGGGCGACGGCCCCACGACGGCGGTGGCGATCCCCGTGGTGGCATCGCCTTCGCGGAGCGACAGAATGCTGCTGCTGGGCGAGTGGCGACCGGTCGGTCATCCGCGCCGGCGGCTCTGGCTCACCAACGCCGATGTCTCCTCCGCCGTCCCCGCCCTGCGGCTCACCCGGCTGCCGGGCGTCGTCGTACGGGACTTCGCCGCGATCTCCGAGTGCGTGGGCGTGCGGGATTTCGCGGGACGGTCGTTCCCGGGCTGGCACCGTCACATCACGCTCGCCTCCGTGGCCCATCTTGTCGCCGCCCTGGAATTACGGGGCCCGGCGACGAGCGCGAGCCCGACCGAAGGTGACGTAAGCCACACTAACGGGACTACCGTCCGGTAACCTGACACTCTCGCCCCGCGTGTGATGGCTCCGCCGCGTCCGGTCCTTAATGTCAGGTCCGGGACAGCAAGCACCGTCACGGGCGTCACACGCGTCGGAACAGGAGCTGCGTCGTGCGGTTCGACCTCATCGGTCCTTTCCGGATCACCACCGATGGCGGACGGACCCAGGCTCCGACGTCGTCGCTGACGCCCCGTCCGATGCCCGCTGTGCCGGCGCTCCAGCCCCGCGAGACGACGGCCACGGAAAGCCACACCCCCACCTGTCGGTCATATACGCGCCGCCACGAGAACCGTCACCGGACGGACTTTCCGGGCGTCTCGCTCCGGGCATCCGCCGTCGCCAGCCGACCGGAACAACCGGACCGAACAGGAACGGGACACCCCCATGACGCATTCCTCCACCCGCCCGATCGCACGAGGCGCACGTGCCCCATTCCAGTCCAGTTCCCACGATGTGCTGTTCGCCGAACTCTGCTCGATATTGTTCACCTCACTGACCCGTAGCGACCAGTGCAGAAAAGGAATGCTGTACTTACGTGGCTTACTGGAGACCCAGGGACGCAAGTCGATACGCAATATCGCGGCGCTGCTCGGCGAGCAGGCCTCGGAACAGAACCTCCATCACTTCATCTGCGATTCCACCTGGGACTGGACCCTGATTCGCCGGGCACTCGCCGACTACTGGGTGGGTATCTCGCCTCCGCAGGCCTGGGTGGTACAGCCAATGATCATCCCCAAGACCGGACAGCACTCAGTAGGAGTGGACAAGCATTTCTTCCCGACCTTGGGACAGGTACTGAACGCGCAACGCGCCATCGGGGTCTGGGCGGTCTCGGAAGAGATGAGCACCCCGGTGAACTGGCGTCTTCATCTGCCTCAGGCCTGGCTCAAGGACGACCTCCGCCGGAGCCAGGTGTCGATTCCGGACGGAATGGCCGCGGAGACGCTGAGTGAATGCATGATCGAGGCCTGCCTCGAAACCACGAAGCGATGGGGGCTGCCGGTACGGCCCGTCGTGCTCGACATCGGCGAGGCGCACGCGGCGACGATCGTCGAGAGACTCGGCGCCACGGGCATGCCCTTCCTCGCGAGAGTCGGCGGTGATCTCCGTCTTGCCGTGGCGGATTCCATTCTTCCCGGCCATGGGGGCAAGTTGCTGCCCGCGTACCAGATCATGAGCCTGGCCAAGGACATGCGGCGGCCGGTCATGGGGAAAGACTCCGGTCCGGAGACGGCGAGACGGATGAATCTGGCCGCGACCGTCCGAGTCGGTCTGCCTTTCCCCTCCGCACAGCCAGGGCCCGTGGAGGGCGGGCACACCGCGGGACGCGGGGAGTTGCTGCTGCTGGGGATGGGCAAGGACGGCGGCCGTTGGCCCGCGGAACTGTGGCTGACCAATCTGGCATCCGTGTCGCCCGCCTCCCTGCTGAGACTGAGCAGACTCACCGCAAAGGTCGACCGGGACTTCGCGGAGATCGCGGACCGGGTGGGTATCCGGGATTTCACGGGGCGTTCCTTCGGCGGGTGGCACCGTCACGTCACACTCGCCTCGGCCGCTCACGCGGTTGTCGCGCTGGCCAATTATACCCGGTGACCGGGACACGGTTCCTGCCCGGCGGTCGCACCGGGTTATGTGCCCGCGATGAATACCGGACCGCCGGGTTCGACGGTGCCGACGAGACCGGCTCGGTGCGTACCCGCCGTGACGCTCCTTCATCCGGCCTTCCGCGCGGCGCCCCTGGCTGTTGGCGTGCTCGCCCCCGTACATGGCTGGGATGGCCTTCGGATCTTGTGGACGCCGTGCCGTGGAGCCGGGCCATATCGAGCGCCAACCTGTAAGGGGAAATCATGTACGACCAAGACGGAGAGCACCCGCGCGGAGCCGGCGCGCACCGCCGAATTCCGCGGACACGTATCGCGCTGGGCGCGGCCGTCGTACTCGTGGCTGTGAATCCCCTGACCCTTTCCGGGGCGGCGCAGGCCGTCACCCCGGCCGCGCCCGTCGCGCTCTCGGCTCCCGCTCCGTCTTCCGCCTCCGCCTTCCAGCAGACGCGGTGGAAGACGGACACCGTGGCGCCCGGTGTGCGGGTGCGCACCGGCGTCATCCAGAACAAGGGCGTCACGCCGGTCTGGACGGTCACGATCCAGGCTCCTGCCGTCAACCGGCTGACGGGCGCGGCGACCTGGGCCCCGCTGGGCGACCGCGCCTGGGCCGACACCACCGAGCGGGGGCTGCGCGCCGCCGGGTTCGGGGCGCGTGTGGAGCGGGTCGTGTGGGACGAGTACGCGGACACACCGCGCGGCACCATGGGCTGGCAGGTGCGGGTGGGCTCGTACGCCACCCAGGCCGAGGCCCAGAGCGCCAACCAGGCTGTCACGGCGGGCGGTTTCCGTACGGCCGTGGAGTGGACCGGCTACGACGGCAGGCAGCTCGCCGACCGGGAGAGCGTCCATGTCGCGGTCATCGACCCGGCCCGCTTCCGCGGCACGGTGGCGAGCACCCACGACGGCAATGTCGCGGACCGCGAGACGACGTCCTCCGTCGCCGTGGAGAACGGTTCCCTGCTCGCCGTCAACGGAGGCTTCTTCATCACCTCCGACGCGGACGGCGTGCAGGGCACGGTGGCCGGTATCGCCGCCTACGACGGCGAGCTGGAGTCGATGGCCGTCGGTTCCCGCGCCGCGCTGATCCTGGCGGACGGCGGGCGGCACCCCCGTATAGCCGATCTGTCCACCACGGTCACCGCTCGGGCGAAGTCCTCCACGTACGCCGTGCAGGGCATCAACCGGCTTCCCGGAAAGGTGCGCAACTGCGGCCGTCCCGGCGGTGTCCCCACCGGACTGGCCCGCCATGACACCACCTGCTCCCTCCCCGACGACCTGGTGAAGTTCACCCCGAGGTTCCGTGCCGCCCTGCCCGAGGGCGCCGGTACCCAGGTCGTGCTCGACTCCAAGGACCGGGTGGTCTCCGCGGGCCCGCGCGGCGGTACGGTCCCGGCCGGCGGGTCCGTCCTCCAGGGCATCGGCGGCGCGGCCGACTGGCTGACCGCCCACGGCCGCGAGGGCGAGCGGATCCCGGTACAGGAGGTCATCCGCGACTCCTCGGGACGGCAGGTCGAGCTCGGCGCGCACGACAGCATCGTCAGCGCCGCGCCGACGCTGGTGAAGAACGGCCGGATCGCCATCGACGCCGCCACCGAGGGCACGCTGGACCCCCTGGACCTCTCGTTCGGCTTCGCGTGGTCGAACGTACGCCAGCCCCGCACCATGGCCGGGATCGACGGGCACGGGCGGCTGCTCCTGGTCACCGTCGACGGGCGTCAGCCGGGTGTCAGCGAGGGGTTCACACTGGCGGAGGCCGCGCGCTTCATGCGTTCCCTGGGCGCGGAGCAGGCCCTCAACCTGGACGGCGGCGGCTCCAGCGCGATGGTGGTCGGCGGCAAGCTCGTCAACATCACCTCGGACGCGACCGGTGAGCGCGCCGTGGGCGACACCATCCAGATCCTGTCGGCCCGCCGAGGCTGACCGGACCCACCCGTCACACAGACGCCCGGCCGGGGATTTCTTCCCCGGCCGGGCGCCGTTGTTCCACTCGTTGAATACGAATTCAGAGAACTGCTTCCGCGCTTTAAATCAGATAAGGCGATCATTTGTTAATTCGCCCTTTCGGCCAGTCAGGCCGGATATTCATTCTTGAGTGGCTCAGCTCCATCCTTGTACGCTGATGTGCTCAAGTGCACAACCACCCATGTGCAAAGGGAGTTCATCATGTCTGAGAACACCACGGTCGATGAGTTCGGCGAGCTGGATGACCTCCAGGTCATCGAGTCCTCCGAGCTGAAGGTAGGCGGCGCTTTCCACGCGTTCCGTTTCAAGTCGCTGGTCGAGGCCTCTCAGGAGGACTAGTCCGGTTCGGCGTGGGGCCAGGTCCATGTCTGGCCCCGCGTCACATCCACCGTCGATCGCATGTGTACGCGGATTTCGAGATGACCTGGGGGAGTGGAGCATGATGGACGCGAGTCCGGTCGATGTAGTTCTCATTTTCCCCCCGCAGACCGAAGCGCGCCTTTTCCCCTATCTCAGTCTTCCCTATCTGGCCGGGCATCTGCGCGCCCTGGGCCGGACGGTGCTTCCGGCCGATCTGAATCTCGGGCTCTTCCATGAACTGCTCAAGCCCGGACCCCTCCTGAGGGCGCGTGACCGCCACCGGACCGCGGACGGCATGCGTTCCTGGTACCGCGCCGCGATGGCCGAGACCGCCATCGAGAACCTGGAGCGACTGCGCGGCCATGTCCTCACCAAGGAAGGCTCGGGCGCACTGGGCCCCGCCCGAGCCGTACGGCTGGCCAATCAGGCGGTCGAACTGATCCTGGAGGACTCCTTCCTGACCCGTGCGTGGAGCGGTCTGGACGTCCTGGACGAGCAGGTGGGGAAGGTGGGATCGCTCGGGGAGGACGCCCTCGACGAACCCACCGCCACGCTGCGCCGGCTGGTGAGACATACCCTCACCGGCGCCCGGCCACGGGTGATCGGTCTGTCCGTCGCCTTCTTCAGCCAGCTCGCACCGGCGCTGCTGATCGCCTGCTGGGCACGCGAGTTCATGCCGGACGCCCGGATCTGGCTCGGTGGCCAGCAGGTGATGCTCAGACATGAGGAGCTCGCCCGGCTCTCCTCGGTCGGCGACAGCGTCGACGCCCTGTGTGTCACCGCCGGCGAGGAGCCTCTGGCGGCGGCGCTCGACGCGCTGGACGGTCGCATGCCCGAGGACGAGGTGCCCGGGGTCGTCCGGATCGGCGGCGGCCGGGGCGGCGGTGAGGTCCTGCCGGTACGGATGACGTTCCGCGACACGGGCCCGCCGGACTTCGCCGGACTCCCTCTGCGTTCCTATGTCGCCGAGGATTTCCAGCTCGCGATCGTCTCCTGCGTCGGCTGCTACTGGGGACGGTGCGTATTCTGTTCCTACGGCAACAGATCGCTGCCGAAAGGCGCGTATCAGCAAGGCACACCGAAGCAGATCGCCGACGCGGTGGAAGCGACGGTAGTGCGGCACGGCGTCGACTTCGTGGCCGTCGTCGACGAGAACACCAATCTGCGGCTGATCGTGCAAGCCATGCGGGAAGTGCGCCGCCGGGGCCTGCGAATTACGTTCAGCACCCGGAACAGACTTGAATCCGTTCTGTTGGACCCGAATTTCTGTCAGGAACTGGCAGATCTTGGTTGCGTTCTGATGAGCGTCGGCTATGAGACCAGTACCCAGCGTCTGCTCGACCGTATGGACAAGGGCGTCACCTCCGACGACTACCAGACCATCGTCGACCATGTGGTGGGCGCCGGGATCAACCTCCGGCTCTCGGTCATGGGCGGTCTGTTCGACGAAACCCAGGCCGAGGCGGAGGCATCGCGGACATTCCTCCAGGACAACGAGACCAGAATCGGGATCGATGTTCTCCAGCTCATGGTGGCGGAACCCGGCACACTGCTCTCCACCGAACCCGGGCGCTACGGTGTCGATCTCGACCGCTCGGGACCGCTCACCTCGAACCCCGAGCTGAACTACCTGGGCGGACGGCACGGTCTGCCGATGACAGCGCAGGACGGTGCCGGACGCGCCGAATCGCTGCGACGGCTGAAGGACACCTTCGAGACGGTCAAGCCGCAGGGCAACGACGCGCTCCCACCCCATCTGCGTCGCACCGAGGGCGGCGTGACCCCGGTCCGGCGGGCACGACTGCGCCCTTGGGCACGCCCCGTGCCAGCGCGTGCGGCCGACGCGCTGACCGGCGGCGACACACGGTCGTTGCTGCTGGCCGACCTCGTCTGGCAGCAGATCTTCGCCCTCCCCCGTGAACACATCGGTGTCGCGGAGGAAGCGGCGGACGTACTTACGGCGCGCACCGAACCCGGAGCCAAGCTGCTGGGCCGCCTTGTCGCATCCGATACCGCCGTCCGCGTACCGCTCACGGCCTCTCTCGTCGCACGGAGCTCCTCATGACCGTCCATGTGCCACCGGCCGCGGGGTCCGCAGGGACCGCACAGGCCCCACGGACCACACCTGTCACGCGGACCACACCTGTCGCAGGGACCGCACCGGCCGCCGGGGCCACCGCGGCGGAGCAGGTGAACCCCCGGCTCGGACTGGGCGTCGGCATGGATCTGCCCTGGGGCGAGAAGACCGGATTCGCCGAGACCGCCGAGGGCGGTGATGTCACCCCCCGGGTAAGGGCGTTCCTCAAGCGCCACGCCGGCCACTTCGGCTACTCCTTCTTCGCGTTCCAGCCCCGTAACAGGGCCCGGCTGCGCGCCACCGACTATGTGCGCGCCTACGACCGTCTCTACGAGGCCATGCCGGCGGGACCGCCCCGCGCCTTCCACCAGACGCTGCTGAACATGGGAACGCCCGAGGTGTACGACCGCCGTCCGGTCGCCGAGTTCACCAATGAGCTGCACGCGCGCTACGGATTCTCCTGGGTGGTCGAGGACCTGGGCATCTGGAGTCTGCGCGGCCGGCCGCTGCCGTACCCCCTGCCGCCCGTCATGACCGAACGCGGTCTGGAACTGGCGACCGAGAACGCCAGACAGACCCGTGAGCTGCTCGAACCGCCGCTGCATGTCGAATTCCCCGGGTACACCGAAGGCGGTTCCTTCATCCTGGGCGGCCTCGACGGCTTCGACTACTTCAAGCGACTCGCCGACGACGCGGAGGTGTGGGTCACCCTGGATGTCGGCCACATCCTGAGCTACCAATGGCTGCGGGGCCGTACGGGACCGTCCATGTACGACGAGATCGAGCGGCTGCCGCTGGACCGCTGCCGCGAGCTGCACCTGTCCGGCTGCCAGATCGTCGGCGGGAAGTTCCGGGACCTCCACCACGGGATCCTCCTGGACGAGCAGCTCGAACTGACCCGTCATCTGCTGCCCGTATGCCCGAATCTGCTCGGTGTCACCTACGAGGACCCGGTCTACGGTGAGGACGGCGTGCTCATCGAGAAATCCCGTCGCAACTACGAACGTCTGCGTCTCCTCGTCGCCGAATGGGCCGCGTGTCCCGGACAGAGCGCCTCATGACGACCGCGACGGGACCCGGACTCGACGGCGACGGCCTCTCCGGCTCCGGCGACGACCTCTGCGGCGACGACCTCTCCGGCGGCGAACTGACGGAGCTGCTGCTGCGGCTGCTCACCGACGACGACTACCGGGAGCACCTCGGCGAACGGGGCGCCGGGGAACTGGCGAGGAACGACGCCGAACTCTCCTGCCTGAGCAGTATCGACCAACGGGAACTCGACTACACCGCACGGCGGTTCCGCGGCTATCTCTGGAGCGGCGAGGGGGCCGGCGGAATCGCCGGGGCGTTCCCGCGCTCCCTCACACTGCTGGAGCGGGCGGGCTGGACCCGGAAGCGGCTGCTCGCCGGATTCGTCCGGTCACCTGAGTTCGACGGCTACCGGGTCGTGCCCTACGCGGGCGAGGGGACCTCGTTGGAGGAGGCTTTCGCGACTTTCGCGATGAGCCTGTCCCCTGAGCCCGCCGATCTGGAGGCGCCCGCGCCCGCCCATGTGGATACGCCCGCGCCCGCCGGTCTGGAGGCGGCCGAGTCCGATGACGCGCGGACCGCGCGAACCGCGCGGACACTGCGGTGCACGCTCCAGCACGAGATGCTGCTGGCGGTGTTCACCGCGCTGGTCCATGAACACCCGGTCGCCTTCCGGGTCGGCATCGAGGGCGTCATGCCCACCGACAACGGCCACGCGGTCCTGCGCCGCTATCCGGCGGAGGTCCTCACGGGCTGGGGCACGGCGGTCCCCGGCGATGGCGCGGAGAGGTGGTGCCTGTACTCGGCCACGCCCCGGGGCGTGGCCTTCGGGCCTGTCTCGCGGAGGGTGGCCGACGCCCTGTCCCGCCCCGGAGAACCGGCGGCGGAGAAGGTCAGGGAAGCCCTGCGGATGCGAGGTATCTGGTGACATCGCTCGAAGAGGCGGGTGACGGTCTGACCGTGGTGCCGGAGCACGGCCATGTCCTCCCGGTCTGGGACGTCCGGGAGTTCCGTGAGGAGAGACTGCTCTTCTTCGACCGCCATCTGGATCTGAAGCATGTGCCCGACGACGACTGCGCGGCACTGGCCCGGCTGCGCGGACGCCCCCGCGACCTGGCCGCCGAGTGCAGACGCCTGCCCTTCCGTGAGCCGGGGCACGGCCGTTACGGACTGGACGACTTTCTCTATCCGGCGCTGGCCGGCGGCTGGCTGGCCTCCGTGTGCTGGGTCGTCCCCGGCGACGCGGGCCGTGACCCCGCCGCCTCGCTGCTGGGCGCACTGAGTCTCGTACCGCACGTGGGCCGGCGGGTGATCGAGACCTTCTCCCGGGAGCCGTGGAGCGTCCGGGCGGAACTGCCCGTCGGCACCGTCTCCTGCACCGGTCTGCCCGGTCTGGGGCCGGAGGCCCTGGACGGGATCACCGCGGCCGACTTCGATCTCGACTTCTTCGTCGACAGCGACGGCACCGTCGACCACACCGTCGGCGAAGTGATGGCGAAGCTCGGCGGGACGAGGACGAAGATCCGCAGTTGGACCGGCTCCATGAGTGTGTCCAGCGGATTCGTGCCGCCGGAATTCACCTCACTGGCAGGCGAACTGGCCGAGGGACTGGGCATCGCGTTACGGGCGCCCACGGCGGACACGTTCATCCGGGACGGAGACAGCGCCTCGCCCGAGCGCAGCCTGCTGGCGGCCGCGCTCGGCGCGCCGGTCGCTCCGGCGGAACTGGCCCGGCTGTGGGACGGGGAACTCGCGGGCATGGGCCCGGAGGGGGTCACCCTGCGCGCTGTCCTGGACGCCCAGTCGGGCCGGATCGACGATGCCGTCGACGGTGTGCACCTGGCCCGTTCGCAAGGAGCCCACGCCACCTGGCCCGCGTACACGGCCGGGATCGCCGCCATGCGGGCGGGGCGGCACGGCACCGCCCTCGAATTGTTCGACCTGTGCACCGAGCGGATCTCCGACACCCTGGACGCCCACGCGAGCCTCCTGGGAGCGATCTGCGCGCTGCGCCTCGGCAACGGTCCCGACGGGGTACGGCGGGCCCGCCGCACGCTGGAGGTCATCCCCCTGCACCGTGAAGCGGCCGATCTGCTCGCCCTGGCCGGCCGCCGAAGTGGCGACGCCGCGGCGGAGCGCGAGGCACAGCGGCACGCCGGAAGTCTCGCGGAGGTGTGGAATGGCTCCTGACAGCGGCATCCGCTCCTCCGGCGTCCACCCCACCGGGCCCCTCCCTCCCGGAGCGTCCACCGGCGACTTCCTCCCAGGTATGAGCCGGGACGTGTTCTTCGGCGAATACTTCCGCCGCAGGCCGTTCGTGCTGCGCGCCGCCACCCGGGGGCTTCTCGACCCGCCTCTGACCGTCGCCGAGTTCGACGGCATCCGGGAGCGGATGGTCCGCGAGGATCCCGTACAGGTCGTCGAACGTCCGGGCGAGGCCTGGTTCGTACGGGTCGCGGACCTCACCAGTCCGCGGCTGGCCGCGCTCAGTGACACGGTCCGGCAGACCCTGGACTGGCCGAACGTCTGGTGCGACGCGGTCCAGACCCTGGCGCCCTCGGGCATCGGCTGTCACTTCGACGACAGCGACAACTTCGTGCTCCAGCAGGAAGGCACCAAACGCTGGCAGCTCTCCCCGCCGTCCGGCCTGCCCGAGGACTCGCTGCGGCGCCGTATGGTCGGCGACCACTCGGTCGGCACGGCCTATATGCCGGACGACGCCCTCGAATTCGTGCTCGCGCCCGGGGACATCCTCTATCTGCCGATCTTCTGGAGTCACTGGGGAGTCAGTGACGGTCCTTCGCTGAGTGTCAGCGTCGCCCTCAACTCGGCCAATGCCCTGGACTCCGTACTTCCCCTGATCGCCGAGGAGCTGAGATCACAGCGGGCGTGGTGGGAGCCGCTGCCCGCCGGCCGGGACAGCCTCGACACGCTGTGGGACAGCCTCACCGATCCCGCGCTGCGGAGCCGGATCCGGGACGCCCTGCGGGAACGGCACCGAGCCGGAGTCGCACACGGCCTGAGCGCGCAACGGACCGCCGACGCGGGCACGGGCGCGGGTACGGGCGGAGGCGGAGGCACGGGTGGGGGTACGGGTACGGGTGGGGGTACGGGTGCGGGTGCGGAGGACGAGGTGTCGGGCGGCGGCGCCCGGCCGTCGCCCCTGGCCCTCTCCCTGGGCAGCGGGGCGCTTCGCGAACTGGTCGGCCGACCCCCGGAGCTGCCGAGGGCGCGGGACCTGCTCTCCGGTCCCACCTCCGCGGACCTCTGGGCGTCCGCTCGCGCTGAGCACACCCGTCACGTCCTCATCCGGCTGCTGCGTCTGCTGCGCCACCGGAGCGCCGACTGGGCCGGCCGGCCGGACATCCGGCGAACCGCCCGGACGGTGATCGGCCTGCTGGCGGCGGCCGATGAGCGGGAACTGACGGAACTGGGCCGCCATCCGGTCCTGTTGGGGGCCGTACGGCGCGCGGAACACGAGGCCGCCGCCGACTACCGGCAGGCCGGTGACGAGTTCGTTCCGCAGGTGGCGTCCGTCGTCCTCGGACTCGCCGTCCGGCATCCCGAGGTGCCGGCGGGCCACCCGCTGACCGTCGCCCGATCCGATCCGGGCGGGATCGTGGCGCTGCCGCCCGGTGAACGGTGGTCGGTCCGGGGCACGCTCGCCGAGAACGGCGGTGTGCGCTTCGAGGAGACGAGCGGCGTCCCGTCACTCCGTACGGCCGACGGCACCTGGCACCCCGCCGTCGTGGAACCGCTGGCGACGGTCCCCGGCTCCTCGCTCCATCTGCTGGAGCGGGCTCATGGCTGGTGGGACCGGGCCGGTCCGCACGGTGTGTCCTGGCACTGCGGGCGACCGCCCACCCCCACCGCGGACCTCTCCGCCCGCGCGGCGGACGCCGTGGCCCTGCTGGCCGACTGCTGGCCCGAGGCCCTGGCCGCCGCCGAGGCACAGCTGCTGGTTTTCGCGCAGCCCGGCACGCCGGACGAATGGCTCTCCCGGCCCCCTGAGGAACCGGCGTCGGCCCGGACCCTGGCCGCCGGTCTGGTGACCGTGCTCGCGCGGGCCCAATGGCGGCTCATCACGGACCTGTTCCCCGACCCGGAGCAGCCACTGCCGCCGCTGGAGTCCCCATGGGACGGCTCGTCCCGCTCGGCCAAGTGGGTGTGCGGACAGATCTTCGCGGCGCATACGCGGAACGAACTGAGCCGCCGTCTGCTCGGCCGGGGGACCGGAGCCGTCGGCGTGGCGGCCGACGGGGAACGGGCGGCGGCCCAGCTCCTTGAGGGGCTGTCAGGACGGCGGCCGGATCCGGACGGCTGGTTCGAAGCCTTTTCGACGACACAGAAGCAGGTCCTATGACGACATACGAGCAGGACCAGACGGGGGACAGAGCACCTCGATGACATCCGCCGACACCACCGGGACGAGCGGTTCCTGGCGCGCAGTGCTGCGCGATCCGACGTTCGCCCGGGTATGGATCAGCCAGCTGACGAGTTCGCTGGGTGACCAGATGTTCCCGTTCGCCATCGCCACATCGGTTCTTGTCGAGGACGACAGTGTCACCGGGTTCGGGGCCGTTCTCGCCGCCCGCGCCCTTGGCATGGCTCTGTGCGTGCTCATCGGGGGAGTGGTGGCCGACCGCTTCCCGCGCATCAGGATCATGTGGAGCGTCGACGTACTGCGCGCCGTCGTCGTCGCCGGTGCGGCGATGGCCGTGCTCGGCGCGCCTACCTGGGCGCTCGCGCTGCTGGTGCTGCTGGTCGGCGCGGGAGAGGCCTTCTTCGACCCGGCCTACGAGTCGCTGCTGCCCCGGATCGTCCCCAAGCGGCAGCTGGAAGCGGCGAATTCACTGACCACGGCGACCGAGCGCACGATCGGCATCCTCGGCCCCACGGTGGCGGGCGCGGTGGTCGCGTTGATCGGTGCCCGGAGCGCGCTGCTCTTCGACGCCGCCACCTTCGCGGCCAGCGCCCTGCTGCTGCTCGGTGTGAAGGAGAAGGCCAGGACCAAGACCGAGGCCACGGCCACGGCGGAGAAACCCACGGAGCAGGCCGGGAAACCCACGGAGCCGGCCTGGGGCGGTTCGGTGATCCGAGAGGTGCTGGAGGGATTCCGCGAGGCCCGGTCCCGGCCCTGGGTCTGGGCGATCCTGCTGATGTCGTTGTTCCATGTGCTGACCACCGTCCCGGTCTGGTTCGTCCTGCTGCCGGAGCGGCTGCTGCGATCGACGTCGGACACGGTCGCCTACGGGGTCGTACTGGCCGCCTTCTCCGCGGGCGCGCTGATCGGCGGGATCCTGGTACGTCGCGGGATTCGCAGCGGTTCCGGCACGGTGGCGCTGCTCTCGCTGCTGCCGTTCGGGCTGGCGGTGGGGCTGCTCGGGGTGACCAGTTCCGTTCCGGTACTGACCCTTGCCGCGATTCCCGCCGGTGCCGGGCTCGCTTCGTTCCAGGTGCTGTGGATGAGTGCCCTCCAGCGGACCATTCCGGATGAACTCCTGGGCCGCGTCATGTCGTTGGACTGGCTGTCCTCCACAGCGGCGGCGCCGGTCGGCTACGCGCTGGTGGGGCTCGCGCTCGCGAAGGTGCCCGTATGGGTGATCACGCTGACCGGTGCCGCGCTGTTCGTGGTGAGCACGCTGGTACCGCTCCTCGTCTCCGGCGTACGGGAGTTCGGCGGGCGCGCGGGGCCGGACTCCCATCCGGAGGCCGAGGCCGAGCCCGAAGCCGGGGCCGAAACCGAGGCCGAGGCCGGGCGTCCGGTGGTGAGCGAGGCCTGACGGGTGGACGAGGGCGCGTATCGCGGGGTGACGGTCTCCGGTCCGTCATCGGAACCGGCGATCACCGAGCGGGCCACCGGCCGCGACGAAGACGCTCCGCCTGCGGAACGGGTCCGGGTGCGTGCAACGGCCCTCGCGGTGCGCCGTACGGCTCTGGAGATCGCCGAGGGCGTCGGGGCGGAAGGGGCAGGGGTCGTCGCCCGAGTGGGCAGCCGCAGGGTGAGCCACCGGGCGGGCGGCTGGGCGGGCGGCAGGACGAGCGGCGGGGAGAGCCGCCGGGCGGACGGTGTCGCGGGCGGCGAGGACCCGGTCCGGCGGACCCGGCTGGAGACCCTCGTACAGATCCAGGTGCCCACGGCCGGCCGGCCGGTACCCCTGCTGTGGCAGTGGGCCGGTGCCGATCCGGTCGCCGCGTTGCGGTCGGCGGCGGCCCAGGTGGCGGGCGAGATCCGGGCCGCCTCGGCGGCCGTGCCCCTGGAGGCGGAGTTCACGGGGACCGTGGTGCTGGCGCCCGAGGTCGCGGTGCACTTTGTCCACGAGACGCTCGGGCACAGCCTGGAGGCCGACAACTACCGTGACTACGCGGCACGTTCGGGGCTGGAGCTGGGCACGCGGGTCGGTACGGAAGCCCTCACCGTGCTGGACGGTCCGGCCGAGGGACTGGAGACCTCGTACCGGTGCGATGACGAAGGGACCCTCGCGACCGCGACACCGCTGGTGGACGCGGGAACGGTGGCGGGTGTGATGACCGACACCGCGGAGGCGGCCCGTCAGGGACTGCCGCGTACCGGCAACGGCCGACGGTCCTTCGGGGCCGGACTCGTCCAGCCGAGGATGTCGGCACTGCGGGTGGCCGCGGGGGCCACGCCGTCCGCCGACCTGATTCGGTCCGTGCGGCGGGGGCTG
Source organism: Streptomyces sp. NPDC055025 (assembly GCF_053608565.1). NCBI lineage: Bacteria > Bacillati > Actinomycetota > Actinomycetes > Kitasatosporales > Streptomycetaceae > Streptomyces > Streptomyces sp. NPDC055025. The sequence goes on from NZ_JBSGVS010000047.1 coordinate 30,656, forward strand.
TACTGCCGTGGCGCGTGGGGCGGCGGTTCGGTGGAGGAGATGTTCGTGGTCCGCCCGGCCTATGCGGAGTGGATCGAGAACGGTGAACTCACCGGGGTGCTCGTGCGCCGTCTCGACATCAAGGGCCGTAAGACAGCCGCGCTGCGGGAGCTGCGCGAGGTGGCGGACGACCCTGTCGTCTTCAATCCGGTCACCGGCTGCGGCAAGAACGGGCAGGAGCTGCCGGTCAGCGTGGCGAGCCCGTCCATGGCCTTCGGCCGGCTGACCGTGGTGCCGATGCGGGGCGCGACCGCGAACTGAACCGTCCGCCGGCCGTGCTCGTCCGGAAGTCGGCTTACAGGCGGTCGTCATGATCGGCCGGAGTGATTGACTTACGCGCATGTCGACGAAACTCGGGGTATCCCGACCTGACCAGGCCGCCTATATGCTGCGGGCCGCCGCAGGCGATGCCGGTCGCGCGTACAAGCGGGAGCTGATCGACCTGTTGGACGTCCGGCCGGGCCAGACCGTGCTGGACGTGGGATGCGGTCCGGGCACCGACCTGGCCGCGCTGGCGGAACGCGCCGGTGAGAGGGGCGCGGTGATCGGTGTGGACCGTGACCCCGCCATGCTCGCCGAGGCCCGTCGGCGTACGGAACACCTGCCTGGAGTGGAGATCCGCGAGGGGGACGCCCATGCCCTTCCCGTCGAGCCGGGAACGGTGGACCGGGCCAAGATCGACCGGGTTCTGATGCACGTCGCCGAACCCGCTGACGTACTCGTACAGCTGCACCGCGCCACCCGGCCGGGCGCTCTGATCGGTCTTGTCGAACCCGACTGGGACACCCTGGTCGTCGACGCGGAAGACCTGGAGACAAGCCGCGCCTTCACCCGCTACACCACCGCGGAAGTGGTACGCCACGCCACCATCGGCCGCCGCCTTGCCCGTCTCGCCGAGCAGGCGGGATTCGGCGTCGAGACGGTCCGCGCCACGACACCGGTGTTCCGCGATTTCCAGGACGCGGACCACACGCTGGGACTCGGCCGCAATACGCAACAGGCCATCGAGGCCGGCCATATCGACCGGGACCGTGGCCACCGCTGGTTCGCGGACCTCTCCCAGGGGACATTCTTCGCGTCGTTCTCCCTTGTCAGCGTGATCTGCTCCCGCTAGTGCTGTGGCCGGAAGGGTTCACCGGCTCGCGACACCCGGCACGGCACCTCGCCGCGTTGTCGCCGCGTTGTCGGAGTCGCTCGCGTACGTCCCAGTAGAGGACGATCCTCCGCCTTGCGATGTACCGCACCAGCCGCCCCGGGCTGATCCACGAAGATCCGCCGGGCACGCCCTAGCCGAGGTGCTTGGCGATCTCCCAGCTCGCCGCCAGTTCGACATCGCCGTTGATCCGTACGTCGACCAGGACCGGGCCTTCCTCGACGGCCAGTGCTCTGTCGATCTCGCCGAGGTCGTCGGGCCGGCGCACGGTGAAGCCCTTGGCGCCGAAGCCGGCCGCCAGTTCGGCGAAGTCGGGTTCCGGCATGTCGGCGTAGGACGGGTTCAGCTTCTTGTGGATCAGATCGTGCTTCTCCTGGCCCACCGCCTCGTCGTTGAAGACGATCACCGTGAGCGGCAGCCTGTGGCGCACGGCCGTATGGAAGTCGGCGACGTTCATCATGAACGAGGCATCCCCGGTCGCGTGCGTCACACGTTGTCCCGGGCGGGCGAAGCAGGCGCCGATCGCGAGGGCCAGGCCCTGGCCGATGGCGCCGAAGTCCCAGCCGATCGCCCAGTTCTCCGCGCGCGGCACGGTGAGGATCTTCGCGCAGACCATGCCCGCGTGGCCGCCGTCGACCACCAGGACGCGGTCGTCCTTCGGCAGGGCGTCCTCCAGGTGCTGTACGGCGCGACGCGGATCCGTGGCGTCCCCGTCGTTGTAGTGCACCGACTTCGGCCCACGGTCGTCCTGGAGCCGCTGTACGAGTCCGGGGTCGGGCCGGCGCGCCTCCACCGTCCGGGCGAGCCGGTCCGTCAGGGCCGCCACGCCCGTTCCGGCGTCGGCCGTCATCCCGACGGCCACCCGGGCGAACCAGCCGAAAGCGTCCGGCCGGTCGTCGATCTGGATGATCTTCTTCCCGTTCGCCAGGATTTTGCCGAAGTCGGTCGTCCATTCGTTCAGGCTGGCGCCGACGACCACCAGCACATCGCTCTCGGCGAGCGTTTCCACGGTCAGCCGCGAACCCAGTCCGCCGCTGACTCCCAGATACAGCGGATAATCCGCGCAGAATCCGGCGGCGAGAATGGATACGGCGACCGGTGAGGCAAGACGCTCGGCCAGTGCGCGCACCTCGGATTCCACTCCGGAGTCCCTCGCCCCGAGTCCGCAGAGAATCGCCGGGCGCCGAGCCGACGCGAGCAGCTTGACCGCTTCCTCGACATCCTCGGTACGCGGCGGCTGGAGCGGGTTGGGCGTGTACATGGGCCGGTAGGTCCAGCCGGGGTCCGGGATCTCCGTCTGCTGGATGTCCTGGGGCAGATTCAGAATGAACGGCCCTTTCCGGACCTTGATCTGACGGAATGCCTCCCCGAGGCAGTAGTCCACGTTGTGCACCGATTCCAGCCGGACGGTGGCCCCGGCGGTGAGTCCGGCGAGTGCCTGCTGGTCCACCATTCCCTGCGGGTTGTACGGATCGCGGAGGGAGGCGTGTCCGGCGAGCACCATCAGGGGGGTGCGGTGGAGCCGCGCGGCCACCAGCGAGGTCGTGGCATTGGTACAGCCGGGTCCTTGGGTGACCGACGCGAGACCGGGCTTCCCGCTGAACCGGGCGTAACCGTCGGCCATACCGACAGCGCTGGATTCGTGGTGGGCGTGGACGAATGTCGCGCCGTGCCGTTCGCCCAGGTCCACGATCATGTCCTGGTTCGCGTCCCCCATCACGGCGAACAAGTGGTCGAGTCCTTCGGCGGCGATCGCGTCGGTGACAGCTTGGAATGCCTTCATCGGGATTTTCCTTCGGGTTCGGCTGGTCTTGAACCGACAGGCGCCGGCGCTTTCGGCGGAATGCGGCGATGTCGTTCTCCGCGCGCGATCCACGGTGCGGCCGAATGGGTTCTCCGGCCGTCGCGGGAGAGCCAGAGCGTAATGCACCCTCACGCCGTGGATCCCGACGACAGGGCGCGGTGAGTGCGGCGGTCCCGAGGCGGTACCGATTCGGCGTAACTCCGATGGGATACGGCCCCTCATGACGCACGGCCTCTGGTCGCGCGAGCTTTCGCCGCGCCGGCCCCGTTCCACATCCGCGCCGGCCCCGTTCCGGATTCGTTCCCGACCCGTTCGGAATTCATTCCCGACCCGTTCCGGCACCGCCCGGTGGTCCCGCCGAGGCGGCGCTGACACCGCCTGGGCCCAGCAAGATCCAAACGAAAGGCCCTAGGGCGCGGTTTGCCCCCGTTGTCAACGGAGCGTCCCCAGCGGGATTACCGGGCAGTGGGTCACCGATTACCGGCCGGAGTTAGCGTCCCTGAGTCCTGAGGGACACAGGCGTCCACCAGTGGCGGACGGCAGGGGTGGCAGACACGAGCGGTGACGGACACATGAGGAGGCACCCCGCCATGACGGGTGAGAAGTTGCGACGGGCCGTGGTGTTGGGCGGGAGCATCGCGGGTCTGCTCGCGGCGCGGGCACTGTCGGAGGCCTACGACGAGGTCGTCGTGGTCGACCGGGACGGGCTGAGCGATCTCCCGGGGAACCGGCGCGGAGTGCCGCAGGGACGCCATGTCCACGGGATACTGGCCCGGGGCCAGCAGATCATCGAAGAGTATTTCCCCGGTATCACCGAGGAGTTGGAGGCGGCCGGCGCCGTCACGGGTGATGTGGCGGGGAACGTCCGCTGGATCATGGACGGCATCCCGATGAGCAAGGGCGACTCCGGACTCCTCGCGGTGTCCGTCGCCCGGCCCACGCTGGAGGCGCACATCCGGCACCGGGTACGCGCGCTGGCGAACGTCGGGATCCTGGACCGCAGAGAGGTCGTCGGACTGCGGTTCGCCCCTGTCACACACCATGTGACGGGCGTACGGACGATGGACCGCCAGGACCCGGGCGGCACATCCGTCGTCCACGCCGATCTCGTGGTCGACACCATGGGACGCGGCTCGCAGATCCCGAGGTGGCTGAAGGACCACGGGTGGCCGGCTGTCCCGGAGGACCGGACCCAGGTCGGTCTCACCTACACCACGCGTCACTACCGGGCGGGGCCCGAGCCGTCGCCCGGCGACATCTCCGTCGACATCGTCGCCACACCGGACAACCCTCGCGGTGCGATATGCGCGCGCATCGACGGCGGGCGTCAGATCGTGACCGCGTACGGAATCCTCGGCGACGTACCGCCCACCGACCCGGAGGGCTTTCTCGACTTCCTCAAGTCGCTCTCCTCGCCGGAGATCTACGAGGCGCTGGTGGTCGACAGGGAGCCGCTCGACGCCCCGGTGTCCTACCGGTTCCCCGCCAGTCTGCGCCGCCGCTACGAGCGGATGGACCGGTTCCCGGCCGGGCTGCTCGCCATGGGGGACGCGGTGTGCAGCTTCAACCCGACGTACGGACAGGGGATGACGGTCGCGGCCCTCGGCTCCGTTGTACTGCGCGCGCACGCGGCGGCCGGCGGACCGCCCGATCCGGTGGCCTACTTCCGTGATCTCGCCCGCGACGCGGTGGACGAGGCATGGCGCCAGGCACTCGGCAACGATCTGGGCTTTCCCGGGGTCGAGGGAGTCAGGACACCGGAGATCCTCGCCGACCAGGAGTACATCGGCCGGGTCCTGGAGGCGGCGCAGCGGGACGGTGACGTCGCGGCGGCCTACGCGCGTGTCATCGGTCTCGTCGACCCGCCGGAGGCGTTGCGCTCCGCGAGAGTACGGGAGGCGCTGAAAGCGGACTGACGCGTCGCCCCGGACCGGCGCGTCGGGGCACCGCCCGCCGCCCGCCGCGCCGGCGGAGGACCGGCCGCACACGCGCGGCACGCGACCGGTCCGAGGGCCCGTTCGTTCCCCCGTCCACCCGTCACCCGCCCACCCTCCACGGACAGGCAGCCCTGATGCGGATCTCCTTGAACGAGCTGGTCTTCGACGTCGACGTGGCGGGACCCGAGGACGGCGACCCGGTACTCCTGCTCCACGGCTTTCCGCACAACCGGCAGTCCTGGAGCGACATCGCGCCGGTCCTGCACCGGGCCGGGCTGCGCACCGTCGCCCCCGACCAGCGCGGCTACTCACCCGGTGCCCGGCCGGAACCGGTGGAGGCGTACGCGCTCCGGGAGGTGGCGGGCGACGCCCTGGGCATCCTGGACGCCCTCGGTATCGCCTCGGCGCATGTCGCCGGGCACGACTGGGGCGCGGTGGTCGGCTGGTATCTGGCGGCGCGGGTCCCGGAGCGGGTACGGAGTCTGACGGCGGCGGCGTTCCCGCATCTGGACGCCTATCAGCACGCGCTGCGGGTGGACCCCGAGCAGCGGGACCACTCGGGGTACATCGAGGTCCTCAGCGCCGAGGACGCGGCCGACGCCTTCCTCGCCGACGGCGCGGCCGGGCTCGACGGATGGTTCCGGCAGGCGGGCGAGGGCGTGCTGAGCGAGGAGCAGATCCAGCGGTACGTCCGTACCCACACCAGCCCCGGCACCCTGCGGGCCGCGCTCAAGTGGTACCGGGCGGGGACCCTGCGCGACGACACGGATCGGCTCGGGCCCGTCGCCGTGCCGACCACGCACATCTGGAGCGAACACGACCCGGCGGTCGGTGTCTTCGCCGCGGAGCACACCGCGGACCATGTGACGGGGGAGTACCGCTTCGTCCGTCTCCAGGGGGTCTCGCACTGGCAGCCCCAGCAGGTCCCGGAGACGATCGCCGCGGAGATCCTCCACCGGGCGGGCCGCGTCTGACCGTCGTACGCGGGCCGTCCGGCCGGTCTGTGCGCACCGTCCGTACGGACGGTCAGTCGTCCCAGGCTCCGGCCGCCGCGGCCGCGGCGACGAAATCGGTGAAGTCCCGGGGGGCCCGGCCCAGTACCCGCTGGACGCCGTCCGAGAGATAGGCGTCCTCGCCGTCCCGTATCCAGCCGAACAGCTTCGCCACGAAATGGGCCTGACCGGGCGGAACACCCCGCGCGGTGAGACCGGCCACGTACTCGTCCTCGGAGACCGGCACATAACGGACGGCGCGGCCGGTCGCCTTGGCGATCGTGTCCACGGCCTCTCCCATGCTCAGGGCGCGCGGCCCGGAGAGGGCGTGGACAACGCCCTCGTGTCCGTCCCGGGTGAGGACCGCCGCCGCGACCTCGGCGATGTCCTCGGCGTCGATGAACGGCTCCATGCCGTCGCCGCTCGGCAGCCGCAGTTCCCCGGCCCGTACCGGCGCGCGCAGGATCTCGTCCTCGGTGAAGCCCTGCATGAACCAGGTCGGCCGCAGAATCGTCCAGGCGCCGCCGGACTCCCGCAGCGCGTTCTCCGTCGCCAGCAGTTCCGGTTCACCGGAGTCGGCCCAGCCGCGCGCGGAGAGCAGGACCAGCCGCTCGACGCCCCGCTCGACGGCGAACGGGGCGAAGGCCCGCATCCGTTCGGCGGCGTGCTCGTCCTGCGCGTCCACCAGATAGGCGGCGCGCGCACCGGACACCGCGGGCTCCCAGGTGGACTCGTCGAACCAGTCGAACCGGACCGGTGTGGAGCGGGCCACGGCCCGGACGTCCTCACCGAGCCGCCGAAGCCGGGCCACCAGATGCCGGCCGGTCTTGCCGGTGCCGCCGATGACCAGGATGGGACCGTGTCCGCCGCCGCGTTCCATGCCGTCGAGTAGACCATGAACAACGCGGCGGCCAGGGGTGGTTGACCGAAGCGGCGGGTCGGACGGCGTACGGTCCGCATACGGGACCGGCGCGCCCCCGCCGTCAGGTCGTGCGCCGGGAATCCGCCAGGAACTTCTCCTCCTCGTCCGCCGCGGCCTCGTGGTCCCTCGCGGCCCCGGCCTCCAGCCCGGCCCGGAACGCGTCCTCGCCGAGGCTCGCGCGGATGCGCGCGGAGATCCGCTCCACATCCCCGCGCTCGGCCGGTGGCAGCGGCGCACCCGACAGTGTCCTGGTCTGTGCCGCGGTCCCCAGCAGCCGGGCCGCCCGGGTGGGCCGGCCCGAGAGCGAGTGCGCCCCGGCGAGCCCCTCCAGCGCCAGCGCCACGGCCCGTGAATCACCCGTCACCCGGGCGGTGGCCAGACAGTCCTGGTGCAGGGCGAGCGCCGCCTCGGCGTCGCCCCGCTGCTCGGCGACGAATCCCAGCTCGGCCAGGACCAGGGCGAGTCCGGTGAAGGCGCCCCGGCTGCGGTTCCACTCGCGCCACGGCCGCAGATGCTCCTCCGCCGCGTTCAGCCGGCCCTGACGCCGGGCGGCCAGCGCGAGCCCCAGCTCGGCGAACTGCTCCACCGGCCGGTTCCCCTGGTCGACCGCCAGCCGCAGGGCCCGCTCATGGAGTTCGTCCGCCTCCGTCAGCCGTTCCGCCAGCAGGGCGATCCGGCCCAGCCCCGAGAGCTTGCGTGACACCTCGGACCACAGCTCCAGGGATTCGGCGATACGCAGTCCCTCCCGGTGCAGCCCCGCCGCCAGTTCGTAGTCGGCGTTGATCTCCGCGAGGACGCTCAGCACCTCCGTCGCCTTGAGCTGCCCCCACGCGTCTCCCAGGCTGATGAACTGGCCGCGGGCCTCCAGGGCGTTGCCCCGCATCGCCTCCAGATTGCCCCTCGCCATCGCGAGAGCGGCCCGGGTGCTCAGCGCCGCCGCCACACCCCAGGCGTCGCGCAGGGCCCGGAAGTCGGTCAGCGCCCCGTTCATCCGCTGCTCGCCGGCCGTCAGCGCGCCCAGGCTCCACTCGGCGAACCCGAGGAACCACTCCGCCCTGGCCCGGCCCACCGTCCGCTCGGGCCGGTCCTCGTCCGGCTGGGCCCCGGGGTCCGTCCCGCTCTCGCCCAGCAGCATGCCGAGCCCGGTGTGCCAGGTCCTCGCCTCGGCCCGCTCGGCCGCCGGCGCCTGCCCCTCCGTGGCGAGGGCGGTCGCCAGCGCCCGGCACCCCTCACCGAGCCTGCCGCGCAGAAACCAGTACCAGGTCAGGGCATTGGCCAGCCGCAGCGCCCACCGCGCCGAGCCGGTACGCCGTGCCTCGTCCAGGGCCCGCTGGAAGTTGGCGGATTCCGCGTCCAGGAGCTGGAGCCAGCGGCGCTGGTCGCGGCCGTGCAGATGCGGCCGGGCCCGTTCGGCCAGCTCCGCGTAGTACCGCAGATGGCGACGGGCCAGCTCCGCGGTCTCGCCCAGCTCATGGGTCTTGCGCTGGGCGTAGGCGGCGACGGATTCCAGCAGCCGGTAGCGGGGCAGGGAGGGGCACTCCACCCTGATCACCAGGGAGCGGTCCACCAGCCGGGCCAGGATGTCCAGCACCTCGTCGGCGCAGACCCCGGTGCCCTCGCACAGTTCCTCGACGGCCTCCAGCGTGCAGCCCTCGGCGTGCACGGCGAGTCCGCGCAGAAGCGTCTGCTCCTGCGGGCTGAGCAGGCTCCAGCTCCAGTCGATGGTCGCCTGGAGCGTCTGCTGACGCTGCGGTGCGCCGCGGTAGCCGCTGTTCAGTACGCGGAAGCGGTCGTCGAGCCGGTCCAGCAACTCCTGGGCGCCGAGGGTCCGTATCCGGGTGGCCGCCAGCTCCAGGGCCAGCGGCAGTCCGTCCAGCCGCCGGCAGATGTCCGTCACCTTGCGGATGGTGACGGCGTCGAGGACGAAACCCGGGTCCACGGACCGGGCCCGCGCCGCGAACAGCTGGACCGCGCTGGAGCGTCGCAGCGCGGCCGTGTCGCTGTCCGGCGGCGGCAGACCGAGCGGCGGCACCGGCCAGATCGTCTCGCCCGGTATCCGGAGCCGCTCCTGACTGGTCGTCATCAGCTTGACGTACGGGGCGGCTTCGAGCAGCGAGATGACCAGTTCGGCCACCGCGTCGACCACATGCTCACAGTTGTCCAGGACCAGCAGGAGCCGACGGGTGGCCAGCGTCCGGGCCAGCCGCCGCACGGAGCCGCCCGCGGACTCGGCCCCGAAGGCCGCGGCGCCGGAGTCCTCCCGGATTCCCATCACCGCCATCACATGCTCGGCGACCACCCCCGGACCGGCGGGCCGCTCGGCGCCACCGAGTCCCGCGAGTTCCACGAGCCAGACACCGTCGGGGAATTCACCGTCCAGCTCGCGGGCGGTGGCCGTGGCGAGCCGGGTCTTGCCCACCCCGCCAGGACCGGTGAGGGTCACCAGCCGGCGGTCCCGTACCAACTGCTGCACCTCGGCGAGCGCCTCGTCCCGTCCCACCAGGGAGTTGACCCCGGCGGGCAGATTGGTGCGGGACCGGGTGCCGGGGATGGCGTTCGACGCGCCCGTGGTGTCCTGGAGTCCGGGATCCTGGCGGAGTATCGCCTGCTGGAGCGTCTCGATGGCGGGGCCGGGGGACAGCCCCAGCTCCTGGTCGAGCCGCCGCCGTAATTCCGTGTAGCTGTCGAGGGCCTCCGAGGAACGGCCGACCCGGTAGAGGGACCGCATCTGTACCGCCCGCAGCCGCTCCCGCAGCGGATGGGCGGCCACGAGGGTGGTGAGTTCACCGATCAGCGTGCTGTGCTCACCGAGTTCGAGACGGGCCTCCGCGTGCTCCTCGACGGCGGTGAGGCGCTCCTCCTCCAGACTGGCGACCGCGACCCGTACGAAGGGCTCGTCCGCGAAGTCGGCGAACGCCGGTCCCCGCCAGAGCGCCAGAGCGTCCGTCAGCACGGCGGCCTTCGCCCGCGGGTCCTCGATCGTACGGGCGCGTACCACCAGGGTCCGGAAACGGTCGGCGTCCACCGACTTGTCCGGTGCCTTGAGCGCGTACCCGGGAGCCCGGTGCACGATCAGCTCCCGGCTGCCGGGCTCGGCCTCCTCCAGCGCGCGCCGCAACTGGGAGACCTTCGCCTGGAGGGCTCCGAGGGGGTTGGCGGGAAGTGTCGAACCGCCCCACAGGTCCTCGACGAGCCTGTCGGCGGGCACCACACGCCCGTTGTGGGCGAGCAGATCGGCGAGCAGGGCTCGGACCTTCACCTCGGGTACACGTACCAACCTCTCCTTGGTCGCCCACACCTCCAGCGGTCCCAGCACCCCGAATTGCATGCGCCCCAGCCTAACTCAGCCAGTCCACAGAGATGGGGGTTTTCGCAGGTCACGCCAGTACCAAGGGGCTGCCCGAGATAGCCCGAAGCGGACCCGAAGGAAATCCGAAGGCATATGCCGCAGAGTGATTTCCGGCAGCGACGCGAGCACGGCGAAGGGAATGGGACTCTGATGGGGGACACGGACCGACTGCGCCTGGTGATCATCATCGGCAGCGTCAGGAAGGGCCGGTTCGGGCCCGTCGCCGCGGAGTGGCTCGCATCGAGGGCGCGGCTGCGCGACGATTTCGACATCGATGTCATCGATCTCGCCACCGCCTGGCTGCCGGATGTGATGTCCACCGAACTCTCGGCCCGCAAACCGCAGGCGGTACAGGACCTGGCGCCGTGGCTGGCCGCGGCCGACGCGTTCGTGGTGGTCACACCCGAGTACAAGCAGAGCTTTCCCGCCTCCCTGAAGAGCGCCATCGACTGGTACGACGAGGAGTGGCACGCCAAGCCGGTCGGATTCCTCTCCTACGGCGGGGCGTCGAGCGGTCTGTGTGCCGTCGCCCAGTTACGGCAGGTCTTCGCCGAGGCCCATGCCGTGACGGTCCGGGAGACCGTCAGCTTCCACGACTACCAACAGCGCTTCGACGCGCACGGCCGGCCCGTGGACATCGAGGCCGGTCACGAGGCCGCCCGCGCCATGCTCGACCGGCTCGGCTGGTGGGCCCGCGCACTGCGCCAGGCGCGCGCGGTCGAACCGTACGAACGTGCCGCCGACCTTTGCCCAGGAGAGTGACCCGTGCAGAGCGGAGGGAGAAGCGTCATGGACAGCAAGTGGTTCAGGCGGTACGACCGGGCGGGTTCCGGTGACACGCGGACGGGCTCCGGTGACGCGGACCGTCCCAGGCTGATCTGTTTCCCGCACGCGGGCGGCGCGGCCAGTGCCTACGCCGGTCTGTCGCGCCTGCTGGCGCCGCACCTCGATGTGTTCGCCGTGCAGTACCCCGGCCGGCAGGACCGCAGACACGAGACCCCGGAGCGCGGGATCACCCCACTGGCCGGGCGTATCGCCCAGCGGCTGATCGAAGGGACCACCGGGCCGTACGCCCTCTTCGGGCACAGTATGGGCGCGCTCGTCGCCTATGAGACCGCCCGCGCGCTCCAGCGGTGCGGCGCGCCCGGACCGCTGAGGCTCCTCCTCTCGGGCCGAGGTGTCCCGGGCGCGGCGGCCGACCCGCACGACCGGCTCGACGGCGACGGGGCGATCCTGGCCGCCGTCCGGCGCCTCGGCGGCACCGACGCCACCGTGCTGGACGATCCGGAGCTGGTCGCCATGGCGCTTCCCCCGCTGCGGGCCGACTACGGCGCGCTGGCGTCCTACCGCTGGACTCCGGATCCCGTGCTGAACACCCCCGTCAGCGTCTTCGTCGGGGCCGACGATCCGGTGGTCCCGGTCTCGTCGGCGCGGGCGTGGGGCGAACGCACCGCGCTGGAGAGCGAGACACTCGTCTTCCCCGGCGGTCACTTCTATCTGGGCGGTCAACTCGACAAGGTGGCCGAGGCGATCGTGGACCGGGTGGCGGTCCGGCCGGCGGGCCGGGACGCGCTGCGGAGGTAGCGCCGTCCCGCGCGCGGGGGCGGGGCACCTGCCGTCCTGTGCGGAGGGAGGGCCGGGTGGACGATCGGCCGTGTGCCGGGCGTACGGGGCCGGTTCGGGCGGGCGGCATGACGGGCGTGCGGGCCCGTGCCGCGGGTGGGGCGCACTTCTTCGGGAGCGCCCCGGCGCTGGGACGGGCGGAATTTACAACGGTGGAATTTACAACGGTGTGAAGACCGCCGGAAGCGGGGAGCGTACCGGGGCTCCCGCGTGAGCCCGGCCGGGTCCGGCGGGGTCCGGCCGGGTCCGGCGGGGTCCGGCCAGGTCCGGCCGGGTCTGGCGGGGTTCGGCCGGGTCCGGCGGGGTCCGGTCCGTCAACCGGGATCCGCCGTAACCGGTCCTGTACCTCCGGGAGGACGGGGACGGCCACCGGCACCCCGGTCCGACCACCGCGGACCGGGTCGTGGCAGTGCGGCCTCCGTACTCGTCGAATCAGCGCACACTTTACCCATGAGGGGACAAGCGTGGAGTTCAGGATTCTGGGTCCGTTAGAGGTGTCGTTCCGAAACGAGGCGGTACCGCTGGGGGGCTTCAAACAGCGTGCGGCGCTGGGGCTCTTGCTGCTGCGGGCGAACCGCGTGGTGGCCACCAGCGAGATGCTGGCCGCCCTGTGGCCGGAGGAGGAACTGCCGGCGACCGCCCGGAAGATCGTGCAGAACGCCGTATGGGGCCTGCGGGCCGTACTCTCCGAACCACCCGGCCACCGCGGTCCCCTGGAGGGCGAACGTCCCGAACTGCTGACCCAGGCGCCCGGATACATCCTGCGCGTCGATCCCGAGCGGCTCGACGTGAACCGTTTCGACCGGCAGGTCGCCGAGGGCCGGGCCCGGCTGTTCGCCGGGGACGCCGAGCGTGCGGCGCGTCTGCTGCGCGAGGCCCTCGGCGAGTGGCGCGGACCCGCCCTGGCCGATCTCGCCGAACACGGCGTCACCTGGCCGGAGTTGACCGCGCTGGGCCAGCTCCGGCTGGATGTCATGGAGGACCGCTTCGAAGCGGAACTGCTGTGCGGTCGCCATCAGGCCGTCCTGGGTGAACTTGTCTCGCTGGTCGCCGCGGAACCACTGCGGGAGCGTCTGTGCAGACAGCTCATGCTCGCCCTGTACCGCTGCGGCCGGCAGGCCGAGGCCCTCAGCGTGTTCACCCGTGTGCGGCGCGCGCTGGTCGAGGAGTACGGTCTGGAGCCCTCGCGTGATCTCCAGCTCCTCCAGAAGAGCATCCTCACCCATGATCCGACCCTGGTGGCGCCCGTGGGCGCGGGGGCCGAGCGGATCGTGCTCGCGAACGTGCGCCCGCTGCACGGCGGTCCGCCGCCGGGACCCGGCGAGGCGGTACGGCAGGATCCCCGGGCGGATGAGGAGCGCCGGCCGGAGGACGAACGCGGCCGGGCCGTGCCGGAACAGCGGCGGGAGGGCCGGCGCCACCTGACGGCACAGGAACAGCGGCTGAGGCAGGAGCCTCGGTCGGGACAGGAGCAGCGAACGGGGCAGGAACTTCGCCCGGGGCAGGAGCCTCGGCCGGGACAGGAACACCGGCCGGGACAGGAACACCGGCCGGTCACGCAGTCGGCCGGCCCCGGCAGATCCGACGGGGGCAGACCCGGGACGGGCGGACGCGAGGCGGACCGGTCCGAGGCGGCCGGAACCCCGGGCAGAATCCCGGCCAGAACCCCGGGCGGACCGGTGGCCGAACGGCGGCAGGTCAGCGTGGTGCTGGTGCGCACCGGATTCACCGGTGAGGCCGCCGCGCTCGGGAGCGACCGGATCGCCCTGTCGCTCCATGACGCGGTGAGCGCGTTCTCCGAGGGGGTGGAGGAGTTCGGCGGTACGGTCGTCGGCTCGCTCGGATATGTGTCCGTCGCCCTGTTCGGTCTGCGGGAGGACCGGCCGACGGCGTCGCTGGACGCGGTGGCGGCGGCGCTCGCCGTACGTGACCGGCTCAACCGGATGTCCGGACCCACCTTCCACGCGGTCGTGATCGCGGGCTCGGCGCTGGTCCGCCACGACCCCCACGACCCGGCCGCGCCCGTCACGGTGGTCGGCCGGCTGCTCGACGACGCCCAGACCCTGCTGACCGCCGTACCGCCGGGCGAGGTCTACGTCAGCGGCGACGCGGCACGTGTCACCGAGGTACGGATGCGGCACCGCCCGGTGGTGAGTCTGGAGGCGGACCCCCAGGTGCCGCGACAGCGCACGCGCGGCGAGATCCACGACATGCCGCTCGGCACGCGGGAGGAGCCGGCCGGCCGCGAACACGAACTCGCCGTCGTCTCCAACCTGCTGGACCGCTCCCGCAGTCATGAGGCACCGCACCTGGTGACGATCCTCGGCGAACAGGGCGTCGGCAAGACATGGTTCCTGGAGGAGTTCGAACGCCGGGCCTCCTCGCGGTCCGCGCAGGTGCGCGTGGTCAGGGTGAGCGCGGCGGAGAGCGCCGACAACGGGCCCCGGCTGGCCCGTGACATCCTGGCCGCCTGCTGCGGGCTGCCGGCCGGGGCGGGCGTGGACAGCCGCTTCGCCGAGGCGGTGCGCAGGCTGGCCGGGCACGGTCCGACCGCCGAACGTCTGCTGCACAGCCTGCTTCCGCTGATGGGCCCGGCCGCGAAGGTCGCCAGCCACGACGAGGTCCACGAGAGCTGGATCGAACTGGTGACGTTCTCGGCGCGCGAGCGGCCCCTGGTCCTCTGCTTCGACGACATCCACCGGTCCGAGGACTCGGTGCTGGACTGCATCGAGAGACTGGTCGCCACGGCCCGGCCCGCGCCGTTGTTCGTGGTCGCCTCCGCCCGGCCGGAGCTGCTGGAACGCCGGCCCTTCTGGGGCAGCGGGCAGCGTCACACCGGGACCCTGACACTCGACCGGCTGCCGGAACGGCGGGGGGACCTGCTCGCGCGCTTCGTCGGCAGGCAGACGGCGGCCGAGGGCCCGGTGTACGCGGACGGTCCCGTACGCCAGGGGGTGCGCCGGGGCCGGGCACTCACCGGTCATGAACCGTTCGTGGCCAGGCACGCGGAGCGATGACCGCCGAATGGAGCGTCTGAGCACGGGACTTGCTTCCCTGAAAGCATGGATGACAACAGCCTCCCACCGTCCCCCGCCCACCGGCCCGCGAAGAGCGCCGATCTGGCCCTGGCCGCTCTCGTGGGAAGGGAGTTCGTCGAAGCGCTCGACGCGGGACTGCGCCGGGCTCGGGCCACCGACCGGCGCCGGACGCGACCGGTGCTCCCGTCCCCGTCCCCGGCCGTGTCCGAGGCCGCCGCCCCGCACCGGCGGCCGGACCCCGCACCCGGGGCGGAGCCCGTGCCCCGGACGGACCCGGCGCCTCGGACGGATCCCCGGACGGCCCCCCGGACGGACCCCCGGCCGGACCCGGCCGTCGCGCTGCTCAGACGGCACGCCCCCGCGATCCTCCGGGGCTTCGAGACCGCGCTGCCGGTGGTCGGCATCCCCGGGGGTGCGCCGCGTCGCGTGTCGCGGCTCTCGCTCACCGTCTGGGCCCGGGGGGTTCTGCGTACCGCCATGAGCCTCGACGAGCGGGCCACCGGCAGAACACCGCCGCCCGCCGCGGACCAGCAGGTGATCGCGGCGGCCCTGCTGATGGAGTGCGCGGCCACGGCGCTGCCGGCCGGACACCCGGCGTGCACGGAGGCGATCGGTGCGCTGGCCCGCGCGATCCGCACCCTGCGAACCGATTTGGCGACGGCCCCGGCGACGGCCCGTTCCGCCCCGGCGCCGGTCTCCGCCCGGCGGTCGTGACCGTCGACGAGGCCGGACATCCGCACGCGGGCGGTCCACCGTCCGCGCGGCGGCACCGGCGCGCACCGGCCTCCGCCGCACCGAGGAACGGCACCGCAGCGACAAACGGCACCGCACCGAGGAACGGCACCGCAGTGATGACGGCACCGCTTCGGCGGCACGCTCTAGGCGACGTCCGCGCTGCCGTCCGGGACGAGCAGCGACTTCAGCAGCCGGTCCAGCGCGTCACCGTCGACGGGGGCGAGGCTGATGGTCATGGTGTGCTGACGGCCGCCCGCCCAGTCGGGGCGGCGTTCGAGCAGGGGGGCGCGGGCGCCGACGACGTTCAGCAGGGGGACGTCGGCGCAACTGTCGGTGAGATGCTCGACCGTCTCCAGAAGGATGTCGTCGGCATGGTGCAGGTCGTCCCAGATGAGCACCAGCAGTTCCTCGCGCGCCGCCCTGGTGAGGAAGTCCCGCCAGGCCGCGAGCACTTCGTCGGTGAAGGGCGCGCGGTGCGAGTGGGGGACCGCGGCGATCAGGGGGTGCAGCAGGGACAGCATCGTCCGCGCGCCGTCCGCCCGGCCGCCGGCGAGCGGCAGCAGCGCGGTCTCGGCCTTGTGGAGCGCCGTGTCCTCCGAGTCCTGGTCGGTGATCCCGCAGTACGTGGCGAACATCTCCGAGGGCACGGCCAGCGGGCTGCCGGTGCCCGGACGCGGAACCGTGCCCGCCAGCACCCGTACGGCGTCGGGTTCGGCCGCGACCCGGCGCTGGAACTCCATCAGCAGCCGTGTCTTGCCGAATCCGGACTCGCCCAGCACCGTGATCAGATGCGGTATCGAACGCTGCCGGGTACGCCGCAACAGGCCGCGCATCAGGTCCAGTTCGCATTCGCGCTCGCCGCCGTACGCCACACAGCGGTCCTCGGCGCCGCCGACCGTCCGTACCTGCCAGTTCGAGGGGGACGTCCGTACATGGCGGTAGGTGATGTGCGGTTCGGTCAGCCGGCGGGTCTCGCCGCACACCTGGACCTCACCGGCCGGTGTCCGGTCCAGCATGTCCTGGCAGATGTCGACCGGATCGCCGCCGATCAACGGCCGGACGGCGCCCGCCACGGTCCAGTTGGTCACCACGGCCTCGCCGGTGGTGACCGCCGCGTGCACATCGAGGCCGCGCACCATGGGAGCGGCCAGGGCGAGCGGGCCCGCCGGAACACTGAGACAGTCCCTGATCGTGATGCCGGCGCGCACCGCGCGGCTCGCGCCGCCCGCCCGCTCCGGGGAGTGCGCGAAGTAGCCGAGCTGGACGGAGCCGATCGACGCCGCCGCCAGCCCGCCGAACTCCTCGATCTTCTCGCGGGCGAGCTGGGAGACCGCGTCGAGCACCCGGTCGATGTCCTTCGGTGACAGATGGTCGAACTCCGCGCCGAGCTGGAAGCGGAGCATCAGGATGGTGGCCGGCTCACGGGGGGTCAGCGGTTCCTGACGGGGGGTCACCGGCGTTTCGGCCGCCCCGGAGGCCTCCGCGGGGGCGAGGCCGGGACCGGTGGTGTCCGCCGCCTCGTGCGCGCCGCCCTCCTCCGGAGCCTGGACGGCCGCGGCGCGCCTGCCGCCGTCCGCCGCGGCGGCCGGGACGGGCGCCGCGGCCGCGCGGGCGTGTTCACGGCGCGTCGCCATCTCCGCCGGCAGGTCGAGCGACGGGTCCTGGGTGAGGACCGACTGCTGGAGCCGCTGCATCTGACGGCCCGGTTCCAGACCGAGGCCCCCGACGAGAGCCGCGCGCACCCGGTTGTAGACGCCCAGCGCCTCGGCCTGTCTGCCGCATCGGTACAGCGCGATCATGAGCTGCTGCGAGGCCCGCTCCCGCAGCGGCTCGGCCTCCACGAACGCCTCCAGCTCGCGCAGTACGGCGTGGTGTCCGCCGCAGGCCAGCTCCGCCTCGAAACGGTCCTCCATGACATCGAGGCGCTTCTCCTGCACAGCGGTGAGCTGGGGCCAGGCCGTGCCGTCCTCCACCAGATCGGCGAGTGCGACGCCCTGCCACAGGGACAGGGCGTCGCCCAGCACCCGGCTGGCGGTGAGCGGATCGTCCGCCGTCAGCGCCGCGCGCCCCTCGGCCACCCGCCGCTGGAAGACGAGCAGATCGACCTGGTCGGGCCTGACCCGGAGCATGTAGCCGGGGGCACGTGTCACCAACTCCGGGGCGCCCAGCGGGCCCGCGGCCTGGGCGAGCGCGCGGCGCAGTCGCCAGACCGCGTTCTGCAGGATCTTCCGCGCGGTCATGGGCGCGCGGTCCGTCGGCCACAGGGCGTCGAGCAGCTGACTGGTGGGCACGACCCGGTTGGCGTGCAGCAGCAGGAAGCCGAGTGCCGCCCGCTGCCGGGTCCCACCGAGTTCCACCGACCCGGCGTCGGTCTGGACTTCCAGTGGGCCTAAGAGCCGAAATCGCATGAATCTCCCCGCTTGAAACCCCGCACGCTACAAACCCTTGATCACCTGTGTCAAAGATTGGTCGAATCGGCCATCTCGGACGTTTGGGCGTCGGAGTGCGGGGGCGAGCCACGCGGCGCCCGCTCAGTGGGCGGGGGCGCCCGTGAGACGTTCACCGGCATGGTCCCTCATGATTCCGCAGATGTCCCGGAGCCCGCGCTCCAGTTGGGATATCTGCGTGTCGGAGAGTTGGAGGGACGGTTCGAAACGAAGGGTGTGCAGAGCGCTCGCGGTCGGGAAGGTACGGATGTCGTGCCGGTGCAGCAGATGCCCGGCGAGTACATAGCCGAAGAGCCCGCCGGCCGCCGCGTTCCGCAGGATCGGAGAGGAGGAGCCCGACTGGTCGTGGAACTCCATACCGAGCATGAGGCCCTTGCCCCGGACGTCCTTGACCACGTCGGGGAAGTCCTCGCGCACCGACGTCAGCGCGGCACGCAGCGCCTCGCCCCGCTCCACGGCCCGCCGGTAGGCGGAGCCGCCGTCCGCCTCCAGCAGTTCGAGGACCTTGAGCGCGATATGACAGGAGAAGCTGTCCTTGGCGAAGGTCGAACTGTGGACGATCTCGAACTCCTTGCGGTACCGGGCCTGACGCACCAGCATCACCGATGTCTTGGCGATCCCGCCGCCCAGCGTCTTGGCCAGGGTGTAGTAGTCGCCGCGCAGGCCGATCTGAGAACTGGCCAGCAGGGTTCCGGTCCGGCCCATACCGCTCTGGATCTCGTCGACGACCACCGGGCAGTCGACCGACTCGCAGAACCGCTGGATCTCCGCGGCGAATTCGGGCGAGAGGACCTGGATTCCGCCCTCGCCCTGGATCGGCTCCACCAGGAAGGCGCAGAACGCCGGGAATTCGCGCTCCGTCACCTCCACGCGGCCGTCGGAGACGGTCACGTCCCAGACCGTGCGCCGTTCCTCGGAGTGGATCTCTTTGAGCGCGTCGGGCCGCTCCCGGGGTACGAACCTGGCCTGCGCCGCGAGTGACTTGAAGGGGGTGCGGTATGCCTCGTTGTGTGTCAGCTGCACACTCGCCGCGAGCTTTCCGTGGAAACCGCCCTCCAGGGAGAGGAACAGCGGGGGCCGCGAGAGCTGTTCGGCATTCCGGCGCGTCAGTTCCGCGGCGAGCGTGTCGAAATTCCCGTCGGCCGCGGGTCCGGTGATACCGAGGCGGGTGTATGTCCGGGCCGTGACCGCCGCCGTACCGGCCGCCACCGCCTCACGGGCGTTCTCGGTGTGCGCGGCCAGCTCCTCCTGGAGCGCCGCCAGCCGCATGACCCGGTCCAGTTCGGCGTGTTTGACCGCGGCTTCGACGGCTTCCGCCCCGGTGTTGGCGAAGATGGCGAAGTACGGCTCGTCGGTGCCGAGTTCCCGGTGGATGATCCGGTTGAGTCCGGCCGCGAGACGGTTGGCGTAGGGGTGCCGGGAGAACTGCGCGTGTACGGGGGTTCCCGCCGCCAGCAGCTCCGTGGCGCGCGCGATGATTTCCGGGTGGTTGTGGCCGAGCAGGACGGATCCGTAACCGCCGGCGAAGTCCACCACCGGTATCTCGGTGCCGTCCTCGCCGAGCCGGAAGAGCGTATTGTCCTCGGCCCGCACATATTCGACGGCGAGTCCCGCGGTGCCCAGCACCTCGCGCAGATACGGCTCGGCGAGTTCAGGCCCGGTGGACCCTGTCTCGGTGGACGCTTGCTCGGGTGACAGGGAGTCTGTGTGATCCATGGGCACAGAGTGCGCCCGCGGGGTAAACCGGCAGTCATCGCGGAGTCACCCGGCCGGCAACGGAGTGGGGAGGGACCGCGGTTACCCGACGGTGGAGGCCCGTCGATGAGCCGCCGGTACGTTGATGAACCGCCGGCCCGTGTCTCGAATCGTAACGGGCCGAGCGTGCCCCAACGAATTCGGAGAAGGTGGCATGAATTCCGCGTCCGCTGAACTCGACTCCTCAGCTTCCCACTCCGAGCCGCGCTGGGTGGGTCCCGGCCGGCTGAGGGAAGTGATGTCCCGTTTCGCGACCGGCGTCACGGTGATCACCGTGGGCCGGGAGCATCTGCACGCCATGACGGCGAATGCCTTCAGCTCTCTGTCGCTCGAACCGCCCTCGGTGCTGTGCAGTGTGGGGCACGGCGCGGTGATGCATCAGGCGCTGACCTCCGCGGGCCGGTTCGCCGTGAATATCCTCGACGCCGAACAGGAGCCCCTCGCACGGCATTTCGCCGACAAGAACCGGACCCTGGGGGCCGCGCAGTTCGACGGCGTCGAGTGGCGGCCCGGTGAGCACACGGGAGCGCCGCTGCTGGCCGGCTCACTGGCCTGGGTGGAGTGCGAGCTGACCGCGGCGCACTCGTTCGGCGACCACACCATTTTCATCGGGACGGTGCTGGAGGCCGGCCGCGGTGGTGACGGTCCGGGGCTGCTCTTCGTCAATGGCGCCTTCGGCCGCCCGGAGCTGTCGGTCCGCTGAACGACCGGGCCCCCGGCGGCGACGGCGTCCGCCGGGGGCGGGGGATCGTGAGCCCCGTACCCCGTACCCCGTACCCCGGAATCCGTACCCTGTACCCCGGAATCCGGGATCTCTCCCGGAATGGATGAGTCATCATCATCGGCGTGGCGGACGGCGGCACGTAACACGGTGGCAGGAAAATTAACGCGCCGGTAAGGAAAGTAACGCGGTGGTAAGCGGACCGCCCCCGGCCGCTCCCACCGCGGCAGGAGCCCGCTGACCGGAGAATTACCCGGCCATGAGGAGAACCCCCCGGAGCGAATCCGGGGGGTTCTTCTGCTGTGCGCGCGGTCCGTTACTCGGCCACCAGGCCCGTGGCGGCCACCGGACGGTCGATGGCCATCAGCCAGCGGCCGTCGTCCTGGCGCCGCAGGACGTCCGTGCAATTGCCCTCCAGCAGGAGGGGAGCGCCGTCGGGGCCGGTGGCCTCGATGCTGTAGTCGACACCGATCAGCGCCACGTCGCCGGCGACGTACGAGTGGGTCACCTTCGCCTTCAGGCTCGGCTTCGAGACCAGGAAATCCTTGAAGAAGGCCAGGCGCGCGGCGCCGGTCAGGGGCTCGCCGGAGAAGTTCGAGATGGAGTCGTCGAGGTACAGACGGTTGAACAGCTCGCCGTCACCGGAGTTGAAGACCTGGATGAAGATCTCGTTCTGGGTGTCGGTGTCGCTGGTGAGGTCAGGGTTCTCGGGGTCGAAATCGATGGTGAAGGCCATGGTGAACCGGCCCGCCTCTCTGTGATGACCGAATGGCTGTGGTGTGCCGTGCCGACTGGTGCTCGTGCTGCCCCGGGGCGCCGCCGCGCCTCGGGGCGGAGTGCGTGCCAGGCGTGCTGGGGCCTGGCGGACAGGGGCCGGCGGACAGGGGCCGGCCCCGGTCGTACGGGCCGGATCAGCCCTGGCCGTACGGGTCGTCGACGGCGTAGCGCCAGACGGAGTCGTCGCCCAGGCGCAGCACGTCCACGCCGACGCCCTCCAGCCGCTCGGGCGTGCCCGCCTCGTCGACGGTCTCGATCACCCAGTCGACGATCAGCAGCGCGGTGTCGCCGGTGACGAAGGACTGCCGCGGAACGGCGGTCATCCTCGGCTTGCGGGTCAGGAACTCCCGCTGGTAGTCCCTGCGTGCCTGGCCCGTCAGCGGCTTGCCCGGCTCCCAGACCGCGACGGCCTCTTCGGTGTAGAAGCTGTCGACGGCGTCGAAGTCCCCGGCGTTGAAGGCATCCACGTAAAGTTCTGTGCGCTTTTCCAAGTTATCGGTGAGTTGCGACATGGGAGAGTCGGCCTGCCCTTCTGTGGGTGAGGTGGCTGAGTTCCACGTGCCAGGACGCTATTCCATCCCGCGCAACATCCCGGGCACCGCCGGGTAATACGGTGCTCTCCCGCCGCTTCGCCGCCGAATTACCCGATCAAGGCCGTGCGTTGAGTTTCCGGAGAGGGCGACTGCCTACGATCACGTCACAGGATTGCCTCAATGCTTTGGGTTGTCGGTTAATTCAGCCGGAAGGGTAGTCGAGCGCGATGACGAACCAGCACCACCTTGAGACACCCGCGGCACGTGGGGGGAACAACGAGGCCGTCGCGGTCGTCGGGCTCTCCTGTCGGCTTCCGGGCGCGCCGAGCCCCTCGGACTTCTGGGATCTGCTCCGTACCGGAACGAGCGCCGTCACCGGCGTACCCGAGGGCCGCTGGCTGACCGCGACCGGACACACCCCCGCCGAGGAGCCCGACCCGGGGATGCGCCGGGGCGGGTTCCTGGACCGCGTGGACACCTTCGACGCCGCCTTCTTCGGTATCTCGCCCCGCGAGGCCGTCACCATGGACCCGCAGCAGAGGCTGGTGCTGGAACTGGCCTGGGAGGCCCTGGAGGACGCCGGTATCGTGCCGGCCACGCTGCGCGACACCCGTACCGCCGTCTTCGTCGGCACCCTGCGCGACGACTACGCCGCGCTCCTCTACCAGTACGGTGCCCAGGCGATCACCCAGCACACCATGGCGGGGGTCAACCGGGGCGTCATCGCGAACCGGGTGTCCTACCACCTGGGTCTGCGCGGCCCCAGTCTCACCGTCGA
Source organism: Streptomyces sp. NPDC055025 (assembly GCF_053608565.1). Lineage (NCBI taxonomy): Bacteria > Bacillati > Actinomycetota > Actinomycetes > Kitasatosporales > Streptomycetaceae > Streptomyces > Streptomyces sp. NPDC055025. Next base: position 53,259 of record NZ_JBSGVS010000047.1, read on the forward strand.
CTCGGCCCAGTCCTCCTCGCTCGTCGCCGTGCACCTCGCCTGCGAGTCGCTGCGCTCGGGCGAGTCCGAGGCGGCCGTCGTGGCCGGTGTCAATCTCAACATCCTGGCCGAGGGCGCGATCACCGAGGAGCGGTTCGGCGGCCTGTCGCCCGACGGCACGTCCTACACCTTCGACGCCCGCGCCAATGGATTCGTACGCGGTGAGGGCGGCGGCGCCGTCATCCTCAAGCCGCTCTCCCGGGCCGTCGCGGACGGCGACCACGTCTACGGAGTGATCTGCGGCAGCGCGGTCAACAACGACGGTGCCACCCCCGGTCTGACCGTCCCCGGCCGCGCGTCCCAGGAGCGGGTGCTGCGCGAGGCGTACGAGAAGGCCGGTGTCGACCCCGCGGCGGTCCAGTACGTGGAGCTGCACGGCACGGGCACGCCCGTCGGGGACCCGATCGAGGCCGCGGCGCTCGGCGCGGTCCTCGGCGCCGGCCGCACCCCCGGGCGGGCCCTGCGGGTCGGCTCGGCGAAGACCAACGTCGGGCATCTCGAAGGGGCCGCCGGTATGGTCGGCCTGCTCAAGGCGCTGCTGGCGCTCAGTCACCGCGAGCTGCCCGCCAGCCTCAACTTCGAGACGGCGAATCCCGGCATCCCGCTGGCCGCGCTCGGCCTCGCGGTGCAGAGCGAACTCTCCCCGTGGCCGGAGCCCGGCCGCCCGCTGCTGGCCGGTGTGTCCTCCTTCGGCATGGGCGGCACCAACGCGCATGTCGTACTCGCCGAGCACCGTGCGCCCGAGCCGGCGCCCCGCCCGGCCCCCCGCTCCGAGCCCGGCCCGGAGGCCGGGGACACCCCCGCCCCCACCCCCTGGGTGATATCCGGCCGTGGCACCGCCGCGCTGCGCGGCCAGGCCGGACGGCTGCACGCGGCCGTCGCCGCGGACGCGACACTCGACCCGGCGGATGTGGGCCTCTCCCTCGCCGCGCACCGCACCGTCTTCGACCACCGCGCGGTCGTCCTCGCCGACAGCCGTACCGCGCTGCTGGAGGGACTCGCGGCGGTGGCCCAGGGAGCGCCCGCCCCCGGCGCCGTCACCGGTGCGGCGCGCCCCGGGGCACCCGCCCTGCTCTTCACGGGCCAGGGTGCCCAGCGCGTCGGTATGGGCCAGGAACTGCGCCGCGCCTTCCCGGTGTTCGCCGAGGCGTTCGACGAGGTGTGCGGTCATCTCGACCCGCTGCTCGACCGCCCGCTGAGCGAGATCATCGAGTCCGGCGACGGGCTGGACGAGACGGGCTTCACCCAGCCCGCGATCTTCGCCGTGGAGGTCGCGCTGTACCGTCTCGTCGCCTCCTGGGGCATCGTCCCCGCCCAGGTGGTCGGGCACTCCGTCGGAGAGATCGCCGCCGCCCATGTCGCCGGAGTGCTCTCGCTCGCGGACGCCGCGCGCCTGGTGGCGGCCCGGGGCCGGCTGATGCAGGCCCTCCCGGCCGGTGGCGTCATGGCCGCCGTACGGGCCACCGAGGACGAGGTGCTGCCGCTGCTCGCCGATGAGCCGCTGGCCGCGATCGCCGCCGTCAACGGACCCCTGTCGACAGTCGTCTCGGGAGACGGCGACGCGGTGGACCGGATCACCGGGCGCCTGTGCGACCAGGGCAGGAGCATCCGCAGGCTGACGGTCTCGCACGCCTTCCACTCACCGCTGATGGACCCCATGCTGGACGACTTCCGCCAGGTCGTCGGGGAGCTCACCTTCCACGAGCCGCGCGTGCCCGCCATCTCCACCGTGACCGGGCGGCCCGTCACGCCCGGGGAGTGGTCCTCGCCCGAGTACTGGGTGGAACAGGTGCGCCGCCCCGTGCGCTTCCTGGACGCCGTACGCGCCCTGGAGGCCGCCGGTGTCACGACCTTCCTGGAACTCGGCCCCGACGGCGTCTGCTCGGCGATGGCCGTCGAGTGCCTGGCCGACGCCGGCACCACGGCCGCGGTGGCCGCGCTGCGCTCCGGCCGCCCCGAGCCCCGCGGACTGCTCACGGCCCTCGCCACCGTCTTCGTCCGTGGCGCGGACGTGGACTGGGCGGCCGTGTACGCGGGGGAGGGGGCCCGCAGGGTCCCGCTGCCCACGTACGCCTTCCAGCGCGAGCCGTACTGGATCTCCGGCACGGCCGGCGCCGCGGCGCTCCCCCCGGGCGCCGCACCGGCGAGCCCTCCGGCGGACACGGGCACACCCGTGTCACCGGCCGGGGCCACGGTCACGGCCGGGGCCACGGCCGACCTCGCCGGACTCGTCACCGCGCACATCGCCTCCGTACTGGAGTACTCCGGCGACCGCCGCGTCGAACCGCACACCAGCTTCAAGGACCTGGGCTTCGACTCGCTGATGTCGGTGGAGCTGCGCGACGCCCTGTCCGCCGCCACCGGGCTGCGGCTGCCGAGCGGACTCCTCTTCGACCGGCCCACGCCCAGCGCGCTCATCGACCATCTGCGCACACTGGCCGAGGGGCCGGACGGGAGCGCGGACGACGAACGGCCCGACGCCGCAGCCGCCCATGAACCCATCGCCATCGTGGGCATGGCCTGCCGCTACCCGGGCGGGGTCGCCTCGCCCGAGGACCTGTGGCGACTGGTCGCCGAGGGCGGCGACGCGATCTCGGGCTTTCCCACCGACCGGGGCTGGGACGAGGAACTCTTCGACCGCGACCCGTCGAGGAGCGGCCGGAGTTCCGTGCGCGAGGGCGGGTTCCTCCATGACGCCGCCCGGTTCGACAACACCCTCTTCGGGATCTCCCCGCGCGAGGCGCTGGCCATGGATCCCCAGCAGAGGCTGCTGCTGGAGACCGCCTGGGAGGCCGTGGAGCGGGCCGGGCTGGACGCCGGCACGCTCAGGGGCAGCCGTACCGGTGTGTTCGTCGGCGCCACGGCGCTCGACTACGGACCGCGTATGCACGAGGCCCCCGACAGTGTGGAGGGCCATCTGCTGACCGGCACGACACCGAGTGTGATGTCCGGCCGTATCGCCTATCAGCTCGGACTCGTCGGGCCCGCGGTGACCGTGGACACGGCATGCTCGTCGTCGCTGGTGGCGCTGCATCTGGCGGTACGGTCGCTGCGCTCGGGGGAGACCACGCTGGCCCTGGCCGGCGGCGCCACCGTGATGTCGGCGCCCGGCATGTTCGTGGAGTTCTCCCGGCAGCGCGGACTCGCGTCCGACGGACGCTCCAAGTCCTTCGCGGCGGGTGCCGACGGCACCTCGTGGGCGGAGGGCGTCGGTCTGCTGGTGGTGGAGCGGCTCTCCGACGCCCGCCGCAACGGACACCGGGTGCTGGCCGTGATCCGGGGCTCGGCGGTCAACCAGGACGGCGCGAGCAACGGACTCACCGCGCCCAGCGGCCCCTCCCAGCAGCGTGTCATCCGCCAGGCCCTGACCGACGCGGGACTCGGCCCGGCCGAGGTCGACGCGGTCGAGGCACACGGCACCGGAACCCGCCTCGGCGACCCCATCGAGGCCGAGTCGGTCATCGCCACCTATGGGCAGGGACGTGAACACCCCCTGCTGCTGGGGTCGTTGAAGTCGAACATCGGTCATGCCCAGGCGGCCGCCGGTGTGGGTGGTGTGATCAAGATGGTGCAGGCGATGCGGCATGGTGTGCTGCCGAAGACACTGCATGTGGACGAGCCGTCGCCGTTCGTGGACTGGGACTCCGGCGCTGTGGAGCTGCTGACGGAGCAGGCGGAGTGGCCCGAGGTGGACCGTCCGCGCCGCGCCGCCGTCTCCTCCTTCGGGATCAGCGGCACCAACGCCCATGTCGTCCTCGAATACGAGCCGGTGGACGAGCCGGCGGAGGAGCGGCCGGACGAGCCGGTGGACGAACCGGTGGCACCGGAGCCCTCCGCGACGGCGGTCCCGGCCCCCTGGCTGATCACCGCGCGGGACAGCACGGCCCTGCGCGCCCAGGCCGCCCGGCTGCGGGAGCACATCGCCGGCACCGGCGTCCGTCCCGCCGACATCGGCCTCTCCCTCGCCACCACCCGTACCGCCCTCGATCAGCGGGCCGTGATCCTCGGCACCACGAGTGACATGTTCCTGGCGGGTCTCGATGCCCTGGCACAGGGCGCCGACGTTCCCCACCTTGTGACGGGAAGCTCCTCGGGCGCCGGCCGTACCGCGTTCCTGTTCACCGGACAGGGCGCGCAGCGCGCCGGTATGGGCAGCGAACTCCACGGCGCCTCACCGGTGTTCGCCGCCGCCCTCGACGAGGTCTGCGCGGCGCTGGACCCGCATCTGGGACGGCCCCTGCGCGATGTGCTGTTCGCTCCCGCCGACAGCGCGGACGGGGCGCTGCTGCACCGGACCGCGTACACCCAGCCGGCCCTGTTCGCCGTGGAGACGGCGCTGTTCCGGCTGCTGGCCCACCATGGACTCACCCCCGCCCTGCTCGCCGGACACTCGATCGGTGAGCTGACCGCCGCCCATGCGGCGGGAGTGCTCTCGCTCGACGACGCGGCCCTGCTCGTCGCGGCCCGGGGCAGGCTGATGGAGTCGGCGCGGGCCGGCGGCGCCATGATCGCGATCGAGGCCGAGGAGGCCGAACTCGCCGGTGACCTCGCGGAAGAACCCGGCCTGCTCTCCGTCGCCGCCGTCAACGGCCCCACGTCCCTGGTGATCTCCGGCGACGAGGACGCGGCCGAACGGGTCGCGGAGCGCCTGCGCGCGCTGGGCCGCAGGACCCGCAGGCTCCAGGTCAGCCATGCCTTCCACTCGCCGCACATGGACGATGTCCTGGACGAGTTCCGGGCGGTCGCGGAGGGCCTCACCTTCCACGCCCCCGCCATTCCGGTCGTCTCCACCGTCACCGGTGAGATCGCCGAGGCCGCCGCCCTCACCTCGCCCGGCTACTGGACCGGGCAGATACGCGGTACGGTCCGCTTCCTGGACGCGGCCCGCACCCTGGAGCGACAGGGCGTCACCGTGTTCGTGGAGGTGGGCCCCGACGCCGTACTGACCTCCATGGTGCGCGACTCCCTCACCGGCGACCCGGCCGCCGTGCCCCTCCTGCGGGCCGGACGGCCCGAGCCGGAGACCCTGGCCGCGGGTCTCGCGACCGCCCTCACCCGGGGCGCGCCCCTCGACACCGCGTCCTTCTTCCCGCGCGCCCGCCGCGTCGACCTGCCGACCTACGCCTTCCAGCGCGAGCACTACTGGCTCGCGGGCGGCACCGCCACCGACGCCAGGGGGCTCGGCCTCGACCCCGCGGACCATCCGCTGCTGTCCACCACGGTGGAGCTGGCGGGACGCGAGGACCATGTGCTCACCGGCCGTCTCGGTACCGGCAGCCACCCCTGGCTGGCCGATCACGCCATCGACGGCACGGTCCTGGTGCCCGGCACCGCCTTCCTGGAACTCGCCCTGACCGCGGGCGGACTCCTCGGTGCCGAGCGGGTGGAGGAACTCACCCTGGAGTCGCCGCTGACACTGCCCGGACACGGCGCGACGCGGGTCCAGGTCTCCGTGGACGCCCCCGACGCCTCCGGCGCCCGGACCTTCGGCATCCACGCCCGCCGCGACAGCGTGGCCGACGATCCGCGGCCCTGGACCCGCCATGCCTCGGGTGTCCTGGGCCGGGCGGGGGCTCCCGCCGCCGAGGAGGCGTGGGTGTGGCCGCCCGAGGGAGCCGCGGCGCGGCCGCTCGACGGGGTCTACGACCGTCTCGCGGAACTCGGCTACCAGTACGGGCCCGCCTTCCAGGCACTCACGGCCCTCTGGCGCCGGGGCGAGGACCTGTACGCCGAGGTGTCCCTCCCCGAGGAGCACCACACGGACGCCGCCCGCTACGGAATCCACCCGGCGCTGCTCGACGCGGTCCTCCACCCGCTGGTGCTGCACGCCGCCGAACTGGCGGGCAGCGAGGCGGCCGGCTCGATCCGGCTGCCGTTCTCCTGGACCGACACCGTCCTGCACGCCACCGGGGCCACCGCCCTGCGGGTACGTATCTCTCCCACCGGCCCCGACACCTTCTCGCTGACCGCCGCCGACGCCACGGGCCAACTCGTTGTCGCCGTCGAGTCGCTGGTCCTGCGGCCGGTCGCACGGGATCAGCTCGCCCCGGCCGACGGCGGTCCCGACGCTCTCCACACCGTGGAGTGGACGCCCGTCCCGGTACCCGCCACGGCCCCGGGGGTGCTCCGGATCGCGGAGTCGCTCCACGGTGAACTGCCCGGCGCGGAAGGGGCGGAGGGCACAGACGGCGCTGAGGGCACCGAAGACACGCGAGGCACGGAGGGCACGGAAGGCGCGGACGGCGCCGGTGGGACGGCCGTCCCAGATGTCGTCCTCGTACGGGTCGACCGGCTCCGTACCGGAGGGCCCGGCGACGACGAGGCCGCCGCCGCCCATGAGACGGCGGCGGGCGCGCTGCGCCTGATCCAGCGGTTCCTCGCCGACGAACGGTACGACGACGCCCGGTTGCTGCTCCTCACCCGGGGCGCCGTCGCGGCCGGACCCGGGGAGAGCGTCACCGCGCTGGCGAGCGCCCCCGTATGGGGTCTGGTCCGCGCGGCACAGTCGGAGCACCCCGGCCGTCTGGTCCTCGTGGACGCGGACGCGGACGCGGACGCGGACGAGGACGCGGACAGGGACATCGACGCGGACCGTCCGGAGACGGAGGCGCTGCTGACCGCCGCCCTGGCCACGAGCGAGCCGCAACTCGCCCTGCGCGGCGACCGGATGACGGCACCCCGGCTGGTACGGGCGAACCGCCGCGCTGCCCCGGACACCGTGCCGGCGTTCGATCCGGCGGGCACCGTACTGATCACCGGTGGTACGGGGGGACTCGGCGCCCTGTTCGCCCGGCATCTGGTCGAGTCGCACGGCGTACGGCGCCTGTTGCTGGTCAGCCGTCGGGGCCCGGACGCACCGGGCGTCCCCGAACTCGTCGCCGAACTGGCCGCGTCGGGGGCCGACGCGCGCGTGGCCGCGTGCGATGTCGCGGACCGCACCGCCACGGCGGAACTCCTGGCACGCTTCTCGCCGGAGGACCCGCTGACCGCCGTGGTGCACACGGCGGGTGTGCTCGACGACGCCACCATCGGGGCCCTGACCCCGGAGCGGCTGAGCGCCGTCATGCGGCCCAAGGCCGACGCGGCCTGGCATCTGCACGATCTCACCCGCGACATGGACCTCACCGCCTTCGTGCTGTTCTCCTCCGTCTCCGGTCTGCTCGGCACCGCGGGACAGGCCAACTACGCCGCGGGCAACTCCTATCTGGACGCCCTGGCGGCCCATCGCCAGGCCCTGGGACTGCCGGGCGTCTCGCTCGCCTGGGGACTGTGGGACGGCACCCACGGCATGGGCGGCACGCTCGGCGAGGCGGACCTCGCCCGCTGGAGCCGTATGGGCATCACACCGCTCACACCGGAGCGGGGACTCGCGCTGTTCGACAGGGCACTGACCGAGGGGCCCGCGCTGCGCGTCCCCGTGGAACTCGATCCGTCCGCCCTGCGCGCCCTCACCGACGAGCCCCCGGCCCTGCTGCGCGGACCCGGCAGGGCGCGCCCGCGCCGCGCCGCCGCGCGCACCGCGGGGACCGGAGGCGCGGGCTGGGCCGAGCGGACCGCCGCGCTCCCCGAGGACCGGCGCCGCGAGACCGTACAGGAACTGGTGCGCGGCACCGTCGCGGCCGTCCTCGGCCATGCCGACGCCACCGCGCTCGACCCGCGGCGCGCCTTCAAGGAGATCGGGTTCGACTCGCTCGCCGGCGTGGAACTGCGCAACCGTCTCAACGCCACGACCGGACTGCGGCTGCCCACCACGGCCGTCTTCGACCATCCGTCGGCACAGGCACTGGCGGACCACATCCTCTCCCGGGTCTCGGACATCCGGCCCGGGTCCGCCGTCCCCACGGCCCGCGCCGTGACCGCCTCCGCCTCCGACGAGCCGATCGCGATCGTCGGGATGGCGTGCCGCTATCCGGGCGGGGTCGCCTCCCCGGAGGACCTGTGGCGGCTGGTGGCGGAAGGCACCGACGCGGTCAGCGAGTTCCCGGTCAACCGGGGCTGGGACCTGGACGCGCTGTACGACCCGGACCCCGGCCGGACCGGCACGTCCTATGTACGGCACGGCGGATTCCTGCACGACGCCGACCAGTTCGACCGTGAGTTCTTCGGGATCCCGCCCCGCGAGGCGACCGCGATCGACCCGCAGCACCGGCTGCTGCTGGAGACCGCGTGGGAGACGATGGAGAGCGCCGGTCTGGACCCGGCGGGGCTGCGCGGTTCCCGTACCGGTGTGTTCACCGGAGCCATGTACGACGACTACGCGTCCCGTCTGTCCGCGAGCCCCGAGGAGTACGAGGGCTTTCTGCTGGCCGGCAATCTCTCCAGCGTCGTGTCCGGCCGGTTGTCGTACACGTACGGGTTCGAGGGTCCGGCGGTGACGGTGGACACGGCGTGTTCGTCGTCGTTGGTGGCGTTGCATCTGGCGGCGAGCGCGCTGCGTTCGGGTGAGTGCGATCTCGCCCTCGCGGGCGGTGTCACCGTGATGGCCGGTCCCAGTGTCTTCGTCGAATTCTCCCGGCAGCGCGGACTCTCGGCCGACGGGCGGTGCAAGTCGTTCTCGGCGGACGCGGACGGGACGGGGTGGGCGGAGGGTGTGGGTCTGCTGCTGGTGGAGCGGCTGTCGGACGCCCGTCGTAACGGCCACCAGGTCCTGGCGGTGTTGAAGGGTTCGGCTGTCAATCAGGACGGTGCGAGCAACGGACTCACCGCGCCGAACGGTCCCGCCCAGGAGCGGGTGATCCGGCAGGCGCTGGCGAGTGCGGGTCTGACGACGTCCGAGGTGGACGCGGTGGAGGCCCATGGCACCGGGACGCGGCTCGGTGATCCCATCGAGGCGCAGGCGCTGCTGGCCACCTATGGGCAGGATCGTGAACGTCCGCTGCTGCTGGGGTCGTTGAAGTCGAACATCGGTCATGCCCAGGCCGCCGCTGGTGTGGGGGGTGTGATCAAGATGGTGCAGGCGATGCGTCATGGAGTCCTGCCGAAGACACTGCACGCGGATGTGCCGTCGCCGTTCGTGGACTGGGACTCCGGCGCCGTGGAGTTGCTGACGGAGCAGGTCGAGTGGCCCGAGGTCGACCGTCCCCGCCGCGCCGCCGTCTCCTCCTTCGGGATCAGCGGCACCAACGCCCACGTCATCATCGAACAGGGCGTCGAGCCGGGCGTCGCACAAGACGTCGAACCGGGCGTCGAACCGGGCGGCGAGCACGGCGCGGGAACCACCCCCGAACAGCCGGACGCCGCACAGGCGCCCGCACTGTCGATCGCGCCCTTCCTGGTCTCCGCCCGTGGTGAGGCGGCGCTGCGCGCCCAGGCGGCACGGCTCGTCGAGTACGTCGACGCCCACCCCGAGCTGACCATCGACGACATCGGCCGGTCGCTGGCCACCACCCGTGCCCTGCACGGCGACGCCGCAGCCGTCATGGCCGAGGAACGCGACGAACTCCGCCACGCCCTGCGCGCGCTGTCCGAGGGGGATCCCTCGCCCGCCGTCGTCCACGCCGGCCCGGGGCGCCGCGGGAAGACCGCGTTCCTGCTCACCGGCCAGGGCTCCCAGCGCCTCGGAATGGGCCGTGGGCTGTACGAGTCCTCGCCCGTGTTCGCCGCCGCGTTCGACGAGGTCTGCGCCCATCTCGACCGCGTACTCGACCGCCCTCTGAAGAGCGTGCTCTTCGCCCCCGAGGAGTCCGCCGACTCGGCCCTGCTCGACCAGACGGCCTTCACCCAGGCCGCCCTGTTCGCGCTGGAGACCGCGCTGTTCCGGCTGGCCGAGCACCACGGCCTCACCCCGGACTTCCTGCTCGGCCACTCCATCGGCGAGCTGACCGCCGCGCACCTGGCCGGAGTCCTCGACCTGCCGGACGCCTGTGTCCTGGTCAGCGAGCGCGGACGGCTGATGCAGGCCGCCCGTGAAGGCGGTGCCATGGCGGCGCTGGAGGCACCGGAGGACGAGGTGCGCGCCACCCTCGCCGGATACGGCGACACGGTGACGGTCGCCGGGGTCAACGGCCCCCGCTCCACCGTGATCTCCGGTGACGAGTCCGCGGTCGAGGCGATCGTCGCGCTCTGGCGCGAGAAGGGCAGCCGGACCAAGCGGCTGCCGGTCAGCCACGCCTTCCACTCGCCGCACATGGACGATGTCCTCGACGAGTTCCGGACGGTCGCCGAGGGCCTCACCTTCCATCCGCCGCGCATACCGGTGGTCTCCAATGTCACCGGCGCACTCGCCACGCCCGAGCAGCTCACCGCGCCCGACTACTGGGCGCGGCACATCCGCCAGCCGGTCCGATTCCTCGACGGTGTACGGCTGCTGGCCGCCGAAGGTGTCACCGAGTGGCTGGAGCTGGGCCCGGACGGTGTGCTGACCGCGCTGGTCCAGGAGTCCCTGACCACCGACGCGGGCGCGCTCACCCCGGCACTGCGCCGGGGCCGGCCCGAGGACCGCGCCTTCGCCTCCGCCCTCGGCCTGCTGGCCGCACGCGGCGCGGAGGTGCGCTGGGACGCCGTGTTCCCCGGCGCCCGTACGGTCCCGCTGCCCGGATACGCCTTCCAGCGGCAGCGCTACTGGCTGGAGGACCCGGCCCGCGCCGGCGACGCCGCCGGACTGGGGCTGACCGCCACCGGACATCCGCTGCTCGGCGCGGCGGTCGCCCTCGCGGACCGCGACGAGCACATCGTCACCGGCCGGCTGTCCCGGCACACCCATCCCTGGCTGGCCGATCACGCCGTCGGCGGCACGGTCCTGGTGCCCGGCACCGGTCTGCTGGAACTCGCCCTGCGGGCCGGTGAGCAGATCGGCGCCCTGGGCGTCGACGAACTGACCATGGCCGCGCCCCTGGTGCTGCCGGAGCGGGGCGGCGTCCAGGTGCAGCTCGTCGCGGGAGCCGCCGACGGCGCCGGTGGCCGTACCGTACAGATCTACTCGCGGCCCGACGGCGGCGCCGGTGAGGACGCGGACGCGGGCGCGTGGACACTGCACGCGCACGGCACCCTCGGCACGGCCGACGGCGCGACGCCCCAGCACTCCCCGGCCGACGACCTGACGGTCTGGCCGCCGGCCGGCGCCGTCGAGACCGATCTGACCGGGGTCTACGAGCGGCTCGCGGAACGGCGGTACGCGTACGGCCCCGCGTTCCGGAATCTGCGCCGGCTGTGGACGGCGGACGGCGCTCTCTACGCGGAGGTCGCCCTCGGCGACGACCAGCGCTCCGAAGCGGGGCGGTTCGCCGTCCACCCGGCGCTGCTCGACGCCGCGCTCCACCCCCTGCTGCCCGGGGTCACCGGCGACGACGGCGGCTCGTGGCTGCCCTTCTCCTGGTCCGATGTCACCGTACGGGCCTCCGGCGCCGCGTCCCTGCGCGTCCGGCTCGCCTTCCACGGCACCGACCCCGAATCGCCCGTGGTCCGGCTGACCGTGGCCGACGGCACCGGCGCACCGGTCGCCACCGTCGGCGCGCTCACGCTCCGGCCACTGTCGGTTGAGGCACTGCGCGCGGCGGCGGCCGGTACGGGGGACGCCCTGCTCCGGGTCGACTGGACCCCGCTGCGGGACACGCGGACCGGCGCGGAGCCCGGCGACTGGGCCGTGCTCGGTGACGGCGGATCCGGCGGACTCGGGCTCGACGAGGTACCGGTACGGTCGTACGGCGACGGCGAGGCCGTCATCCGCGCGCTCGACGAGGGCGTGCGGGCACCGTCCTTCCTGGTGATCCCCTGCCGTCCAGGACCGGCCGGCGGCGGGGAACTGCCGGAGCTGGTCCGGGCCGGGACGCTCCGGGTGCTGACGGACGTCCAGTCACTGCTGGCCGACGAACGGCTCGCCGGCGCCCGGCTGGTCGTGGTCACCCGGGGCGCCGTCGCCGCCGGGCCGGGGGAGGACGTGACCGACCTGGTCCACGCGCCGGTGTGGGGCCTGCTGCGATCCGCGCAGACCGAGAACCCCGGCCGCGTGGTTCTGATCGACAGCGACAGCGACAGCGACAGCGACAGCGACAGCGACAGTGAGAGCGAGAGCGGCGGCATACCGGCCGGCCTTCTCGCACGGGCCGCGCGGAGCGGTGAACCCCAGCTGGCGGTGCGCGGCGGCACTCCGCTCGTCCCACGGCTGGCCCGTACCCGGCCCGCGCCGGAGACCGGCAGCGCGCCGGAGAACACACCGCGGTGGGACCACGGAACGGTGCTGATCACCGGTGCCACCGGTGCGCTGGGCGCCATCGCGGCCCGGCATCTGGTGGTGTCGCACGGGGCCGGACGGCTGCTGCTGGTGAGCCGCCGGGGCCCTGACGCGCCCGGCGCCGAGGAACTCACCCGCGAACTGCGGGAGCTGGGGGCCGAGGTCACCGTCGCCGCGGCCGATGTGACCGACCGCGACGCGGTGGCGGAGCTGCTGGGCCGCTTCTCGCCGGAGGATCCGCTGACCGCCGTGGTGCACACGGCGGGTGTGCTGGACGACGTCCCCGTCGAGGGGCTGACCCAGGAGCGGCTGGACACCGTACTGCGGCCCAAGGTCGACGCGGCCTGGCATCTGCACGAGCTGACCCGGGACATGGGTCTCACGGCCTTTGTCCTCTACTCCTCCGTCGCGGGTCTGCTCGGCACCGCCGGACAGGCGAACTACGCCGCCGGGAACACCTTCCTCGACGCCCTGGCCGCGCACCGCAGGGCCCGGGGACTGCCGGGCGTCTCGCTCGCCTGGGGACTGTGGGGCGAGACCGGTTCCATCGCCGGCCATCTCGCCGACGCGGATCTGCGCCGTCTGGCGCGTTCCGGACTGCTGCCGCTGGCGAGCGACGAGGCCATGGACCTCTTCGACGCCGCGCCCGCCACCGGTGAGGCGGTGCTCGCCGTCACCCGTCTGGACGCCACCGCGCTACGGGCGTCCGGCACCCCGGTCCCCGCGCTGCTGCGGGGGCTGGTGCCGGCCGCGCCCAGGCGCGCGGTGGCGGTGGCGGCGGACGAGGAGGCCGGGACCGGCCTCGCGGAGCGGCTCGCCGCACTGCCCCCGGCCGAACGCGACCGGATGCTCACCGCCCTGGTGTGCGGCAGGGTGGCCGCCGTACTGGGCCACACCGACCAGGGCGCGATCGATCCCGGCCGTGCCTTCCTGGAACTCGGCTTCGACTCGCTGACCGCGGTCGAACTGCGCAACCAGCTCGGCGCCGCGACCGGACTGCGGCTGCCCACCACCACGGTCTTCGACCACCCCACCCCGGCGGCGCTCGCCGCGCACCTCCTCGGGCAGCTCGTCGTGGACACCGCACCCGGCGAACCCGTGCTGGCCGAGCTGTCCCGGCTCAGGTCGGCGATCGAGCGGTCCGCCTCGGACGCCGGCGCGTACCACCGGATCACCGCCCAGCTGCGTGAACTGCTCGACGCGGCGGATCTGGCGAGCGGCGGCACCAGGGCCTCCGGCGAGGACGACAAGGACAACGACGAGGACAGCCTCGACTCCGCCTCCGACGAGGAGCTGTTCGCCCTTGTCGACGAACTCGACTGAGCGCGCGGCGGTTCCGGCGCATCAGAGGCCATCGACCACACCACATCTGGGAGTTGAGAACCATGGCGGACGAGGGGAAGCTGCGCGACTACCTCAAGAAGGCCATCGCGGACGCCCGCGACGCGCGCAGGAAGCTGCGTGAGGTCGAGGACCGGCAGCGGGAGCCGATCGCGATCGTCGGGATGGCGTGCCGCTATCCGGGCGGGGTCGCCTCGCCGGAGGACCTGTGGCGGCTGGTGACGGAAGGCACGGACGCCGTCGGCGGGTTCCCGGCCGACCGGGGCTGGGACCTGGACGGGCTGTACGACCCGGATCCCGACCGGACCGGTACCTCCTACAGCCGCGAGGGCGGCTTCCTGCACGACGCGGACCGCTTCGACCCGGAGTTCTTCGGCATGTCCCCCCGCGAGGCGATCGCGGTCGACCCGCAGCAGCGTCTGCTGCTGGAGACCGCGTGGGAGACGTTCGAGCGCGCCGGTGTGGACCCGGCGGGGCTGCGCGGTTCCCGTACCGGTGTGTTCACGGGGGTGATGTACAACGACTACGGTTCGCGGCCCCATCTGCCTCCGGAGGACTTCGAGGGCTATCTGTTCAGCGGCAGCGCGGGCAGTATCGCCTCCGGCCGGCTGTCGTACACGTACGGGTTCGAGGGTCCGGCGGTGACGGTGGACACGGCGTGTTCGTCGTCGTTGGTGGCGTTGCATCTGGCGGCGAGCGCGCTGCGTTCGGGTGAGTGCGATCTCGCCCTCGCGGGCGGTGTCACCGTGATGTCGACCCCGGTAGCGTTCGTCGAGTTCTCCCGGTTGCGCGGTCTTGCCGCGGACGGGCGGTGCAAGTCGTTCTCGGCGGAGGCGGACGGGACGGGTTGGGCGGAGGGTGTGGGTCTGCTGCTGGTGGAGCGGCTCTCGGACGCCCGGCGCAACGGCCATCAGGTGCTGGCCGTGTTGAAGGGTTCGGCTGTCAATCAGGACGGTGCGAGTAATGGCCTGACGGCGCCGAACGGTCTGGCTCAGGAGCGGGTGATCCGGCAGGCGTTGGTGAGTGCGGGTCTGACGGCGTCGGATGTGGACGCGGTGGAGGCGCATGGCACGGGGACCCGGCTCGGTGATCCCATCGAGGCGCAGGCGCTGCTGACGACCTATGGGCAGGATCGTGAACGTCCGCTGCTGCTGGGGTCGTTGAAGTCGAACATCGGTCATGCCCAGGCCGCCGCGGGTGTGGGTGGTGTGATCAAGATGGTGCAGGCGATGCGGCATGGTGTGCTGCCGAAGACACTGCATGTGGACGAGCCGTCGCCGTTCGTGGACTGGGACTCCGGAGCTGTGGAGCTGCTGACGGAGCAGGTCGACTGGCCCGAGGTGGACCGTCCCCGCCGCGCCGCCGTCTCCTCCTTCGGCTTCGGCGGCACCAACGCCCATGTGATAGTCGAGGAGGCCCCGCCGGAGGAGAAGACCGAGGCCGAGACCGAAGCCGGTGCCGGGCCCCGGCCCGAGGACACCCCCGAGGACGAGTGGCAGCCGCTGGCCTGTGCGGTGCCGTGGCTGCTGTCGGGGCGTACGCCGGAAGCGCTGGCCGGGCAGGCGCGCAAGCTGCTCGCGGTGGCCGAGGCGGGGAGCGGCCGGTCCGCGCTGGATCTGGCGTACTCGCTCGCGACGACGCGCGCGCACTTCGGCCACGGGGCGGCGGTGGTCGGCGGTGACCGGGAGAGCCTGGTCGCCGGGCTGCGGTCGTTGGCCGAGGGCCTGCCCTCTCCCCATGTGGTCGGCGGTGTGCGGTCGTCGGGCCGGACGGCCTTCCTGTTCTCGGGTCAGGGTGCCCAGCGGGCGGGGATGGGGCGTGAGCTGTACGAGTCCTATCCGGCGTTCGCCGACGCGCTGGACGAGGTGTGCGCGGCCCTCGATCCTCATCTCGAACGCCCTTTGAAGCCGGTGATGTTCGCCGCGGAGGGTTCGGCCGAGGCCGCGCTGCTCGCGGAGACCGGCTTCACCCAGCCCGCCCTGTTCGCCTTCGAGGTGGCGCTGTTCCGGCTGCTGGAGTCCTGGGGAGTGATCCCCGACGCGGTCGCGGGCCACTCGGTGGGCGAACTGGCCGCGGCCCATGTGGCGGGCGTCCTGGGGCTGGGCGATGCCGTGAGGCTGGTGGCGGCCCGCGCCGGACTGATGCAGGCGCTGCCGCGGGGCGGTGCGATGGTGGCGGTGGCCGCGACGGAGCCGGAGGTGGCCGCGCTGCTGGCGGGACGTACGGGCGAGGCCGCCGTCGCCGCGGTGAACGGCCCGTCGTCGGTGGTGGTCTCGGGTGACGAGGCGGCGGTGGAGGAGATCGCCGGCCACTTCGCGGAGCTGGGACGCCGCACGAGCCGGCTGAAGGTCTCGCACGCGTTCCACTCGCCGCACATGGACGGGATGCTGGAGGAGTTCCGCACCGTGGCGAAGGAGGTCACGTTCGCGGCGCCGGGTATCCCCGTCGTCTCCACCCTGACCGGGCGGACCGCCTCCGGTGACGATCTGCGGACCGCGGACTACTGGGTCGACCAGGTACGGCACGCCGTCCGATTCGCGGACGCGGTCCACGCGCTGGAGTCCGACGAAGTCACCACGCTGCTGGAAGTGGGGCCCGGCGGGGTGCTCAGCGCCCTGGTCGCGCAGTCGGCCGGACAGCCCGACGTCACCTCGGCCGTGCCCGCCGTGCGCGGCGGGCGGCCCGAGCCCGAGGCCCTGGTCGCCGCGCTCGCCGCACTGCACTGCCGTGGAGTCGCGGTGGACTGGCGGGCGTTCTTCGCCGGGACCGGGGCCCGCCGGGCGGAACTGCCCACCTACGCCTTCCAGAAGCAGCGGTACTGGCTGCGGCCGGAGGTCCCCGCGGCTCCCGGGTCCACCGGGGAGCGGAACGCGCTCTTCCGTGTCGCGTGGGAGCCCGCCACCGTACCGGCACCGCAGGAGCCGCCGCGCTGGGCGGTTCTCGCGCCGGCGGCGGCCGGGACGGCCGGGAATCTCTCCGGCGCGGACCGGTTCGCCGATGTCGCCGAGATCGCCGCCGCCGTGGCCTCCGGGACACGGATCGACTCCGTACTCGTCCCCTTCCCGGTACGGTCCGACCCGGCGGACGCCGCCGAGGGCCCGCGCCGGGCACTGGACCTGGTACGGGAATGGCTGGCGGAGGAGCGGCTGGCGGACGCCCGGCTGGTGGTCCTGACCTCGGGCGCCGTCGCCGTGTCCGACGGGGACGGCATACCGGACCTGGGAGCCGCCGCGGCCTGGGGACTGCTGCGCTCGGCGCAGTCCGAGGCGCCCGGCCGTATCGTCCTCGTCGACGCGCCCTCCGTGTCGGACGCGACGCTCTCCGCCGTCGCGGCCGGCCGGGAGCCGCGGACGGCGGTGCGTGAGGGCACCGTACTGACACCGCGATTGACGCCCGTTCACGAAACCGGTCCGGCGGGATCCGTCACCGGACCGGAGGGACAGGCCGGACAGGCCGGACTCCCCGACTCGCCCTGGGGGCCCGAGGGTACGGTGCTGATCACCGGCGGCACCGGCGCGCTCGGCGGTGTGTTCGCCCGGCACCTGGTGGCCGCCCAAGGGGTACGTCATCTCCTCCTGGTCAGCCGTCAGGGCGAACGGGCGCACGGCGCCGCCGAGTTGGTGGCCGAGCTGACCGGACTGGGGGCCACGGTCACGGTCGGGGCCTGTGATGTCTCCGACCGGGAGGCCCTCGCCGCGGTACTGGCGGGGATACCGGACGAGCACCCGCTCACCGCGGTCGTCCACACCGCCGCGGTCCTCGACAACGGACTGCTTCCCGCGCAGGACACCGAGCGGCTCGACCGTGTGCTGGGGCCGAAGGCCGGCGCGGCGTGGCATCTGCACGAACTGACCCGCGAGCTGGATCTGAAGGCGTTCGTGCTCTTCTCGTCCACGGCCGGGGTCTTCGGCGCGCCCGGCCAGTCCAACTACGCCGCCGCCAACGCCTTCCTGGACGCGCTGGCCCAGCACCGCGCGTCCCTGGGACTTCCCGCCACCTCCCTCGCCTGGGGCCTGTGGCAGAACCGCGGCATCAACGCCGGACTGGGCGAGAGGGATCTGAGCAGGTTCGCCCGCGACGGGTTCCGGCCCGTCACCGACGACGAGGGGCGGGCACTGTTCGACCGGGGAGTGGCCTCGGGTATGGCCGCGCTGGTGGCCTCCCCGATGGTCTCCTCGGCGGTCACGGACGGTGTACGCCCCGGCGGCGCCGACACCGGCACCACCACGGAGGCGGCGGGGGCCCCGGGCTTGGGCGAGCGGCTCGCGGAGCTGTCGGAGGCCCAGCAGGAGCAGTACCTGCTGGACACCGTCACCACCACGGTCGCGGCGGTCCTCGGCCACGCGAGTCCCGCCGGTATCGGGCCCGACCGGCCCTTCCAGGAGCTGGGCTTCGACTCCCTGACCGGCGTCGAACTGCGCAACCGGCTGGGCGCCGCGACCGGTGTCCGGCTGCCCGCCACCCTGGTCTTCGACCACCCGACCCCGGCCGCGCTCGCCGCGTATCTGCGGGCCGAGGCCGCCCCCGAGGCCATGGACCCGGCCCGCTCCGTCCATGGCGAACTGGACCGTATCGAGGCGTCGTTGGCCCAGCTCCCGCAGGACGACGAGGCCCGCTCCGGTATCTCCGTACGCCTTCAGACCCTCCTGGCCAAGGTGAGCGCGCCCGTGGACACGGCGGACACGGCACCCCGGCCCGATCTGATCACCTCCGCCTCGACGGACGAGATCTTCGCCTTCATCGACACCCAGCTCGGCCGCGCGGCGGGCTGATCCGACCGTCCGGCGCCGCACCACGCCACGCCGCACCACGCCACGCCCGTACCGCGTTCCAGGCATCTTGCCGTATCGAGGAGTGACTGATTCCGCATGTCCGCAGACATGTCCAATGAGCAGAAGCAGGCCGAGGCCAAAGAGCGGAAGCTGGTCGACTATCTGAAGTGGGTGACGGCCGATCTGCAGAAGGCGCGCGAGCGGATCACCGAGCTGGAGACCGCCGGCGAGGAGCCCGTCGCGATCGTGGGAATGGCGTGCCGGTTCCCGGGCGGGGTGGCCTCGCCCGACGATCTGTGGCGGCTGGTCGCGGACGGCACGGACGCGATCAGCGGATTCCCCGCCGACCGGGGCTGGGACCTGGAGGCGCTCTACAGCCCCGACCCGGAGGAGCCAGGCACCTCGTACACCCGCGAGGGCGGATTCCTCGAAGGAGCCGCGCTGTTCGACGCCGGCTTCTTCGGTATCTCCCCGCGTGAGGCACTGGCGATGGACCCGCAGCAGCGGGTCCTGCTGGAGACGGCGTGGGAGGCGTTCGAGAACGCCGGGATCGACCCCGCCACCCTCAAGGGGTCAAAAACCGGTGTCTTCGCGGGTGTGGTGGAGCAGAGCTATCTGGGACTCGAAGGGCCCGAGGAGTTCGAGGGCTATCTGATGACCGGCAAGCTCAGCAGCGTCGCCTCCGGCCGGATCTCCTACACCTTCGGTCTTGAGGGCCCCGCGCTGTCGGTGGACACGGCGTGCTCGTCGTCGCTGGTCGCCCTGCATCTGGCGGTCCAGTCGGTGCGCCGGGGCGAGTCGGCGCTCGCCCTCGCGGGCGGTGCCACCGTCACCGCGACACCCGGCGGATTCGTGGACTTCTCACGCCAGAAGGGGCTGGCCCCCGACGGCCGCATCAAGTCGTTCTCCTCGTCGGCCGACGGGACCTCGTGGTCGGAGGGCGTCGGCCTGCTCGTCGTCGAGAAGCTCGCCGACGCCCGCAGGAACGGCCACCGGGTGCTGGCGGTCGTACGGGGCAGCGCGGTGAACCAGGACGGCGCGAGCAACGGACTCACGGCCCCGAACGGTCCCTCGCAGGAACGGGTGATCCGGCAGGCGCTGGCGAGCGCGGGTCTGACGGCCGCCGATGTGGACGCGGTGGAGGCCCATGGCACCGGGACGCGGCTCGGGGATCCCATCGAGGCACAGGCCCTGCTCGCCACCTATGGGCAGAGGCGCGAACAGCCGCTGCTGCTCGGCTCGTTGAAGTCCAACATCGGTCACACCGTCGCCGCCGCCGGTGTGGGCGGTGTGATCAAGATGGTGCAGGCGATGCGCCACGGTGTGGCGCCCGCGACCCTGCATGTCACGGAACCGACGCCCATGGTCGACTGGTCGGCGGGGGCCGTGGAACTCCTCACCCGGCCGCGCGCCTGGCCCGCGCGCGCGGAGGGCCCCCGGCGCGCGGCCGTCTCCGCGTTCGGGGTGAGCGGGACCAACGCGCATGTCATCCTCGAACAGCCCGCCCCCGAGGACGGCGAGGCGGCCGAGGAGCGGCAGCGCACCGTACAGCCGCTGCCCGTGGTGCCCTGGACGCTCTCCGCGAGGACCGAGGACGCTCTCCGTGCCCAGGCGGCGCGGTTGTCCGAGTTCGCCGAGACGCGTCCGGACGTGGACATCGCCGACATCGGCCTCTCCCTGGCCACCACCCGTACCGCACACGACCACGGCGCGACCGTCGTGGGCGCGGACCGGGAGGAACTGGTCGCCGGGCTGCGGTCGTTGGCGGAGGGCCTGCCGGGGAGCGGTGTGCCGGGCGCGGTGCGGTCGCCGGGCCGGACCGCGTTCCTGTTCTCGGGTCAGGGTGCCCAGCGGGCGGGGATGGGGCGTGAGTTGTACGCGTCCTATCCGGCGTTCGCGAAGGCGCTGGACGAGGTGTGCGCGGCCCTCGATCCTCATCTCGAACGCCCGTTGCGGCAGGTGATGTTCGCCGTGGAGGGGTCGGCCGAGGCCGCGCTGCTCGCGGAGACGGGCTTCACCCAGCCCGCTCTGTTCGCCTTTGAGGTGGCGCTGTTCCGGCTGCTGGAGTCCTGGGGAGTGACCCCCGACGCGGTCGCGGGGCACTCGGTGGGCGAACTGGCCGCCGCGCATGTGGCGGGTGTGCTCGATCTGACGGACGCCGCCTGGCTGGTCGCCACCCGCGCCCGGCTGATGCAGGCGCTGCCCCGGGGCGGTGCGATGGTGGCGGTGGGCGCCGCGGAGCCGGACGTGGCCGCGCTGCTCGTGGGCCGTGAGCACGAGGTGGGCATCGCGGCGGTCAACGGACCCTCCTCCGTGGTGATATCGGGTGACACCGAGGCCGTCGAGGAGATCGCGCGGCACTTCGAGGGACTGGGGTCCCGGACCAGCCGTCTGACGGTGTCCCACGCGTTCCACTCGCCGCACATGGACGGGATGCTGGAGGAGTTCCGCACGGCGGCCAAGCGCGTCTCGTACGGCGCCCCCCGCGTTCCGGTGGTGTCGACACTGACCGGCAGGACCGCCACCGGGGACGAACTGCGGTCCGCCGACTACTGGGTGACCCAGGTCCGGCAGGCCGTACGGTTCGCCGAGGCCGTGACGACCCTCCACGAGGAGGGCGCGACGACCTTCGTCGAGATCGGTCCCGACGGTGTTCTCACCGCGATCGCCCGAGGCGTCCTCACGGACCGGCCGGGCACCACCGCCGCGATCGCCCCGCTCCGCCGTGACCAGCCCGAGCCGCGCGCTCTGACGGGCGCGCTCGGACTGCTGCACACGACCGGGGCGCGGCCCGACTGGCGGGCGTTCTTCGCGGGGACCGGGGCCCGCACGGTGGAACTGCCCACGTACGCGTTCCAGCACCGGCGCTACTGGGTGGACACCGCCGAGTCGCCCACGGACGCCTCGGGGCTCGGCCTTGAGCCGGCCGAGCACCCGCTGCTGGGTGCCGCCCTGCTGCTCGACGAGAGCGACGAGGCGGTGTTCACCAGCCGGCTGTCGGCGCGCACCCACGCCTGGCTGGCCGAGCACACCGTGGGGGGTACGGCCGTACTGCCGGCCGCCGCGCTGGTCGAGCTGGCGATACGGGCGGGCGACGAGCTCGGCTGCACCGCCCTGGACGACCTCACGGTCGAAACGCCGCTGGTGCTGCCCGCCGGCGGAGGTGTCCATCTGCGGGTCACGGTCGGCGCGCCCGACGCGTCCGGGCACCGCGCGCTCGCCTGCCACTCCCGGCCCGACGGCACCGGGGCGACATGGGTCCGGCACGCGCACGGCCTGCTGAGTTCCGGTCCGCTCACCCCGGTGCCCTCTCCCGGGGCGGCGCCGCAGTGGCCACCGGCCGACGCGGAACCGCTCCCGGCGGCCGATGTCCGCCTCCGCCTCGCGGAAGCGGGCACCGAGTACGGACCGGCGTTCCAGGGCCTCACCGGAGTGTGGCGACGCGGCGACGACCTGTTCGCCGAGATCGTGCTGCCCGCCGCCCCGGCGGAGCGGGCCCCCGAGTACGGGCTGCATCCCGCGCTGCTGGAGGCCGCGCTCCAGCCGCTGCTGCTCACCGGCCCCACGGACCGTGCCGACGGTCCGGCCGCACGCGCGGGAACGGCCGCCCGGTGGCGGGGCGTACGTCTTCACGCCACCGGCGCCACCACCCTTCGCGCCCAGCTCTCCCCGGTGGACGGGTCCCCCGCGGACGGCGCCGCCTTCGCGGTGCGACTCCTCGATCCGACCGGGCGGCTCGTCGCCGAGGCCGACGCCGTGACGGTGCGTCCGTTCGACGCCGAGGGCCTCGCCTCCGCGAGGACCCGTCCCCATGACGCGCTGTTCCGGATGGTGTGGACGCCGTACCCCCTCCCGCCCGCCGTCGGCACGGGAGTCCGGTGGGCCTCGCTCGGCAGCGCGGGGCGGGCCACGGCCGACTACGCGACGGTCGCCGAGGCTGCCGCCGCGATCGCCTCCGGCGCCCCGGTCGACGCCGTACGCGTCCATCTGACCTCCGGGAACGGGACCGCCTCCGAGGACGGGACCGCCGACACACCCGCTGCGGTCCGGGACACCACCGGCCGCGCGCTGGCACTGGTGCGGGAGTGGCTCGCGGAGGACCGGCTCTCCGATGTCCCCCTGGTGGTCCTGACCTCCGGTGCGACGGCGGTCTCCGACGGCGACGACGTCACCGATCTGGGCGGTGCGGCGGCCTGGGGGCTGCTGCGCTCGGCGCAGTCCGAGGCGCCCGGCCGTATCGTCCTCGTCGATCTGCCGTCCGACGCGACCACGGCCATGGACGCGGCCACGGACGCGCTGCTCTCCCGTCTGCTCACCACCGGTGAGGCCCAGGCCGCCCTTCGCGACGACACGGTTCTCCTGCCCCGTCTGGCCCGCGTCCCGCGCGGCGACATCGGCCCGGAGCCGCTCTGGGGCTCCGGGGGTACGGTGCTGATCACCGGCGGCACCGGCTCCCTCGGCGGGCTGTTCGCCCGGCATCTGGTGACCGAGCACGGTGTGAACCATCTGCTTCTGGTCAGCCGACGTGGCGAACAGGCCCCCGGAGCGGCCGAGTTGACGGCGGAGCTGACGGCCTTGGGGGCCACGGTCACGGTCGAGGCGTGCGATGTCTCCGACCGTGCGGCGCTCGCCGCGCTGCTGGCACGCGTGCCACGCGAGCATCCGCTGACCGGGGTGGTCCACACCGCCGGCGTTCTGGACGACGGACTGATCGCGGCGCAGAACGCGGAGCGGCTGGACGGTGTGCTGAGGCCGAAGGCCGACGCCGCCTGGCATCTGCACGAGCTGACCCGCGAGCTGGATCTGACCGCCTTCGTGCTGTTCTCGTCCGTCGCCGCCGTGATCGGCGGACCCGGCCAGTCCAACTACGCCGCCGCCAACAGCTTCCTCGACGGGCTCGCCCGGCACCGCGCCGCCCAGGGACTGCCGGCCGTCTCCCTCGCCTGGGGCCTGTGGGAGCAGACCTCAGGACTGACCGGGGGACTGACCGAGACCGATCTCCGGCGTATCGCCCGCAGCGGTTTCCGCCCGGTCGCCACCGAGCAGGGCCCCGCGCTGCTCGATCTCGCGCTCCGGCTCGGCCACCCCGACGCGGTCGCCACCCCGCTGGATCTGACGGTGCTCCGCGGACAGCCGCAGGTGCCCACGGTGCTCCGCTCCCTCGTCCGTACCCCGGTACGCGGTGTCGCCCGCGCCGCCGACGACGCGGCGGGCCTGGCCGACGGGCTGGCCGGTCTGACCGGGGCGGAGCAGCGGGAGAGGGTACTGAAGGCACTGCTCGATGCCATGGCGGGGGTCCTCGGGCACGGCGGCGGCCGGAGCATCGATCCCGAACGGCCCTTCACCCAGCTCGGTTTCGACTCGCTCACCTCGGTGGAACTCCGTAACCGGCTCGCCGCCGTGACCGGTCTGCGGCTGCCCGCGACCCTCGTCTTCGACCATCCGACCCCGGGGGCCCTGGCCGCCCGGCTGCTGACGGAGCTCCTCGCGGCGGGCGGCGGACCCGGCTCCGGCTCGCAGGGCGCGGCCCCGGACACCGTCGACCACGCGGCGGACATCCGCCTCGCCGATGACATCAGGCCCGCGGCCGAGACCGTGAGCCCCACCGCGGATCCGCGGGAGATCCTGCTGACGGGAGCGAGCGGCTTCCTCGGCGCGTTCCTGCTGCGCGATCTGATGCTCACCACGGAGGCACGGATCCACTGCCTGGTGCGCGGTGAGGACGAGGCGGCGGCGTACGAGCGGCTGCGCGCGAGCCTGGAGTGGTACCGGGTCTGGGACGCCGTCGACCCCGACCGGCTCTCCGTACTGGTCGGTGACCTCGCCGAGGAAGGACTCGGCCTGGCTCCGGAGGTTTTCGACTCACTGGCCCGCACGGCAGATGTCGTCTACCACGCGGGAGCGACGGTCCACTGGCTGCACCCGTACACGGCGCTGCGGGCGGCCAACGTCCGTGGCACCGAGGAGATCCTGCGGCTGGCGGCGCGCCATCGCACGGTCCCCGTCCACTATGTCTCCACGGTGGGCGTCTTCGACGGCCCTGTCACCGCCGGCGTACCGCTCAAGGTGACCGATCCCACCGGCCCGGCCGAGGCGCTGCCCAGCGGATATCTCCAGAGCAAGTGGGTCGCCGAGCAGATCGTCGGGCTGGCCAGGGAACGGGGGATACCCGTCTCCGTCTACCGCGTGGACGTCATCTCCGGTGACCGGCGCAACGGCGCCTGCCAGACCCGTGACTTCGTCTGGCTCAGTCTCAAGGGGCTGCTCCAGGCGCGGGCCGTGCCGTCCGGGACCGAGGGCCGCTTCCACCTGCTGCCCGTCGACTACGTCAGCGCGGCGATCATCGGGATCTCCGTCAGGCCCGAGACGGCCGGCGGCACCTTCCATCTCTTCAACCGGAGTTCTCTGAGCCTGTCCGACTGCGTGTCCCAACTGCGCGGCCTCGGCTACCGGTTGCGCGACATGGGCCGGGAGGAGTGGAGCGCGGCGGTGCGGGCCGACCGCACCAACGCGCTGCTGCCGCTCCTGCACGCGTTCGAGATGATGACCGCGGACTCGGACGCCTTCTATCCGCCCATCGACACCACGGAGACGGAGGCGGCGCTGGAGGGCACGGGGATCGAGTGCCCGCCGCTGACCGAGGAACTGTTCGCCACGTACGTCGACTTCTTCGTACAGGAAGGACACTTCCCGGCAGCCGGCTGACCACGCTCAAAGGCCGGAGGGGGGAGCGTCCCGACAGGAC